>JBJTDB010000057.1:0-16257 GCA_046092145.1 Planctomycetia bacterium | reverse complement strand
CCACCACCGAACTGGGATGCGAGCAGGAGTTCGATCGCCTCGGTCTCGGCAGCGATGGCCGGGCGGCCAGTGTCGGGGCGTGCGAGAATGTCGATGGCGTCGTGCATGACCGATTCGACCTTTTCGAAGAGCCGTGCCGGCCCTGGGGGAGAACCCTCGAGCTTCTCCACGATGGCGGCCACCCGGTCGGCCAGCCGCTCTTGCTCTCCCGCCAGTGAGTCGGCGCGGGCGCGGAACGCCTCGGCCTCGAGCCTCCCGCGAACCTGCTCGGCGACCCGCGTCTCCTCCCGAAGATTCGTCTCGGCTTCGAGAATCAGCATCGCTTCCAGCACGATCTCTGGGGGCAGGCTTTCGGGAGGAGCACCCTCTCCCTCGCCTGCTTCGCCTTCCTGGGGAGGTGGCACGAGTTCATCGGCCCATCGATCGAAGGTGTCGGACCAGAACTCCGTCTGGGCGATCGACGTCCCTGGTTCCTTCTGCATGTCGTTGCCCAGCTGCCGGAGGCTTCCGAGAACGTCGAGCGTCCGCATGTCCTCGAGGACCGTTCGCAGGGCGGGCTGAGGCCGCCGCTCCGCGTAGGCATCCAAGTCATCCATGATCGTGGAAATCGTGAGTTCCACGCTTTTGTTGTCTTCCGTGGCGGCCGATGCTCCCCGACGAACCATGTCGTTCTTTTCCTTCGAAGATCCCCCGAACGTGTCTGCGACGATCGATGCCAGACTGTCTGCGACTTTCAGCTCGTTGCGGGCCGCCGCCTTGAGACGCTTCACGAACGTCGTCCCCTCGAGGCGGCTCATCACGTCGGCAAGCTCTTCCGCAATCGCGGCGAAGTCCTCGAGCAGTTTCCGCTGCTTGTCGATCGCCTCGTCGAGCAGTTTCCGCTGTGATGGTTTCTTCGGGCCGCCTGCCGCAGGGACGTTGCCCACGTTCGTCGTCGGCAGGCCGAGCGGACTGGGGCCACCGCCGTCGGTATCGGGGGCCTCACCGTCCTTCGGGTCGGGCTCTTCGGTTCGATACGCGGAGTCTTCCGTGTCGCTCGGCTGCGGAACGGATGGCGGAGAAGGTGCCTTGCCTGCATCGGGCTTCTGTCCGTCACGAGTCGGCTTCGTGTCGGATGGCGGCTGCGGCGGCGATGGCGGCTGCGCTGTCTCGGAAGCGGCCGTCTCCTTCGCAGCCTCGGCGGCCGCGTCGAGGGCTTGGCCGATGTCCGGCATCCGACGGTCGGCCATCTCCGCGAGGTCCTGAACCTGCTGAGCCAGCTTTTCGAGAGCCTGGGCCTCGAACTCCCGGTTCCTCGCCGCTTCGCGCACGAGTGCTTTGCCGCTTTCGGCGAGCCGCTCGAGCCGGCGACCGTTGGCCCGCTCGGCGGCGGCCTGGTCGCGGAGTGCTCGACGGTTCTCCGGGGAGTCGAGGGCGTCGTCTTCGAGTTCCCGCAAGTCCTCGTTCTTCGCGAGAAGTTCCATCTCGCGGTCGCGAACCTCCGCGGTCTGCTGCCGCCACCGGGCGATCTGGTCGTTGACCCACAGCGCATGGTCGGTCGCACTCATCACGAGAAACGTGGCCGGTGCCGTGTACACCCTGCTCCGACCGGGAAAGAAGTCCTCGACAAACCCACGGACGGCCACCGTCTGGGGCGCGATGCCAAGTGCGACGGGTGAAAACGTTCCCGCCGCTTCGAGCGTCTCCGCCAGTGGATCACCCGCGGCGAGGAGCCGTTCACCCGAGGTGCGATCGGCTTCCTCGATGCCGGCAGCCCCGACCCACTCGATGCCGACCTGCTTGACGCCGAAGTCGTCCTTGGCGCGGATCATGAACCGGACCGTCTCGGTTTCGAGCAGCACCGACCTCCCCGACAAACCGTCGGCCACGATCGTCGGCGGCTCGTCGTCGCGGGCCGAGAGGCTCACGACGAGCGGCTTTCCGCCCGCGAGGCCGAGCGTATCCTGCCACTCGAGCGTGATCTGCCGGGCGGCATCGACGACGACGGGCTGCGTCGAGAAGGAGGCCGCATCCGGCGGGATCGTCGTGCCGTTGACCGACGCGGTGGAGAGGTCACGGTTGGCGATGGCGGTGATCACGGCCGTGCTTCCCTTGACGACCGCCACGGTGCCGCTTCGTCCGTCCTTCGTGATCGGCTCCGGTCGCTCGAGATACGCGGGCAGCTCAACCCGCGCCTCGATCGCCGTGATCTCCGGCCGAAACGTCGGGGCGATCGTCACACGCTGCCGCGCATCGCCGACGGCAAGCCGCATCGGCGCCTCGGCAGCCTGCGGAGGCACCGTGAACCGGTAGTGATCGCCTTCGCGGGCGGTGACACTCGTGGGCCCTCGCCCGATCCGGGTCACCGCACGATCAGGCCGCCATCGCGAATCCTCCCGAAGGCCCACGCTGATCTCGGCCTCCTCGCCGTGGGGCACGACAAGCATCGGCGGGAGACGATCGACGCGGGTGAACGTGAAGCGTTCGACCGAGCGCCAGGGGGCAAGCAGCCGTTCCCACGCATTGGCGGTGGCCTCGGGAAAGACCCATGGCGCCGCAGCCGCCACCACGAGCGGCACGGCAGCGAGTCCGGCCCAGAAGAGATGCCTCGGGCGCGGCACGGCGTCTCGCAGATCCTGTCGGCCCAGGGCGTCGGCGACCTGCCTGATGGCGGCCTCGCAGAGGCTTCGCGACCGCTGCTGCTCGCTGCGATTGCGAACGATCTCCACGACGCCGAGCAACTGGTCTCCGAGCGACGGGAACCGCCTGGCGATCAGGCGGGCCAGCCTGTCGAGGGTTCGGTGCCGCCAAATCCAGCGGTGAACCGCGAATGGAATCGCGGCGCCGCAGGTGGCCGACACGACGAACAGGATCCACCGGATGGTGACGGACGTGTCGCCAAGGCGATCGGCGATGAAGAGCACGAGCCATGCGACGAGCACCCCGAAGACGGCCACGCCGACGGCCTCGAGCGCCTTGATGCGCCAGAGGGTGCGGCGAAACACGTCGAGCTGTCGGCGAAGCCCGGCCGGAAGCACGAGAGCGTCGGTGGACGATGCGTGGTCGTTCATCAGAAGAGCCCCTGCCATTTCCGGCCGACCCAGAAGACGGCGAGCAGGCTCACGAGAGTTGCCAGCGCCGCCGGGTGGGCCCACAGCCTCACGCGTCGCACTTCGGGCGGGCTCTCGGGCAGCCCTGCGATCGCGTCGAGCAGGTCATCAAGTCTATCCGTTCGCGTCACGGCTCCTTCCGTGAGGCGTGCGATCTCCTCCATGACGTCGGGCCGGGCCGGCTCGCCGATCATCTCCCCGGGAGCGGCCTGCACGAACACCGATGCCTCGAGGGGGTCTCCCGCGTCGGGGCATGAAAGCACCAGTTCGTGGCTGCCTGCCTCGCGCGGGGTCCACGCCCCTGAGAAGACGCCAAATTGTCCCTGCTCCCCCGGTGCCGCCAGCCGCACGGTCTCGACCGCGCCGGACGGGGCCTTGGCCGTCACGGTGACCGTGCCCGTGACGATCGGCTCGCCGACGGGGTCGCTGGCGTTCGCGTCGAGCGACACGACCTGCCCCACCTCGGGCTGCTCCGGCGTGAAGAGCAGCCGCATCCGCTCTCCTTTCGCCATCGTCCGGCGGTAGGCCATCCAGCGGACCACCTGACCCCAGAAGCGGTAGTGGTATTTGTCTTCCACGCCCTTTCGCCATCGCCATGCGCCGTCGGTGGCCATGAAGAGGACCTTGCCCGCGCCGAACGGCCGCGTCACCAGGAGTGGAATCCTGCCGAACTCGTTGGCGGTCGTGTCGTGCACCGCCAGAACCTCGCTGCCCGCCTTCGCGCGGAGCACCGGGCCATACCACTGGAATCCAGGCAGCGATTCCCAGACGGCCAGGTTGTCGTCCACCGAATCGGCCAGTCGCGTGAGCAGGCTGGTGCGTCCCTTGTCGGTCAGGGCGAACGATGCGGGCAGGGAAGTGCCCGTCCCCTCGGGCCGCGTCGCATCGAGCACCACGGGCAGCAGGTCTCCGATCGCCGAATCGACGAGCGAGAGTTCGTTTCCAAGCGACCCCGGCATGAAGACGAGGCCCGAGGCCTGGTACTCCACGAGTCCTTTCAGAAGACGACAGTCCTCCTCGGTGAGCTGTCGTTCGCCGAGCCCCACGTCGCCGAGGAAGACGACGTCGAACCGCGAGAGTTCGTCGAGGCTGCCGGGAAACTGCTTCAGGTAGTCCTTGTTGCCGCCGCCGACCTTCGAAAGCCCTGGATGGAAGAGGAGGCAGGAGACCTCGACGCCCGGGTCGCGGGCCAGCGCGTTGCGAAGAAAACGGTATTCCCATCGTGGCAGGCTTTCGACCACGAGCACCCGCAGTTTCTCCTGACGGATCGAGACGGGAGCCGTGCGGGCGTTGTTGTCGGATACGAGTTCGCCCGACTCCACCGGCACACGCACGGTGATCGTGAAGTCGCCCGTCTCGCCGGGCGTCCAGTAGACGGCATCGGTGGTCGTGGCCATCGACGCCAGCCGCACGTCCTTGCTGAACCGCTCGCCGTCAGACGTCTCGACGACCACGGTCACGGGTTGTTCGCGAGGCAGCGTGCTTTTGATCGTGAAGGGAATGCGGAAGGGCTTATCTGCCACGCCGGTCACGGCTGAATCGATCGACGTGACGGCGATGTCCGGCAGCGGCGTCACGCTTCCGACGGGCACGGTCATCACCGGGATGCCGGCCATGCGCAGGGTCGTGGCCGCCTGCGCGGGGGGGCGGCCCTCGTTCCAATCGCCGTCCGACACGAGCACCACGGCCTTCAGGTTCGTTTCGCCGCGACTCACGGCATCGAGCGGATCGAAGAGGTTCGTACCGGGCGGCGATGGTTCGCCCGGGCGGGCCTCCGCCGAGGAAAACTCCGAGATCCGCACCATGGAACAATCCTCGAGCGGCTTCCAGAAATCGGGGTCGAGCAAGGACGAGATCGCCTGCTTCCGTGAGACGATCGTGGGAGCGGCGGTCGAAGCGTCGTCCGAGGATCCCGTGACCGTCACGTCGGCCGTGGACATGCTCCGTGAATCATCCACGAGCACCGCGACGAGAGGCTTTTCGCTCGGCTTGATCTGGGTCATCCATTCGGGCTGATTGAGCAGGAGCACCACAAACGCGGCGATCAGGAACCGGAGCGATTCGAGGAGGGCGTACCCAGGCCGGCAGCCGCTCCTCCACCAGCCGACGATGCAGACCACGGCGACCAAGGCCAAAAGTACGAGCGACATGCCCAGCGACCATGGCGTCCATGAGAGCCGCAGGCCGTCGGCGGCCGCTGCCACTTCGGGAGAGACCGTCATGCCGCCACCCCCGCGGTTCGTGCGATGGGGGGAAGCCGAATCCTCGCCGGAAGGCACAGGAGCCCCTCCACGATGAGGGCCACGAGGACCGCCGCGAGAAACAGTCGCCAGACCTCCTCGATGATGGTCGCGGTGTCGCCGGCCTTCTGCTCGAAGCGGCTGAAGCGGAGGCCCTGGAAGATCGAATCGATCTGCCGGTCGGCCACGACGTCGGTGGCATCCTCGCTAGTCGGCCGATTGACGGCGGTCAATCGGCTGCCAGTCGCGTAGACACCGGCATGGAAACCGGCCTCGGTGGAGGAAGCCGTCGGCCCATCGACCTGCCGCCATTCATCGCTGCGGCTGCCCGGAACCGATCCGGCTGTCATCGCCGTGCCGGCATCCGACTGCCTCGCGATGCCGACCGCTGCGAGGCCATCGTCGATGGCCCGCTGGATGACCGCATAGAGCACGATGCCGTTGGAGGCGAGATCGGAGTCTCGCGATGACGGCGTCGTGGCGAGGAAATAGACGCCGTCTCGATCGCCGCCGGCCCGCACCAAAAGCGGACTGCCGTCGGGAAGCACGGCAAGGGGCGTGCCCGTGCCTTCGATCCGGCACGTGCGGCGGATGTCGAGTTCCCCCACCGGCAGGGCCGCGCCGCTGCGGGTGGAGCCGAGCAGCCCCTCTTCGGCCCGCCATGAGGCAGGCCGGATGGGCGGGCTGTGCTCGCTCCAGGATCCCCACGCCAGACCGGCGAATCGCTCCTGCGACGGTGTGTCTGGAGGCAGAAAGATGATCTGTCCGCCACGGTCCACGAACCTGCCGAGACTCTCCTCGGCATCGCCGTGCGGCAGGGCCGCTTGCCAGAGAATGAGCGCGACGTCATCGAGCGGCGTCGTGGCAATCGTGTTTGCATCGACGGAGTCGCTGACGGCACGGAGCATCTTGTCGGGCGCGATGCCGGCGGCGAGGCGAAGCACCTGCCGCGATTGGCTGTCGTCGGCCACGATCACCGAACGCCGCTCCTGCGGCACGCAAAAGCTGAAGAAGAATTCATTGTCGGCGGGGTTGTCGTCGGCGGGAATCGACACGCGGCCCCATCCCCGGGCCTTCGCGGGATCCCCCGCCTCCGCGAGCGCGTCGGCGTCGATCGGGATGGTATGCCGCGCGAGAATGGCCTCTGTGCCGGTGAGTTCGATTTCGACCGTCGAGCGTGCCCGCCCCAGCTCGATCTGCACCGGCACGCGGACCGACGGTCCGGCCGCCATGCGGCGGAGGACGATGTCGATCGCGAGCTGCCACGACGCGCCACGCGGTTCCAGCACGGGATCGACGACTCGCACCGCGAGATTGTCGGTCGCGGCCTGCGGGTATCCAAGCAGCGTGAGCCGCACCGATTGCGGAAGGGAGGAGAGCGTGGCGCGGATCGGTTCCCAGGCGGCATCGGCCGGCTTCCAATCGGTAGCCCGCTGGTCGGAGCAGATCCAGATGGTCGCCGCGCCGGCCTCGGATCCTGCCAGCACTTCGCATGCTGCCTGCATCATCCGCGGCAGATCGGCTGCGGCGTCGGCCTGCTCGGTCTGCATCGCCAGCAGGAGCGCCTTGGGCGAGGTGAGTTCGACGGGCTGGCTGGAGACGCTGTCGATGAGAATCGTGCGGCTCGTGCCGAGCGACTCGAGCGCCGCCGCCACCTGACGCCTGGCCGTCGCGAGCTTTGATTCGCCGCCGGGGCCCGAGGCTTGGGCCATGCTGGGCGACCGATCGACGAGCACGATCGCCGTGCCGCCGCGGTCACCCCCCGCGGCAGCCAGCCAGCCCTGTGAGAGCGGCCGGCTCACTGCCACGACGGCGGCCGCGACGGCCGCCATCCTGAGCAGCATGATGAGCCACCGTCGCAGCCGCGTGTAGCCGCGGGAGAGCGCGCGGGCCGATCGCAAGAACATCATCGCCGCCCACTCGACCGACTGAAACCGCCGTTGGTTGATCAGGTGGATGATCACCGGCAGCGCGACGAGGGGCAGGGCCAAGAGGATCGCAGGCTGCAGAAACGTCATCGGCCGGCCTTTCCCGACGCCCTGCCCACGAGAAAGCGAGCGAGCACCTTCTCGTAATCCTCGTCGGTGATCACGCGGTGGTAGTCGATGCCCTGCTCGAGACCGATCCGACGGATCGATTCGAGATGTCCGGCCAGCGCCTTGGCGTAGCGGTCGGCGATCTCGAGCGGGTCGGCGAAGAGCGGATCGGCCCCCTCCATGTCGAGAAAGCGGGTCGGCCGCCGGAAGTCGAAGGCGACCTCCTGCGGATCGAGCAGGTGAAACACGGCCACGTCGTGCCTTCGAAACCGCAGGTGGCTGAAGCAGCCGGCCAGCTCCTCGGGGTCCATGAGCAGGTCGGAGACGATCACCACCAGGGCACGCTGCCGGACGGTCTCGGCCAGTTCATGAAGAACCAACGGCAGGTGCGATGGTCCTTGGGGCCGCACCTGCTCCAGGATGTCGAGCACGAGCCGAAGGTGGGCCGGGTTCCTGCGAGGGGGAAGGTGCTGCACGATCCGCTCGGCCGCACAGGAGATGCCGATCGCGTCTCCCTGCCGGCAGGCCAGGAACGCGAGCGTGCCGGCGAGTCGCCGCGCATAGTCGATCCGCTGAGTGCCCGCCGAGCCGAAGCCCATCGAGCCGCTCGAGTCCACGACCAGGCAGCATCGCAGGTTGGTGTCGGCCTCGTATTCCTTGACATAGTTGCGGTCGGTCCGGCCGTAGACCCGCCAATCGAGCCGCCGCAGGTCGTCGCCGGGAACATACTTCCGGTACTCCGCGAACTCGACGCTCGATCCGCGGTGTGGGCTGACATGCCTCCCCGACACGTTGCCCACCATGGGCCGGCGTGAGAAGAGCGGCACGGCCGAGAGCCGCGACAGCACGCCGCTCTCGAGAAAGGTCCGCGTCGTCCGGTCGGTGAACATGGATCACCCGTCTTCGTTCGCGATCGCCTCGGCGACGAGTCTCTCGACGATCTTCTTCGAGTCGATTCCCTCGGCCTGCGCGGCGAACGTGGTGAGCACCCGGTGAGAAAGCACCGGCGCCGCGACGGCGGCCACGTCTTCCAGCCGCACCATGTAGCCTCCCGTGAGCGCGGCCCGACTCTTGGCTCCAAGGATCAGGTATTGCACCGCCCGCGGCCCGGCCCCCCACGAGACGAGCGGCTTGAGCCAGTCGGGGGCGGTCGCTCCCTGCGGCCGCGTCCGCCGCACGAGCCGGGCGGCGAATCGGTAGATGTGATCGGGCACGGGCATGCGGCGGACAAGATGCTGCGACTCGATGATGTCGGCGGCGGAAAGCACGTGGTCGAGGGGCGGGAGCGCGTCGCCCGTGGTCGTGCGGGCGATCGTCACCTCCTCTTCCTCCGACGGATAGTCGACGTCGATCAGAAACATGAACCGGTCGAGCTGGGCCTCGGGCAGCGGATAGGTTCCCTCCTGCTCGACGGGGTTCTGGGTGGCCAGCACGAAGAAGGGGGGCTCGAGCCGCGACGTCTTGCCGACGACCGTGACCTTCTGCTCCTGCATTGCCTCGAGCATCGCCGCCTGCGTCTTCGGGGGCGCCCGGTTGATCTCGTCGGCGAGGACGATGTTGGCGAACACCGGGCCGGGCACGAAGACGAATTCGCGACGCCCGCCCGCCCCCTCCTGCAGGATGTCGGTGCCGGTGATGTCCATCGGCATGAGGTCGGGGGTGAACTGGATGCGGCTGAATTTCAGCGAGACCACCTCGGCAAGCCGGCTCACGAGGAGCGTCTTGGCGAGCCCGGGTACGCCCATCAGGAGCGCATGGCCGCGGGCGAAGAGGCAGACAGCGAGCCGATCGATCGTCTCCCGCTGGCCGATGATGACCCGACCGAGTTCCTTGTGGAGACGGCCGTAGGACTCGCGGAGCCGGTCGAGCTTCTGGACGTCGTCGTCGTGCAATTCGGGGGATGGGGGCATCGGGCGAGGATCCTTTGGAACGGTCGAGGGAGAGTCCGGTGGGATGTCCTGAGTGTATTCGCGGCGGGATCGACGTTGGATTCCCTCCCCGGTGAATCCGTCGGCGGCCTCCGTGCGAAAGCGATGATTGGTTGGAGGATCCGCCGGCCGGTATCCTCGCCATCGACGCTGCCGGGTGCCGGCATGCTGGGCGACAGGACGTTGGTTTCCGGAAATCTCCATGGTTCTTTCCAGGGTGGCCGCAGGTCTTCCGGAGGCGATGGAGGAGTGTCTTGCGACCTACGGAGGCATGGTGTGGTCACTTGCCCGAACGATGTCTCCCACCCATGACGACGCGGAGGAGGCCGTGCAGGAGATTTTTCTCGATGTCTGGCGGCATGCGTCTCGCTTCGATGCCGCCGTGGCGTCGGAGGCGACCTTCGTGGCCATGATCGCGAGGCGTCGGCTGACCGATCGGCATCGGCGGCGGCAAAGCCGGGTGAAACCCGGCCCGTTGCCCCAATCGCTTCCGGCGATCCCCGACGGCGGTCCCTACCGTCCGGAGCATTGCGAGGATGTGGAGGCGGTTCGGGCTCTCCTCGGCAGGCTTCGTCCCGAGGAGAGGCGGGTGCTCGAAATGGCGGTCGGTGACGGACGCACCCAGCACGAGATCAGCGAATTGCTCGGCATCCCGCTCGGCACGGTGAAGACGCTCGCCCGCCGCGGCCTCATGAGACTGCGGGCATGGGCCGAGGAAAAAGATTGTTCAGGAGAAGCACGATGAAAGATTCCCGGATGCCCGACGCCGAGTCGAACCAGCGGCTGCTCGATCTGCTCGCCGACAGGGCCGTCTTCGGTCTCGATGCCGAGGAGGAGACGGAGCTGGCGAAGCTCATGGCGATCGATCCGGCGGGAGACCATGATGCGTTCGATCGCCTCGCTGCCGCGATGGCTGTCGCAACGCATGCAGAAAAACCACCCCTGCTGACGTCGGGCCGCTCCCACGGCGCGGGCCGCCGAGGGATCCTGTTGGCGATCACGGCGCTAGCCGGTTCGATCGTGGCCGTTGTCTCGTGGTCGTTGTGTTCCGGGTGGCGTCTGCCGCGCGGCCCCCAGGAACCCGTCGCACTGATCGAGCCGGCTGCCGACATGAAGCCGACGGCCGTCGCATTCGCCGGTGATCGCGAGGCGATGCTCGAGCAGGTCGAGGATGCCGTTCGCATGCCATGTGGCGGAATCACGCGTGGCGGGGATCCAGCCCTGCCGGCCGAGCGGCCGGAGGGGGATATCGTCTGGAGCCCGTCACGGCAGCGGGGATTTTTACGGATCCGCGGGCTCGATCCCAACGACCCGCGGGAGCGGCAGTATCAGATCTGGATCATCGTGGGACGCCGGGCGGTGCCGGTTCGCGGCGGCGTCTTCGACGTCTCCGGTGATGACCGGAGGGCGGATGTGATCGTGCCGATCCTCCCCCAGGAATTCGTCGAGTCGCCGGCGATGTTCGCCGTCACGGTCGAAAAGCCGGGGGGATCGGAAAACTACTCCGAGTCGCGGGCCGTGGCTCTGGCGGACTGAATGGCCGGTGGGGGGCTGCGCGACTGGATGAAACCGGCCGGTCGTGGGTAGAGTTTCTCCCATGAAATGGCTGCCCGAACGCTCGAGAGAGGCCGTGAGCCCGGCTGCCGTAGCCGGGGCGATCATTCTCGGCTGCGTGTGTCCGTCGGGCTTCGCCGGGGCGTCGGAATCGCGCCAGGAGATGGCCCCAGAGTGGAGCGAACGCATTTCGCCGGACGAGGCCCGCGCGATCGTCAGCCGGCGGACCGGCTGGGAAATCTGTCTGCCGAATCTGCGCGAACTCGATGCCGCCACGGCCAGGGCTCTCGTCGAGTCCGGCGGCTTCTGCCGGCTGTCGCTGCCCGCACTCGATCAGCTCGCGCCGGAGACGGCTGCGGCACTGGCCTCCGGCGAGTGTGATCTCGATCTTCCGGCCGTGCGAAGCATCGCGCCGGCGGTGGCCGCGGCGCTCGCCGGGCATCGTGGCCGTCTCGAACTCTGCGGTGTCACCGGCCTTTCTCACGAATCGGCGTCGGCATTCGCCGGGCATGGCGGCCACCTCGTGCTTTCGGGCATCACCGCGATGGATGGTGCCGTGGCCCGCGGGCTCGCCCTTCAGCGCGGCACGCTTTCGCTTCCGGGGCTCACGTCGCTTTCCGTCGGGATGGCGGAGGCGCTTGCATCGCATGTCGGCGAGGGCCTCGTGCTCGGCGGACTGCGGGACGTGCCGATCGAGGTCGCCGACGCGTTGGCGGCCCACCGTGGCACTCTCGCGCTCACCGGACTTGATCGGCTCGATCCCGAGGCGGCACGGCGGCTGGCTGCCCACGGGTCGCCGCTTGTGCTCGGCGGCCCCGACGCGATCACGGCCGAGGCGGTCGAGTCGCTCGGATCGCACGAGGGCGTCATGACGCTCGCGAGCCGGTCGGAGGTGTCCGTCGCATGGGTCGCCTCGTTGGCTCCGCATCGCGGCACCCGTGTCCTCCCCGATCTCACGATGCTCTCGCCGCCCGCTGCCTGGGCACTCGCGCCGCACCGTGGCACGCTCTGCCTGCCGGGGCTTGCCATGCTTCCCGTCGAAACGGCCCAGGCGCTGGCCGATCATGAAGGGGCGCTGATCCTCTCGGGGCTGCGGTCGATCGAGCCGGAGTCTGCCCGGGCGCTTGCGATGCACCGCGGAAGCCTCGATCTCTTTTCGCTCTCGCAGACGTCGATGCTCGAGTCCGTTGAACTTGCCGACCTCCTGCGAAGCAGGGTGGCGAGCCTGATCCTGTCGAATGTATCCCGGCTCGACTCGCGGGCCTCGGTGGCGATCGCCGAGTCGCTGGCCTCGAGCAGCGGCTTCGTGGCGATTCCGAACCTTCGCGCCGCCTCGCCGCAGACGCTCGCGACGCTACGGCGCAAGGCCGACATCATGGTGCCGCCGACCGAGGCGATCGAACTCCTGCCCGAGCCGTGAACCCGTGTAGGGCTCATCCGGCATCGGTGGCCAGCCGCATGGTCTCGTCGAACGATCGCAGACCGGCCGTCGCGCCCATGCCCGTCACGCAGCAGGCGGCCGTCGCGGCGCCGAGCAGGCCGGCCTCGCGGACGGGCATCCCGCGGAGCAGGCCCGTCAGCAGCCCGGCGAGGAACGAGTCACCCGCGCCGGTCGTGTCGGCCACCGGGCCCGGCGCCGGGATGCACGGGATTTCGATGAACTCGCCGGCCTTCGGACTGAGCACGGCCCCCTTCGTGCCGAGCTTCACGCCGACCAGGCCGGTGGCACCGTGGCCGCGGTAACAGCCGATGATCTCCCGGGGGTCGTGCCGTCCCGTGTGGTGCACCGCCTCGTCGAGGCTCGGCACGAAGATGTCGATCGCGGGCAGGGCAGGGGCGAGCCGTGCGAGGTCGCCGCCGCTGCCGGCCGTTTCCGTGGCGACGATGCACCCGGCCGATTTCAGCACGGCCACCGCCTCGGCGAAGACGGGCTCGAGCGAGGGCAGCAGGCCGAAGTAGCCGAGCACGGCAAGACGGCTTCTCGTGAAGAACGAGGTCTGCCCCCGGAGGAAGGCGACATCGATCGCATGCGGAGCGCCGACATGGTGGGCGAAGCTGCGTTCGCCGCCTGCGTCGATGAGGGCGGCGGTCGTGCTCGTCGCCAGGGAGGGATGTGATTCGATCGCGGCCGCATCGACACCCTCGGCCGTCAGTCGGGTGCGGATGATGTCGCCCCATTGGTCGCGGCCGACGAGGCTCGACGCCGCCACCTTCATGCCCAGCCGCCGCATCGCGATGCCGGTGTTGCAGACGATGCCGCCGGTCGTCACCTCGATCGGATCGACATGGATGAGTTTGCCGCCGCCCACGGGCGTCGAGAGCGGCACGGGCCGCACGAGAATATCGGCCACACAGGTGCCGCAGATGATGCAATCGATCTCACGCATCGCGATGTCCTTTCATGAGCCGGGTTCGCTCCATGGCCCGCAGGCGGGCCGGGGTCGTTCCCGTGTGACGACGGAAGAATGTTGTCATGTATTGCAGGGAAGGGAAGCCCGTCCGGGCCGCGATCGTCTTGAGCGGGAGATCGGTCCCCACCACCATCCCCCGGAGCCGCTGCATCCGCTGCCTCATGAACTCCATGTGGATCGACCGGCCGACGGCGGCCTGAAAGCGATGCTCGAGCGCCGTCGGCGAGATGCCCCGCGCCTCGGCCACGGCGGCGATGGAGGGCTTGCGCCAGGGGGAGACGCGGATTGACTGGAGCATCGCGACGACCGCGTCGTCATCGCTGGCGAGCGTGTCGGTGGAGGCGCGGGTGACGGCGCCGATCGGTGGCACGACCACCTTTTGGGGCAGGGCCGTCCGTCGCTTTCGCGGCCGTTCGCCGGCCGTCATCATCCGCGACAACAGCGCAGCCGCCTCGTAGCCGATGCGTCGGGCCGATTGATCGATGCTCGAAAGGGGCGGTCGGGTGAGTTCGCAGACGAGCTGATCGTTGTCGACGCCGAGCACCGCGACGTCGGCGGGCACGCTCAAGCCGAGCCTCCGGCAGGCTTCCAGCACGTGTCGGGCCCGAAGGTCGTTGCACGCCATGATGCCCACCGGCTTGGGCAGGCCATCGAGCCACAGGGTCAGCTCCTTCTGGAGTGATTCCCAGCGGCGCGCGTCGCCCTGGCGGCCGGTGAAGACATGGCACGGTCGGCCTGCCGCCTTCGCCGTCGCGCGGAAGGCCTCGGCCCGTTCGTCCGACCATCCCGTCGTGCGGCCGCGCGGATAGCCGTAAAAGGCGAGTGTCGGCAGCCCGCAGCCGAGCAGGTGCTGGGCACCGAGCCGGCCGATGGCGACGTTGTCGGTGTAGATGTATGGAATGCCCGAGGCGGGGTCGTACCATCCCGAGCCGCCTCCCACTCCCACGACCGGGATGTCGATCCCGGCGAGGGCCGTCGCCACCCGACGGTCGTCGAAGTTCGCGATGATGCCCTGGCCGTGCCAGTTCGCGAGATCGGGCAGCTTTTGGAGCGGATCCTCCTCGACATAGAGGCTCCATGTCGGTCCGCCCCGTGAGGCGGCCGTCGTGTCCTGCACGAACTGCGCGATCCCGCTGATGATGAGCCGATCATAGGCCCTTGCGGCGTCGAGGATCACGGCGACGAGCGGCGCATCGGCCATGCGGATCCTCCGCGCCGGTCAGGCGGACAGCAGGTGCTCCAGCACGAGTCGCTCGAGCGCCTCGTAATCGCGTGCCGCGATGCACTGGTCGGCCGTCTTCTGCGGGAAGGAGCGAACCTTTTCGACCAGCCGCAGGAAGACCGCCTTGCTCGTGGCGAGATGGGCGGTGGCCGACGCCGCCGGCTGCGTTCGCTGCGCCTTCACGTCGAAGCCGACGAACGCGCCCGTCGCGGCATAGTTGGCCGCCTCGAGCACCCGCACCTGGTCGAACGCACCACGGAGATTGGCGGCGCCGAAGACCTTGTCTTGGTCATACTTCAGGCCGTTCTGGTCGTTGAGATGCACGCTCCAGAGCTTGCCGGCGGCGATGGCGAAGCCCATTTCGTCGGATGGGTCGAGGCCGGCGAGGATCGCGTGGGCGGTCTCGATCAGCACGCCCACGCGGGCCGGATCGGCCGATCGGGCGCCGAGGGCCAGAGCATGGCCGATCGTCGGCACGAAGGCGTGATCGACCGGTTCGTTGGGCTTGGGCTCGATCGCGATTTTCGCCTTCGGGCTCGCCGAGAGAATGGCGTTGATGGCGTCGAGCATCTGGGCCGACGCGGTGATCGGATTCTTGCTCTCGCGGACACCGGTCCCCTCGCGGGCGGGCCACATCACGATGAGGTCGCAGCCGAGGGCCATGGCGACATCGACCGCCCGCTTCGACCGTTCGATCGCCCACTTTCGCGAGGCCGGATCGTTGCTTGTGTAGCCGCCGTCGATGCCGTGCGCGTGTTCCCAGAGACGCGGGGCGACGAACTCGGCGACAAGCCCCATGCCGTCGAGCTTCCGCTTCATCGCCTCGGCCTCGGCGACGATCTTCGCCGGTGCGAGGTTCTCGAGGTCAGGCACGGCGTCGTCGTCGTGAAACTGGATTCCCTCGAAGCCGAGCTTCACGGCCGTGTCGAGCACGTCATCGAACGCCACCTGCGGGCGGACGGGCGGCCCGAAGGGATCGGCCCCGCGGCTGATGTTCCAGGGACCGACGGAAAAGCGATAGGCGGACGACGGCATGGCATGGCCTCGGGGTGGTG
This sequence comes from Planctomycetia bacterium, assembly GCA_046092145.1. Classification (GTDB taxonomy): domain Bacteria; phylum Planctomycetota; class Planctomycetia; order Pirellulales; family UBA1268; genus CACORA01. Next base: position 722 of record JBJTDB010000057.1, on the reverse strand, counting down.
GAGTGCGGGGTTCGACTCCTCGCACGGTACCCGATGCCGATAATGATAACGCGTAAAAGTTTTACGCTTTATGAATTCTGGAAGGAACGCCGCGCCTCGAGGCATCTCTTGACCACGATTGGTTGCAGCGTCAGTTGCAAGGGGATCGGCATTGCTATTGACAGGACGGGGGGGTACCCTAACGATCGTCGTTGGGTTGGGTACCGATCCTCATTTCATTGTTTCTGTCTCTATCCTCGGCCGTTTCCGTTGAGCGTCCGTCATCGTCTCATACAAAAAAAGGTTGCGCATCATGACTCTCAGACGAAATAAGACATGTGACAGCTTGATCCCGCGATCACGTCAAATACAAGCGCGCGGTTCCAAGGAAGGCACAGCTCCCTTCCGGCCCCTGCGCGGTTTCACGCTTGTCGAACTTTTGGTCGTAATCGCGATCATCGGAGTGCTGGTTGGGCTGCTACTGCCGGCGGTGCAACGAGCGCGTGAGGCGGGCCGCCGAACTCAATGCGCCAACAACCTCAAACAGATCACGCTTGCGTTGAATGTTTTTCATGATGTTCGAGACCAGTTCCCGATTGGCGTGGTCATGCCGTCCAATGGGGGACCCAGCTATTCCCAACGAGTGACCTGGATGACGCAGCTGCTTCCCTTCGTCGAGGAGGCGGGCCTCTTCAGGAGCCTCGCGCCAACCCTTACGCCGAACTCCTCGGCGAGCTATACGA
>JBJTDB010000056.1:0-23040 GCA_046092145.1 Planctomycetia bacterium | reverse complement strand
CCCGTCGCCATTCGCTGATGAATTCCTCGCTCGTCACGCCGCGGTATTCGCCCTCGACCAGCTCCACGGCCACCGCACCGACATGGCTCCCGCTCATGCGGGCATCGGGGCCCACCTCTCCCTGCGCCGCCACCTGTCCGACCGCCCGATGCACGAGCTGCACGATGGGCGACCCGGGTGGAGAAAGCCTCTTCGAGGCGGCATAGGCGGCCTGTTCGATTCTGGACGTCGCCTCCTCCGTGACACCGGCCGGCGTGCCGTCCGGAAACACGATTTTCGCGAGCAGGCGGTTGGCATCGATCTTCGGAAAGAGCTGAAACGGCGTGATCCCGCTCCGAACGATGCCCCCCGCGACAAGCAGGAGCCCCACGGCCGACGCGAGCACCGTAAGCCGGTTGTCGAGGGCCCAGTCGAGGAACGGCGAGTAGACGGATCTCACGAACCACTTGAGACCGTGGTCGCAGGCCCTTTGGAGTCTGGCCACCAGCGGCAGGAGCAGCCGCAACGGGAAAAGGACGATGCCGATGATCGTGAATACGAGATTCTTCTCATGGGCGAGGTGCCCCGGCAGGACGAGCGTCGATTCAGCCAGCGACACCAGCAGCGTCGAAATGAAGGCGAATGGCATCACGGCGATGAACTTGCCCATCACCCCCGAGACGAAACAGAGCGGAAGGAACGTGATCACGGTCGTCAGCACGCTCGAGATCACGCTCGGAACCACTTCCACCGTGCCGTCGATGGCGGCCGCCGTGAAGCTCTTGCCCATCCGGCGATGTCGGTCGATGTTGTCGCTCACCACGATCGCATCATCGACGACGATACCGATCGCCATCAGGAAGGCGAACATCGACAGCATGTTGAGCGTCTGATCGGTGCCATACATGAGCGCCCCGGTGCCGAGCATCGAGAACGGGATCCCCATCGCCACCCAGAAGGCGATCTTGAGATCGAGAAAGAGCGACAGCATCACGAACACGATGACGAGCCCCTGAAGCCCGTTCTCGATCAGCATCCGAAGCCGGTCCTGGACGTCGATCGACTGATCGGCCCAGATGGCAAGGTCGTAGCCGGGGGGCAGCTTGGCCTGGGCCACGTATCGCTTCACGGCCGCGACCATCGCCAGCAGGTCCTCGCCCGAACTGCGGTCGATCGAGACGACCATGCCGGGGCGGCCGTTGATCCGGTTCATCGACGCGATGTCGGCGAACTCGTCACGGACCGTTCCGAGATCCCCGACGGTCAGCACGAGGCCATCGGGCAGAGTGACGAGGGGGAGCTTCGCGATCTCCGCACCGACATACCGCTTGTTCTTGCCCCGCAGGAGGATCTCGCCTGCCTCGCTTCGGATCGTGCCGCCGGGAAGTTCGATGTTCTCGCGGCGGATGATCTCGGCGACCTTCTGCAGCGTGAGCCCGTATTTGCGGAGGGTGGCCTCGGAAATCTCGATGTCGATCTCGTAGTCCTTCGCTCCCTGAAGGTTCGCGGCGGAGACCGCCGGCAGTGAGAGCAGGTCATCGCGGATGACTTCGGCCACGTCACGAAGTTCGGCCTCGTCGGCGGCACCCTGTTCCGTGCCGCCCGGCGCGAGCACGCCAACCTTGATCGCCGGGGTCCGAAGCGTCACCTGCTCGACCTTCGGATCCTCGGCCAACTCGGGCATGCTCGGGATTCGCTCCACCTCGGAACGAATCTCACCGAGCGTCTTCTGAACGTCCTTGACGCTCTCCTGGAGTTCGAACACGCAGAAGCCCATCCCCTCCTGGGCGACGCTCGTGATCTTCTTGATGCCGGAGACGCTCCGACAGGCCTCTTCGACCTTCTGGCAGATTCCCTCTTCCACCTCTTCGGGCGTCGCCCCCGGATAGGGCACCGTCACGAGGACGATCTCGAGGTCGAACTCGGGAAACACCTCGCGCCGCATCGACGCGAAGGCCATCGACCCCACGAGCAGCACCGCGATGACCAGCGTGTTCATCGCCGGCATGTTGCGGACGGTCCAAGCGATGATCGTTCTCATGGGACGTGCCTCAGCTCGCGTCGTTCTCGCCCGGCGTGTCGGCCATCACCGCAGGCTCACCCATCGGCCCTCCGGCCTCGACGACCTCGAGCCCGTCACGAGGCCGTGCAAGCTGGCTGGTCACGACCCGGTCTCCCGGCAGCAGGCCCGACTCCGTTCCATCGAACACCACCCGCCGGTCGCGGATGGCCAAGGGACGAGGCTGCAGGATCACGAGCCGCCCGTCCCGCATCACCCAGACTTCACCGGTCGGTCGCAGCGCCTCCTCCGGAATCGATACGAGTTCGGCGCCGTCTTCGACGTGCACGCGGATGTGGACGAACATGCCGCGGAGAAGCGCCCGTGGGCTGCCGGCCGGCAACTGCGGCATGGCCGCGCCGTAGCGGTCGATCGCCGTGACGGCATCGGGGGCGGGAACGGTCACTCGGCAGGGAAGCGTGCGGGTCTTTTCATCGAGGCCGCGGCCTTCCTGACGGGAAAGAATTCCCTGCCACTGGTAGGAGCGATCGCCGAGAGAGTAGACCACCGTGGCCGGCGTCGGAGGAAGTTCGCGACCGCCTGTCGCACCCGATTCCCCACCGCTCCAGATTCGCGCCACATCGTCCATCGGAAGGCTTGCCTTCACCTCCGCGGCGCTGGTGTCTTCGATCGTGACGAGCGGCGCCCCTTTGGCGACGAACGAGTCCTGTTCGACCTTGTCCTCGACCACGACGCCATCGGCGGGGGCGAAGACTTTCGTTCGGGAGAGATCGAGCTTCGCCCGCTCGAGCATCGTCCCCGCGAGCGAGCGGGCCTCCACGAGCCGAGTGCGTCGCTTCGTGAGGACACGCCGCTGTCCTTCGAGAGTCGTCAAGGAATTGACCGCCGTCAATTCATCCCGAATGGCGCGGTCATGCTCCGATTCAGTGACGATCCGACCCGACTTGAGACCTTCGAGGCGGGTAGTCTCCCGCTGCGCGAGTTCCACCTGACGTTTCGCCAAGCTGATCGTGTCGGCATTCTGTGCGATCTCCTCGTCGATCTCCTCGATCGCGAGCCCCGCCTGCGAGCATTCCCGCTCGAGCCGATCGACCTCGAGTTCATAATCCCGCGGGTCGATCTCGAATAGCAGCGTCCCCTTGGTGACGCGTTCCCCCTCGTTGCACGCTTTCGACTTGGAGAGCACTTTCCCCCCCACCTCGGCCGCCAACGTGACCTCGCGGACCGGCACCACCACGCCGTCGGCCTCGACGTCCACCCCGCCCCGCTCCGGCCGCACCGCGGCCGTTCGCACCGCGACGGCAGCCTGGGCCCCGGCATCCACGCGTTCCGGCGGTGGCTGCTTTCCCATGCCCATGAAGATGCCGATCCCGATCCCGAGAATGATCACCGGGGCGATCCAGCCGACAATCTGACCGAGACGAGTCATCGAGGAGTCCGTAATGGGTGTGGGGCCCGGCGCATTCCCAAACGCTGATCATGGCGGAAAAAGTCTCCGGGCGCACGCGTTTCAAACAACTGTACACCCCGAGAACCGTACTGTCACAGTCCAGATAACAGTCGGCGGTATTCCGGCGGCTTGACGGACTACCGAATCACCGCTTCGGCACAGCGACGGCCGCTGCCGAGCGCCCCGTTGATCGACGCCGAGGCGCAGTGGTCGCCGCAGAGAAACAGCCCGTCGGCCAGTCGAGGCCCGGCGACCCGAAGCTGGCGAGCCGCCGGCGATTCGTCGGGCAGCGCGCGCGGCACGTGCACCGTCACGAGATGCCTCCATGAGCCAACCGCAGGGCCGAACCATCCGGCCGCCTGGTTCCGGATCGTCTCGACGAGGTCGTCACCGGCGCCCGGAGCCCCCTGCCGCACCGACACCGTGACGAGGCTCTGTCCGACCGGCGCATAGCCTGCCACGACATCCGAGGGCACGGTCAGGTTGTCGATCGGCCCCGACTCCTCCGCGCTCACGACGAGCGTGGGGTTCGAGAGCGGCGAGTGATCCGCCGCAAACGCGACAAGCCGCGTCGCCTTCGTGCTGCGGTCATCCAGCCGACCCCGAAACACCGCGGGCAGCAGTCGCGCCGCGGCGGGCCCCTCCGTCGCCACCACGACATCCCGAGCGACGAATTCTCGGCCGTCCTCGAGCAGTACACGCCCCGGCTCGACCCGAAGAGCGCGGGCGTTCACGAGGATCGATCCGGCGGGCAGCGCCGATGCCATCTGCCGAGGAATCGCATCCATGCCTCCGTGCGGCAGGCAGGCATGGCCGAGCGAGAACATCGCGAAGTCGAAGAGGAAAATGGCTGCGGACGTGTCGAGCGAACGCTCCAGAAACACACCGCCGAAGAAGGGGACGAAAAAACGACGCACGAACGCATCGGAAAAACCACGGGAGGAGAGTTCCTCCCGCGTCGTTCGCTCCCCGGACGTCACCGGACCATCGGGATCGAGCGTCCCGTTGCGGAAACGGCGGATGGACTCACCGCGGAGGACCGCCGTCCGCAGACCGTCGGCGATCCCCACGCTTCCGCCGAGCACCGATCCGATCGCCGTGAGCGGACGACGCCATGGGTCGCTCACAGGTCGCAGCCTGCCCCCGTCCGCGACGAGGGCACCCGGCTCGAACCGCCCCAGCCTGAGCGAAGAGAGATCGAGCTGCCGCCGTCCCTCGGGATATGCATCGTTGTAGACCTGGAAGCCACGATCGATCCGAAACCCATCGACCGTGTCGGTCGCCACCCGGCCACCCACGCGATCGGCGGCCTCGAGCACGACGACCCGTCGCCCCACCTGCACCAACTCCCGCGCGCAGGCAAGCCCGGCCAGCCCGGCACCGACGATGACGACGTCGTGTTCCACTGGAACGTCACGCCCTTCTCGATCGACGCCCGCTCACAACGGCCGAACGACCGACTGGCTCCGCCAGTAATCGAAGAGCGTCTCGACCGAGTTCACGCCACCGCCGACACCGCTCTTGTTCACGCCGCCGTAGGGAACACCCCGCGGAAAGACGTTGTGGGCGTTGATCCAACTGTTGCCGGCCACCATCGATTCCGCAACTCGGGCCGCCCGGCCCGGATCGCTCGTCCAGACACTGTTGGCCAGGCCGTATTCGGTGTCGTTGGCCATGGAGACCGCCTGCTGCTCGCTGTCGAAGGTGGCGATGAAGGCGACCGGGCCGAAGATCTCCTCGCGAGCCGCGACATTGTCGAGCGAGCCCGCCAAGAGGGCCGGCTTCACATAGAAGCCGTTCGTGCCCGAGACCTCGGCAGGGCCACCGGGCAGCACCGCCTGGGCCCCTTCCTTCTGCCCCTTCTCGAGGTAGGAGAGCACCCGCGACCGCTGCTTGGCATTCACCACGGGCCCCATGTTCGTCGCACCCTCGAGCTGATGGCCGACCTTCACCGCCTGAAGCCGCTTCACGCACTCGTCGGTGAACTGCTTGGCGATTCCCTTGTGGACGATCCACCGCGTGGCATCGCAGCAGACCTGGCCGGTGTGGAACGTGATCGCCCCGACCAGTTTCGCGGCGGTGGCGGCCACATCGACATCCTCGAACACGACCGCCGCCCCCTTGCCGCCCAGTTCCAGCTTCACGGGAACGAGGTTGCGACCGCAGGCCTCACCCACGAGCCGCCCCACTTCTGGCGACCCTGTGAAGCTCATCCGCTTGATGCCCGGATGGCCGGAGAGCGCGGCCCCGGCCTCGGCCCCCGTGCCGAGCACGACGTTGACCACGCCGTCCGGAATGCCGACCTCGCGGGCCAGCCGCCCGAGGTAGATCGCCGAGAGCGGCGTGTCCTCGGCCGGTTTGATGATCACCGTGTTGCCGGCGGCCAGCGCCGGCGAGACGCCCCACCCGATTAGGAGGAAGGGGAAATTCCAGGGGAAGATGAAGCCGCACGGTCCCCACGGATGCCGGACCGTCCAGGCCTCGTGGTTGGCCACGGCCAACACGGTCCGTCGCTGCACGTGCTGGGCCATGTCGGCGAAGTAGCGGAGCGTATCGACGAAGTTCTGCACGTCCCCCTCGGCCTGGGCGAGAATCTTTCCGGCATCGAGCGACTCGATCTGGCCGATGATCTTCTTGTGCTTCTCGACGGCATCGGCAAGACGCTGGAGGTGCGCCCCTCGCTCGTTGGGCGCCATGGTCGCCCAGCCCGATTTCTTGAATGCGTCGGCCGCCGCCTTCACGGCCCGATCGACATCCTCGGCCGAGGCGACATGAAACTCGGCGATCGGCTCGCCACTGCCCGGATCGAGCGTCTTCATCGTCTTGCCCGAGGAGCCGGCGACATCCTTGCCACCGACCACGCTGCACAGCGGCGAACCGGAGAAGAATGCTTCGACTTCGGGGAGCAGCCTGCTGGGAGGGGCGATTGTGGCCATGGGAATCGACTCCAGGAATGGGGGAACGGACCGTATGCCGAGCACCTATCTTCACCGAGAGCACCGGGTCCGTGCAACCGCGGTCAGCCGGCGGAGCCTCCGAAGACCGCCCGCGATACCCATCGTGCGGCAGCCGATCCACTGGAGGCCGCCCCCTCGACCTTCGGCCCCCCGAAGGCATCCCCGCAGCACACGATCGGCGGCGTCGTGCTCACCGCCACCAGCGGCGCCGGGACGATCGACCTCGGCTGAGCGAACTTCCATCGATGCAGCGACCACTCGATCACCGACGTCTCGACCGGGCCGTCGATCCATTCGGCTGCGGCGGCGAGAAGCATGCCGGCGACCTCCTCGTGCGGATCATCGAAATGGATTCTGCTGGAGGCCCCCGTGGCGTGGACCGTGAGCGATGGTACCGGTGAGATTCCCTTCTGAAAGTTGTCGGCGATCCACGCGATGGGCCCGTTGGCAGGCCCGTCGGCCTCGAACTGAATGGCTCCGGGCGGCGGAACACGACTCGGCGAGGAAAGCACGACCATCAGGGCGAAGCAGGGGTCGTAGTCGATGGCGGAAAGCGTCTGCATCGCGTCTGGATCGATCGGACATCGCCCCGCCTCCAGGAGATCGAGTGACTGCGGCACAGGGGGGGTCAGGATGGCCGCGCCCCCTCGCAGCATGGCGCCGTCGTCGAGAGCGACGATCACGCTCCCGTCCGCGACTTCGACCCGCGACGCCTTCGCGGACGTGCGAAGGCTGCATCGCTCGGGATCGAGACCGGACGCAAGGTGCTTCGGAAGGTCGGTCATGCCCCGGTGCCCACGCCACCGTGGATGACCATCGCCCGGCGGCAGCATGCCGTCGGCGGTGGCCCGCGTGAACCCGTCGCACCAGCGATCGACGGCCCCGGCGTCACGCGCCTCGTCGATGAGCGATCCGAAGGAAGGGCCCCGTACGGTGAAGAACTGCGCGCCATGGTCGCACACGGCGGCACCCACCTTGCGCGTGGCCATCCGCCCCCCCACACCACGCGATTTTTCGAGCACCATCACCCGCCTGCCTGCCGCCACGAGCTCCCGCGCGGCCACGAGCCCCGCGATCCCGGCGCCCACGATCAGCACATCCGCATCGCATGCCGACGGCCGCTGCATGTCACGAGCCCGCGGCAGGAAAGAAAAACGCCATCGGGTCGGTGACACACGGCATCCGGCTGCCTGCCAGCACTTCGCCCGCGGTGCAGCCGGCCATGATGCCGGCCGTCTCGGCCATCGCCCGCACCCTGGGGAAGACATGGGCCTTCTCGGGCGGGAACTGCGACCGATAGCAGCCGATCGCGGCGAGCTTCGTGTCGAGATGGGACCCGATGTCGATCACGACCGGATGGTGGCCGTGGGGCACGTCGGGCATGCCGGCGAAAAGGAAGTAGGTGAGGAACTGCGGCACCGTGTGGACGGGCAGGCCGTCGAACGTGTCATCCCACTTGGTGAGCCGTGAATAGAAGACGGCCGCCTCGGTGATGGCCACGGCCTGGGCATGGTCGGGCGACGCCATCGGCGTCTTGTCGCCGAGGCCGAGGACGAGCCGGGGCCGCCACCGACGAAACACCTTCGCAAGCGCCACCCGCACCTCGAAGCCGTCGAAGAGCCGTCGGTTGGGTACCCCTAGGTCCTCGCGAGGGACGACCCCGAGCCCCGAGGCCGCGGCGGCCGCCTCGGCCAGCCGCTCGTCGGGACCGCTCGATCGGGGCGTCGGCTCGCCGTCGGTGAGATCGACGATGCCGACACGATGCCCGTGCGCCGCCAGCAGCGCGAGAGTGCCGCCACAGCCGATCTCGACGTCGTCGGGATGTGCCCCGACGGCGATCACATCGAGCGGGTCGGGCAGGTCCGGGGCGGTCATGGCCCTCACGTCGGCTTGGTGGCGGCCATGAGGAAGCTCGGATGGATCGCCTCGAACCGGATGCGATCCATCTGCTCGATGCCCCGGGCGATGTTCACCATCCAATAGGCTGCATCGTCGGATCGGGCCCGAAGCATCGCATGCACGGCCGCGAGGTTCTCGATGCTGTTGCAGGCGGTGACGAGCCGGCCGCCGGGCTTCAGCCGCTTCCAGGCCTCCTCGACGAGCATCGCGACATGGCGGCCGCTGCCGCCGACATAGATCGCATCGGGATCGGGCAGACCGGCCCACGCCTCGGGCGCACTGCCGAGCACGGCGCGGAGGTTCGTCACGCCGAATCGCTTGGCATTCTCGAGGATCAGTTGGTGATCGTCGGGATCCATCTCGATCGCGTGCACGGTACCTTCGCGGGCGATCCGGGCGGCTTCGAGGCCCACCGAACCGCTTCCGGCACCGACGTCCCACACGACACTGGCCGGCCGAAGGCCCAGCTCCGCAAGCGCCAGCGACCGGATTTCAGCCGGCGTGATGAGCCCACGCTTCGGCCGCGACTGCAGGAAGCACTCGTCGCGATTGCCGAAGAGACGGCTGCCCACATTGCCGGGCACGTCGGTGACGCGGGCGTTCCGCACCAGGATCATGACGTTCAAGGGACCGAACGATTCGCGGGCGATGTCGGCAAGGCTGCCCTGCGTCACCCGCTCGTCGGGAGAGCCGAGGTTCTCGCAGACGTACGCATGGAAGGAATCGATGCCGTCGTCAAGCAGCGCTCGGGCCACCGCGGCGGGCGACCACTGTTCGCTCGTGAAAAGCCCAACCGTGTCGCTCGATCGGATCTTGTCGATCACCCGGTCGATCGACTGCCCTGAGAGATTGGCGAGGAACGCTTCCTCCCACGATTCCTTCACCCGCGCGAAGGCCAGCTGCATGCTGCTGACATTCGGCACCACCTCGAAGCGGTCCTTGCCGAGTTTGGCACAGACATACCGGGCCGTTCCGTAGAAGAGGGGATCCCCCGAGGCGAGCACCACCAGCCGCCGGCCGGAGGCGGCGTTGATCTTGTCGCAGAGATCCTCGAGCGTGGCCGTGGCATCGAGCCTCGCGGCGAGCGCCGGCGGAAGCGCCGCGGCACAGGAAGCCGGCCCGAGGAGCACGTCTGCCGCCTCCAGCACCTTGCGGGCCTGCGCGGTCATGCCGTCGACGCCGTCATCACCGATGCCGACGATATGCACCTTGTCCGCAGCCACCGACCCTCCCGTCGTGGAATGCCCGCCCGCGATGCGGCGGATCGCCGCCGTTCAGGCCTGAAACGAGCTGCCGCAGCCGCAGCTCTTCTTGGCGTTGGGATTGTTGAACGTGAAGCCGCGCTTGTCGATCCCCTCGTGGAAATCGAGCGTCGTGCCGTCGAGGAACAGGTCGCTCTTCTTATCGACCACCACCGGCACGCCATGCTGCTCCGACCGCGTGTCGATCTTCGGGTCCCAGGCGGAGTCGAACCCGAGCGAATACTGGAACCCGCTGCAACCGCCCCCGGCCACACCCACGCGGAGCACGGTGTCGGATGCGAGTTTCTGATCCGCAATAATCTTCTTCACTTCGCTGGCGGCTTTTTCGGTAAGGGTGACCGACATGGGAACGAACCTCCTCTGAATCGTGCCTGACGGCTGCTGGAAATCTCGCAGCCGCGTATGTGGAAAAGTGTAGCCCGCCGCACCCGGCCGGCCAAGGGTGGCTTCCCCGGGCAACCTGTCATCCAGGCCGAAGCCGGGCCACTCCAGCCGCGATCATCGCCGTTGCCCGTTCGATTTCATCCTCGGTCGTGAACCGGGACAGGCCAAACCGCACGCTGCCGCGGGCCTCGTCGTCGGACAAGCCGATCGCCAGAAGAACGTGGCTTGGCCGAGGGCTCTCCGATGAACAGGCGCTCCCGGAACTGACCGCAAGCCCGTCGGCGGCGAGCGTCGCCAGGAGCGTCTGCCCGTCGACGCCCGGGATGCGGATATTGAGATTGTTCGCGAGTCGGACAGCCGGATCGTCGAGCGGCGGACCGTTGAGGGCGATGTCGGGCACGGCCTCCCGCAATCCCCTCCAAAGCCGATCGCGGAGTCCGCGGAGCCGAGGCTGCTCGGATGGCAGTTCATCCGCCCCCAGCCGCGCCGCTTCGGCCATACCCACGATCCCCGGCACGTCGAGCGTGCCGCTCCGCATGCCCCGCTCCTGACCACCGCCGAACACACGCGGATCGACGCGGACGGCCCTGCCCCGGCGGCGGACATAGAGCGATCCCGCTCCCTTCGGACCATGAGCCTTGTGAGCGGAGAAGCTCACGAGATCCGCATCGAGGGCATCGACATCGACCGCGATCCTTCCGAGCGCCTGCGCGGCATCGACATGCAGCACCGCTGCATGCGCATGCGCGACCGCGGCGATGGAGGGAATGTCGAGGATCGTGCCGATCTCGTTGTTGGCCAGCATGACCGAGACCAGGAAGGTGTCTGGGCGGATCGCGGCCGCGACATCGCCCGGCTCGACGAACCCCGTCCTCGAGGCGACCGGCAGCCGCGTGACACGATGCCCCTCGCGCTCCAGATGCTCGATCGGATCGAGCACGGCATGGTGCTCGGTGGCGATCGTGACGACATGGCCACGGGCACTCCCCAGGCGGGCGGCGGTGCCGAGGATGGCGAGGTTGTTGCTTTCCGTCGCCCCGCTGGTGAAGACGATCTCCCGGGCCGATGCGCCGATCGCCGAGGCGAATCTCTCCCGTGCCACATCGACGGCGACCCTGGCCTCGCGGCCCATCTCGTGCGTCGTGCTCCCGGCGTTGCCGTAGTGGTCGGTGAGCCACGGCAGCATCGCCTCGAGCACGCGCGGGTCGAGCCGGGTGGTCGAATGGTTATCGAGGTAAATCACTCAGCCGAGTCTACCGTCGGCGAGGGCGGCGAGCGTGATCTGCGACCAGGTCTCGAAGCGATCCCGCTCGGCCAGGAGCGACTCGAGCGTCTCGAAGCCGCACTCCACCAGTTCGCTCTCCCGGGAGGACACCTCCGGCCGCTCCAGTTCCAGCACATGGACGATCCCGAGGTGGACGCTGCCGACGGCGTTGGAATCATCGTTGATCAGCCCGACGCACCGGGCGGTCCAGCCGCCGCCGATGGCGATTTCCTCGGCGATCTCGCGACGCATGCCGGCCTCGTAGGACGTGTCGTCGCCATGCTCGCCGTCGGTGCTCGAGATGTGGCCCCCGATCCCGACCGACCGCTTGGCACGCAGCCGAGCCTCGCTCTGCCCGCCCCCGCGGGTGTAGGCGAAATAGGTCACGCCGCCGTCGGCCCCGCGATGCGAGAGGACGCAGTACGGAATGAGCTGTTTGAAGGAGGGATCCTCCTCCACGCTCGACCGGGGCCGCCACGACGTGTGTCGCCGATCGAGCAGGATCGGCAGGTAGGCGGCCGTGTCGCCACAGAAGCCCTGAAAGGCTCCGGCCTTGTCGAAGAGGCTCCGCGGCACGACGAGCACGTCTTCCTTGGGGATCGCCGACATCGCACCCTCCTATTCGATCAGCATCGCGTCGCCATAGCTCAGGAACCGATACCGCTCGCAGATCGCTTCCGCATAGGCCTGGCGGATCAGCTCCCGCGATGCGAACGTGCTCACGAGCACCATGAGCGTTGTCCGCGGCATGTGGAAATTCGTCAACAGGCAATCGACCACGCGGAACGAAAAGCCCGGTTTGATGAAGAGATCGGTCGATCCGCGCCATGCCGAGAGCGGCCCGTCGGACGACCGCGCGGCAGCTGTTTCGAGCGTGCGAACGGCGGTCGTGCCGATCGCCACGACGCGACCCCCGCGGTCCTTCGTTTCACGGACGGCGTCTGTGGTCGCCTCCGGACAGTCGCACCATTCGGTGTGCATCGGGTGGTCCTCGATCCGGTCGGTGCCGATCGGGCGGAACGTGTCGAGGCCGACATGGAGCGTGACCTGGGCGCGTCGAATCCCGCAAGCGGCGAGGTCGGCGAGCAGTTCCTCCGTGAAATGAAGGCCCGCGGTCGGCGCCGCTGCCGATCCGGCCTGCCTCGCGAACACCGTCTGGTAGCGATCGCGGTCGCGTGCCTCGTCGAGGCCGCCCCGGATGTAACCGGGCAGCGGCACGCGACCGATGCGATCGAGCACCGACTCGACCGGACCGGCCGTGTCGGGCCTCACGATCCACGTGCCGCCCGCGGCCCGTTCGACGAGTTCGAGCGAGGCCGATTCATTTCCATCGCGGTCGATGAGCACGATCCGCTCGCCGACGGCAGGCCGGCCGCGGGCATGGGCCAGGATCCGCCACAGGCCATCGGGCTCTTCCCGCAGGAAGAGCCCTTCCCACTTCCCGCCGGTGGCGGCACGCCGTCCGAAGAGCCGCGCGGCCACGACGCGGGTGTCGTTGACGACGACGAGGTCGCCCTCGCGCAGCATCGAGGGAAGATCCCGGACATGGCGATGGACGATCGCACCGTCGGCCCGCCGCAGATGCAGCAGCCTCGCGTCACTCCGCCGCTCGAGCGGTTGCTGGGCGATCAGCTCTTCGGGCAGGTCATAGTCGTAGAGATCGGCCTCGGTCATGCGGGCATCGTACCCGCTGGCCGCCCTACTCGCGGGGCATCAGGTCGGGCCATGCCGTGACGAGCTTCGATTTCGGGGGCAGTTCGAGAGGTGTGCCCGGCACGAGCGAAACCCGCGGGTTGATCGACTTGTTCCAGGCGAAGAGCGCCCTGTAGAGGCGGCCGTCACCGTAGATCCGTTCAGCCAGCGACCACCAGGAATCGCCGGCGGCAGCCACGTGCCGGGTGACGTCGTGGAAGGGCGCGATGTGCGCCGTCGGCATCACGGGCGACGATGCGATCGCGAGAGCAGGAGGCAGGTCGCGGGGCGGTGCCACCTCGGGCGCCGCGGCGAGATCAGCCGACTCCATCGGCTCCTCGTGTCGAATCGGCACCGCCTTGTCGATGGCCGTGCCGTCGAGCGGCAGTGGCTCGGCCATCGGGTGGGAGGCAAAGGGGTCTCGTCGCGGCGCCGACGGCCCATCCGCGATCACCGGCTTGCTCGGCGGAGGATCGAGCGACGGCGGCTCGACGATCTCGGCCGGTGTTGCCATCGCCGCGTGATCGTGGATGTCGGGGCCCGCGCCGGCAGGCGGCCGTGGCGAGAGCAATTTGACCGACAGCACGCCCACAAAGGCGCCGGCGAGCAGGCCCAGGATGGCCAGCAGGATGTGCGCTTCGCGTCCCATGCGTCGTCGGTGAACGCCTCGAGCGGGGGGATGGATGGGGCGGGATTGTGCTGAAATCGAGGGGCCGCCGCCAGATCGGTCCGGGCCGCGTCAGCGGGCGATTTTGCGTGCGGCCCGCAGTTTTGCAGACCTGCTTCGCGGATTTCGGAGCAACTCCTCCGCGGAGGCCTCGACTGGTGATTTCGTCAGGCATTCCCAGACCTGTGCATTGCGAAACGCCTCCTTGACCAGCCGGTCCTCGAGCGAGTGGAACGAGATCACGACGCATCGACCACCCGGCACCAGTCGCGTGGGAATCCGCTCCAGGGCGATCTTCAGCGATTTCAGTTCCTGGTTCACCGCGATCCGCAGCGCCTGAAAGGTGCGCGTGGCGGGATGAATCCGCGGAGGCGGCGTCTGGCGTGGAATCGCCGAGGCGATGAGCCGGGCAAAGTCGCGTGCCGATTTGATCGGCTGTTTCTCGCGAACCGCAGCGATCTTCCGTGCGATCCGCCGGCTGTATCGCTCCTCGCCAAACTCGTAGATGATGTCGGCGAGGCTTTCCGGCCTCATCCGGTTCACGAGCCTCCATGCCGGCTCCCCTTCGGTCGGGTCGAACCGCAGGTCGAGCGGCCCCTCGGAATCGAACGAAAAACCACGGGAGTCGTCGGCCAATTGGTCACTCGAGAGGCCGACATCGAGCAGCACGGCATCGACCGACTCGATGGCCAGGGCGTCGAGCACCTCGGGCATGTCGCAGTAGTTGGCCTGCGCGAACCGCACGGGCATGCCGGCCAGTTCCTTGGCGCCGCGTGCGATCGCCTCCGGATCACGGTCGATCGCGATGACGAGGCCGTCGGGGCCGACGGCCTCGGCCAAGAGCCTCGTGTGGCCGCCGCCGCCGAGCGTGCCATCCACGACCCGCATCCCCGGCGCGACGGCAAGGAACGACATCGCCTCGGCCGGAAGAACACTCGTGTGGACGCTCGCCGCTGCACTCATGCCCCGTACCTTACCATGGACGTCCGAGCATCACGGCCGCCTGCCTCCCGTTTGACAAGGTTCGAATCATGCTCGACACTCCCTCGGAAGAGCGGTGCCCTCCCCGGCACGTGGGCAGGGGCTCATGCTCGACTCCATGCGTGGGTCGAGCGGTCGCTCAGGAGGAGGAAGTTCCATGACGCGTCGGATGGCTGGATCGCTCGTGGTGACACTCGGTTGGCTCGCGACAGCCGCCTCTGCCGGGCAAACGCCATACGTTCAGACGAGTGTCATCGAGCCGGTCGGAGGACAGGGGGTTTTGCTTGGATTCTGTGTGCCGCCGTGTGGAGGGCTCGTGGCCATCACGGGCATGAGGGAGCAGTTCGGTCCGGCACCCCGGCGCGCCGGCGAGGACAAAGCCAACGCCCATCGGGTGGTGTGGTTCGATGCCGATGGTGCCGAGGCCCGATCCGTTGACCTCGACTTCGCGGCGACCGTGATCGCAGCCTGCCCCGACGGTGGCATCTTCGTGGCTGGTGACGGAGTCGTGGTGCTGCTGTCAGCCGCGGGAAAGGAGGTCGCCCGCGGAGCCACACCGCAGGCGGTGAAGACCGATGAAGATCGCGCCGAGCTCGAGAAGACCGTTCTCGAGAGGCGAGACATGCAAGTGGCCGGTTACGAGAAGCACATCGAGCGGCTACGGGCGACCGTCGCGGAACTCGAGGAGAACGTGAAGAAGGCGGAGCGGGCGATCGCAGAGGAGGCGAACGCAACGCCAGCAGAGGAATCGAATGAGAAGGATCCGGAGGCCGACGACAAACGTGCGAGGGAGTTGCGAAAGATTCAGGAGTCCCGGCTTCGCACGGCGCGGACGCAGGCCACTCGCACCTCACAGCAGTTGAAGCAGATGGAAGCTCAGGCCGAGGCCGTGCAGCGACAGGATCCGCGACTGCTCGTCGAACAGGCGATCCGCAGAACTCGTCAGGTGCGGGCGATCAGCGCAACCCGTGATGCCGTGTTCATCGTTGTCGCGGAGAGCAGTGGCTACGGATACTCCGCCTGGCGGCTCGATCCCAGGCTCGAGAACCCGGAGAAGATCCTTGAAAAACTCGTCGGCTGCTGCAGTCAGATGGACGTCCAGGTGATCGGCAATCGGCTGGCGATCGCGGCGAACCGAAAGCATTGCGTCGAACTCTGCAGCTTCGAGGGTGAGGCCCTCGGCACGGTGGGAAAGCGTGCCGCTGCCGGCGACGACGGCGCCGGGTTCGGCGGCTGCTGCAATCCCATGAACACCTGCCCGGGCCCCGACGGAGACCTGCTGACGAGCGAGTCGGACGGCGTGGTGAAGCGGTTCGATGCCGACGGTGGTTTCGTCGAGGTGGTCGGCAAGGCCGCCGTCCGCGCCGGCTGCAAAAACTCGGCGATCGCGATCGAGCCCGACGGCAGTCGGCTTTACTACATGGATTCGACGAGCGGAAAGGTGCTCGTGCTGACGAGGAGCGAGGACCACGGGAATGCCGACGACGGCGACGCCCCGAACCGCAAGGAGTGAGCGGCATGACCCCGACGCGCATCGGAACAATCAGGCTCTGGCTGCTCCTGCTCATGCCGGCGCTCGTCATCACGACGCCCGGGCCGGCACGGGTCGACACATGGGCCGACGAAGGATCTGAAACCGCGGCCACCACCCGCCCGATCGTGATGGCCGTGAGCGACCCGCTGGCCGCGGAACTCTCGTGCCCGTGCGTGGCTGGATATGCCCAGCGCGACTACGGAGTGCTTGCGGAGCACGTCGCCAAGGCTGTCGGCCGCGAGGTCGAGGTCGTCTATGGCGACTCGATCGCCCGGGCGGCGGGCGGCGAGGCCCAGCCGGCCGACATCGTGATCGGCAAGCGGTCGGTCGTGAAGGCCGAGGCGACGCGGTCGAAGCGACCGCTCCGACCGGTCGCGGTTCTCACCGATCTCGACGGCATCGCGACGCAGCGGGGGCTCATCGTCGTTCATCGCGACGATCCCGCGCTGGGCGTGGCCGACCTCCGTGATCACGTCATCGTGCTCGGACCGACTGACTGCGATGAAAAGCACGCCGCCGCCCGGAAACTGCTCGCGGACCACGACGTCGTCGTGCCGGAACAGTGCGATGAGGCCGCGGGCTGCACGCCGGCGGCGGAGCGGGTGCTCGCGGCCCGTCGCGCCGGGGGGCGACCCGGCGCGGCCGGCGTGTCGAGCTACGCGGCGCCCTTGCTCGAGGGCTGCGGCACGATTCGCAAGGGCGAACTCCGCGTGGTGGCCGAAACTGCCGACGTTCCCTTCATCACGGCGTTCATCGACGACCGCATCGACGCGGCCACGCGACGGGCCATCCTCGTCTCCCTGCGAGACGTGGCCGATGAGGCGGCCGTGCGGCTGGCGATCGAGTCGCAGGCAGGTTTCCAGATGCTGCCCGAGGCGGCGTTGGATGCGACGGGATGGCCGGGCTGGCGCGGCCCGAATCGCGATGCCATGGTGCCGTGGCTCCCGGACCGCCTGCCCGATCCGCCACGCCTGGTATGGACGTGCCCCCTCTTCAACGAGGGTGTCGGCGGCGTCGCCGTGGCCGATGGCCTCGTGATCGTGGGCGATCGCGATGCGGAGGACGTCCGCGACGTGTTTCACGCCATCGACGTCGAAACGGGCCTGCGTCTGTGGACCCTGGAATACTCGGCCGAGGGCCACCTCGACTACGGCAACTCGCCACGGGCCACGCCCCTGATGCACCAGGGGCACGCCTATCTGCTCGGCGCGTTCGGGCACCTGCATTGCGTGCGGCTCGACGACGGCGAGATCGTGTGGCAGAGACACCTGCGCGACGATTTCGACGTGACAGGCGAACTCCCGTGGGGAGTGTCGTGCTCGCCGATCGTGGTGGACGGCAAACTGATCGTGAGCCCTGGCGGAGCCGAGGCGTCGGTCGTGGCGCTCGGTCCCGCGACCGGCGAGGTCGTCTGGCAAACACCGGGCGCCGCCGCGGCCTATGCCTCCCTTGTCGTGGCCGAGGTGGGTGGCACTCGGCAGCTCGTGGGCTACGACGCCGTGAGTTGTGGCGGATGGGACATCGTCACGGGGGAGCGGCTCTGGTCGCTGCCGCCGCAGGTGCAGGGGGATTTCAACGTGCCGACGCCACTGGCGGTGGGCGGCCGAGCCATATTCGTGAGCGAGAACAACGGGGCCCGGGCCGTAGCCCTCGACGCCGAGGGCACCCCGCGGATCGAGGCGCGGTTCGCGAGGCTCGATCCGGACATGCACTCGCCCGTGGCCTGTGCCGGCCGAATCTTCGGTGTGCACAAGGGCAGGATCACGTGCCTCGATGCCGACACACTCCAGCCCGAGTGGGTGGCCCGCGACCGATCGCTCGGAGGTCACGTGTCACTCGTGGCATCGGCCGACCGCGTGCTCATCTGCACGCAGGAAGGTGAACTTGTCCTCATCGACCCGCGGGCCGACGGCCTCGAGATACTTGCTCGCTGCCGCGTGCTGAGTGGCGACGCCTCCACGCTCGCTCACCCGGCAGTCGCGGACCGAAAGATCTACATACGCGGCCCGGGCGAACTGCTCTGTATCGATCTCGATCCGCCGGACGTCATACCGCGCTGATCCAGCCACATCGCGGGCGTTGCAGGCGATCCGCCTCGGCGATCACTTCGCCCCGAACTTGTAGGACGGGTTCTTGGGGTCGAAGTCGTCGTCGGTGAAGCCCTGGTTGGTCTTCACGTTCATGTAGGTGTATTCCTCCATGAGCACCGGCTGCCCACCGTTCTCGTGGGGCCAGTCATAAGCCTCGTAGCGGATCGGGATCAGCAGCTCGTCGTCGATGAAGACGCGGGCCAGGTGAAACCGGAAGTTCCGCCGCGGCAGAGGGTGCGACACCTGCACGCAGGTGCAAATTCGCCCGTTCACCTTGGCGTTCGGGAAGAAATTGACCTCGCACTCGCCGAACTGCTTGTCGTGCTCGGCGACCTCGACGAGCCGCTTGGCGAGGTTTTCGACGCCGAACTCAGTGATCGGATAGCGATTGCCTGTCATCGCCAGCGCGCTTTGCGGCTTGAGCGACACCGTGCCCACCATCGCCCGCACGCCGCTACCGGCATGGGCGAGCATGTTGCTGTCGTTCTTGCCATCGACGTAGATCACCTCCTGCCCCTTCACATCCGCCGGACCGAGGAAGAAGAGGTAGACGCTGAAGGGCTTCTGACGCACCTTCGCGAACATGTACTGATGCTCGCCGAGTTTGCCGTCGATCCGCTCCCGCTTCACCATGGTGCAGGAGTAGTCCTTGATGTTCGTCTGGATCGAGGCGAGGCCCTTGGCCGCCAACTGGAGGGCCGGTTCCAGCGGATGCGCCCCGGCCGCGGCTGCGCCGGCGGCTTCGGCATCGGCGTTCATCCTGGAGGCGTCGCCGGCCGGGATCAGACCGGGCCCCTGCGGCGGTGCGACCGCCCCGGGCTGCTCGGCCGTGGCGGAGAGGCAGGACACCAGCACGAGCACCGCCGGAAGCACCGTTCTCCGGACGCAATCCGGGGATTTCTTGCCGATCATCTCACCCTCCATGGATTCACACAGCGGGCTGGTCGAGCCGAGGCGGACATCCTTGCCGCCACTGCGAACTCGACGAACCTGCACCCGCCGGAAGACATCCTCGCATTGTTCAAGATCGCTCACTCCGCCCACGGCCATGAGGAACATTCCGTCCGCCGTCACGTTCCTCAGAGCCGCGCCACTTTTGCATACGGCATGGGCGGCTTGCGGGCGGTCGGGAGTGTAGCGGCGGCCTGACCGGGCGGCCATGCCAGCTTTCGCGGCTATTCCGGCCGAAATCCGCCCCGCTTGCCCCTCCGCGCCGGTGCAACCATGCTCGGGGCCTCGCCCCAGTTCCGCCATTCAGATCCTTCCGATGGCCCTTACCGATCAAATCGAAACCCACGCCGGCCTCCGAGTCATCCGCGTCGAGTCGATGCCGTTCGGCGAGAACACCTACATCGTTCACCGGCCGACGGACCGCCGTTGCCTCGTCATCGATCCCGGCTTCGAGCCCGGCGCCATCATCGAGGCGGTGGAGGCGGACAACCTCGAGCCCGAGGCGATCCTGCTCACGCATGGCCACTCCGATCACATCGCCGGCAACGCCGGCGTGCGGAAGGTCTGGCCCGGCCTTCCGATCCTCGTCGGCGCCAACGACGCCTCCAAGCTGCAGGATCCGGCCGGTAATCTGTCGGGACCTTTCGGATTTCTCGTGCAAAGCCCGCCGGCCGACCGGCTGCTTGCAGACGGCGAGAGGCTCGAACTCGCTGGCTTCGACATCCGGGTCGATGAGATTCCGGGGCATTCGATCGGTCATGTCGTGTTTCGCATGCTCGACGTGAGCCCGCCGGTCGTTTTCGCCGGCGACGTCCTCTTTCGTGAGGGCATCGGCCGTACCGACTTTCCCGACGGCAGCTTCGAATCGCTCGCCTCCGGCATCATGAGCAGGCTCTATTCGTTGCCCGACGACACGATCGTCTTCCCGGGACACGGTGATCACACGACCGTCGGCCACGAGCGACGGTGCAATCCCTTCGTGAACGACCCCCGAGTCCACGGCGGAGGCGATGCATGACCTGCCATGCCCCGCCGGCACCGGCCATCCGCGGGGACCGCCCCCGGCGCGGCGGCGGATTGACCGGCCACGCCACCGCTGCGGAAGATGATCCGATGCTCTCGCCCGCGGACAGCCCCGAACGCCCCGCGCCCCCGCCCTCGGAGCCGGCGGCCCGGTCGCCGCTGTGCCGCGCCTCGGGGCTGGCGCTGGCCGGACTGGCACGGCTGCTGGCCGGTGCCAGCGTGCGATGGATCGCCAGCCAGCCAGACACCTGCCAGCGGGTCTATTTCGCCAACCACACCAGCCACCTCGACGCCATCGTGATCTGGTCGTCGTTGCCGCCGGCGATCCGCGAGATCACGCGGCCGGTCGCCGCCAAGGATTACTGGTCGCGGGGCATCGTCCGCCGATGGCTTGCCCACGACGTCTTCGACGCCCTGCTGATCGACCGCACCGACATCAAGGTCCACCAGAGTCCGGTCGATCTGATGCTCCGGGAGATCGGCACGACAAAGTCGCTGATCGTGTTCCCCGAAGGCGGGCGAAGCATCACGGGCGAGGTGGGCGAATTCAAGAGTGGCCTCTACTACCTCGCCAAGAAGCGTCCTGACATCGAACTCATCCCGGTCTACATCGACAACCTCAATCGCGTTCTGCCCCGCGGAGAATTCCTTCCGGTGCCGCTGCTGTCATGCATCAGCTTCGGGGCGCCGCTGTGGCTCGAGCGGGGTGAAAACAAGCTCGATTTTCTCGCCCGCGCCCGCCGGGCCGTGCTCGCGCTCAAGGAATAGGGGGCGACGCCGGATGAACGACCTGCGGACGATCGTGCTGGTCACCTGCGTCTTGGCGCTGCTCACGGCGGCGACCGGCGTGGGGCAGTTTCTCAAGCGGCATCCCGACCGCGGCCTCGACCCCGCGGCGATCCGGACCTTCAACCTCCGGCTGCGGGGATGGTGGATCCTCTGCACCGTCCTCGCCGCCGCGTTTTGGCTCGGCACCACGGCCACCGTGCTTCTCTTCGGCCTCGTCTCGTTCTGGGCTCTCCGTGAGTTCATCACGCTCACGCCGACCCGAAAAGGAGACCACCGCGCGCTCTTCTGGGTGTTCTTCCTCTTCATGCCGCTCCATTACGTGCTCGTCGGTTTGAACCGCTACGACATCTTCAGCGTCTTTCTGCCCGTCTATGCCACTCTCTTCGTGCTCGCCCGTGTGGCGATCGCCGGCGACTCGCGGCGGTTCCTGGAACGCACCGCCAAGATTCAGGCCGGGCTCGTGGTGTGCGTCTACTGCCTCTCGTTCGCCCCGGCACTGTTGCAGATCCCGATCGCCGAGTCGGGGGCCGTGGGTCGCAGTGCCAATTTCCGTCTTCTCTTCTTCCTCATCCTCCTGGTGCAGTTCGCCGACTGCATGCAGTACGTCTGGAGCCGGATGCTGGGCCGCAGCCTCGTCGCCTCGGCCGTGAGCTCGAACCGGACATGGGAGGGATTGCTCGGGAGCGCGGCCAGCACCGCGCTCCTGGCGGCGGCGCTCTGGTGGGCCGCGCCCCCCTACCAGCCCTGGCAGGCGGCCCTTGCCGGACTCGTCATCGCCGTGATGGGATTCGCGGGCGGCATGACGATGTCGGCGATCAAGCGCGACCGCGGCGTGAAGGATTACGGCACGCTCGTGGCGGGCCACGGCGGCGTGCTCGACCGGATCGATTCGATGTGCTTCGCGGCGCCGGTCTTCTATCACATGACGCTGCTCGTGACCGGCATCAGGATGTGATGCGGCGGGTCACTGCCGGGCGTAGACCGACTTCCGTCCCGAAACATTCCGCGCGGCCGGCCCTTGGGCCACGTTCACCGGCACGACCTCGGCATCCGGGCTCTGGCCACGCTGCCGCGTAGGCCCGCCGGCGAGGGCGATGGCCGATGGCGGTGGCACCGACGCAACCGAGGCGGGCGGCGCCGGGCAGCCCTGCTTCACCCACTCGAGCCAGGCATACTGCAGGCGGGCGAGATCGGCGACGCCATAGTGGCGGCCGAGGGCGCCGGGCCAGTTCTCAGTGGCCATCCCGTCGCCCACGAAGGCGACGTACTTGTGGCGCCCCCCACGCTCGATCAGAAAGCGGGCCAGCGAGTAGCCCTGTGAGTAGAGCGGCAGCACGTCGGCTGGATACTCTCGCATCGCGAACATGTCGGGGAAGGCGATGCCGCGCCCCGTGGTCAGGAACTCGACCAGGAGCCGATGCTGGCGGGCCCGCTCCACCGGGTGTTCGACGGTGGTGCATGCCCCCTCGTCGGCCCAACGCGGCAGTGGCCGACGGAAGTGCGTGGCGAAGATCGTGTGGGTGATCTCGTGCGGCAGCACGGAATCGAGGATCCGCTCCTCGCTCCCCTGGATCGTCATCGTCCAGTTGAAGACTTCCCCCTTGTCGAACACGAAGCTCGTGGCGCCGCCGGCGCCGAGGTGCGGAGCCACCTGGGCCGTGATCGGGCAGGGACGGCTCCACCGGGGCAGCGGGGCGCCAATCCATTCGATCGCCAGGTCGTGGCGGTACTGTTCGGCCGCCTCGCCGATACGGCGGGCGAGCGTGTCGGAGGGCGCCTCGACGACGAAGTTGGCCGTGCGGTGGCCGCCCGCAAGGGCCGACGAGCAGGCGACGAGGCCCGCCAGGAACACCGTCATCACAGGGCCGCACTGCCACCGTCGATCGATAGTCCGTCCGTGCACCATGCCCGGTCACCTCCGTGTGCCTGCGTCGTTCGCGTTTTCAATCCTGCCGGCTGACGGAATCGCTTCCGCCACCCGAGCCCTCGCGCACGACACTTCGCCCCGGAACACCGTGCATGCAGGTGCCAGCCACCTGAGAGCGTTCGGACACTAGCGGCCCCTCCCTGTCGGAGCCAGACCGCTTTCACTGCGGCA
>JBJTDB010000055.1:0-1302 GCA_046092145.1 Planctomycetia bacterium | reverse complement strand
CTCGGGCTTCTCAGCACGGCGGCATGCCTCTCAGTGCGTCCCAGCAGGCCAAAGGCCGACGTACCGTCGCCATCGCCGTGCCGAACAGGACTGGCTGCGTCCCCTTTACTTCGCAACGCTGCTGAGCGCGAAATCCGCTTTGTTCGCGCCGGCGGTCACGGTAACGACGAGCGTCGACCGCCTGTTGTAGCGATCCGGAACGAACTGCTCGGAGAATTCGAGCGGCTGGCCGTTCGGGTCAAAGCTGTTTGGCACGGTTTTGCCCGTCTTTCGCAGCGCGGTGATCTCGACCTTGTAGCGGCCGCCCACGACCGGCCCCTTTTGTGCGGGCACCCGATACCGGCCGCCTTCGATGCCCGCGCCGGTGGCCGGGCCCTGGGTGCCCTCGACAGGCGTGAAGATGATCGTGCCGCTCGCCACAGGCTGGCCGTCGTAGGAGACGTCGCCGCCGATGCTCACCTGGCCGGTGGTGCGGCCGCAGCCCGCAGCGAAGACGACGAGCACGGCCAGCCCGCCACACAGCATCGTCCCGGGCAGAAGGCTAGTTGGCACTCGCATCGGCCGGCTCCCCTCCGTTGATACTGCCGAGCGCCTGCCATACGGGCTGATCGACGTTGTTCCTGAAAAAGAGCACGGATCCGTCGGCCATCCCTGCATTGACTCCGCCCGAATGTTTGCTCCGGGCTGCGTAGATCAGGTTTCCCCATCCAGTGGCGGCACCGTCGCACGGAGCGAGTGACGACGTCACGCACAGGGGGTTGGTACCGCCGGCGACTGAACTCCATATCGCATCCGGCACGTTCGAATTCGGTGCCCGCGCATGCGAATACTGGGATCCCCACTCAGTCCACCATATGCCTCGGGCATCGGCCGAGCCATTCGGCCCCGAAACTGATTCCGACACTGCGACGGTCTTCGAGATGCCATCGGTGACGTTTCTCATCCGCCGCACCACGTTGTAATTGAAGAGCGAACGCAGGTCTGACGTGCTCTTCGACCCATCGTACGTGTAGTCTGCATCCTTCGACACCATGCCGGCATCGGGGCTGAAGCAGCCGACATAATTGGATCGCGGACCGGTTCCCCACGGGTTTACCATGGTGGTGCCCAGGGCGGTGTCGGAGGGGCAGGTGTAGCCCGCGACGCCCTTCAGATTCGCGATCGTATAGCTCGCCGAGGAGTTCGGCGTAAGGGTTGGCGCGAGGCTCCTGAAGAGGCCCGCCTCCTCGACGAAGGGAAGCAGCTGCGTCATCCAGGTCACTCGTTGGGAATAGCTGGGTCCCCCATTGGACGGCATGACCA
>JBJTDB010000054.1:0-5992 GCA_046092145.1 Planctomycetia bacterium | reverse complement strand
GGTGTTTACGGGTTTCGGCACCTGGAACGTCCAGGGGCTGCTCAATTCCTTCGCCTACGACCTCGATAACCGCATCCACGGATCGGCAAGTTCCGGGGGCGGCACGATCCGCCGCGTGAACGAGAAGGGCGAGCCCGAGGGGCCGGCGGTGGCGGTGGGCGGCCGCGATTTCTCGTTCGACCCCCGTACGCTCGACTTCCGCACCGAGACGGGCGGCGCCCAGCACGGCCGCTCGACCGACAACGTGGGCAATGTCTACATCTGCCACAACGGCGACCATTGCATCCGCTGCATGGTGGACGACCGGTTTCTCTCCCGCAACAAGTTCTTCCCCGCGCCGTCGGCCAAGGAGAGCATCGCCCTCGACGGGCCGCAGGCGACCGTGTTTCGCATGAGCCCGGTCGAGCCCTGGCGGGTGCTGCGCACAAGGCTGCGGGCTGCGGGCATCGTGGAAGGGGGCGTCGAGGCGGGGGGCCGGCCGGCCGGCTACTTGACGAGCGGCACTGGGATGACGTTCGTCCGCGGGGATGCCGTCGGCGACCTCGTCGGGATGCTCGTCGTGGGCGACGTGGGCTCCAACATCGTCCACCGCAAGCGGCTCATCCCGCACGGCGCCGGCGTGCGGGCGGAGCGGGTCGATCCCGAGTCGGAGCTCGTCGCCTCGACCGACATCTGGTTTCGGCCGGTGCAGTTTGCCAACGGCCCCGATGGGGCGCTCTGGATCATCGACATGCAGCGGGAGGTGATCGAGCATCCCAAGAGCCTCGATCCCCCCATCAAAAAGCATCTCGATCTCACGAGCGGCCGCGATACGGGCCGGCTCTGGCGGCTCGTTGCCGCTGACGACGCGGCAGCCGCCGCCCGCACGCGGCAGCCGCTGCCGCGGCTCTCGAAGGCCACCACGCCCGAACTCGTCGCGCTTTTGAGCCACGCCAATGGCTGGCACCGCGACACGGCCCAGCGGCTGATCGTCGAACGGGCCGACCCCGCCGCCGCGCCGCTGCTGCAGGCGGTCGTGCGACGCGACGATGCCCCGGCCGTCGCGCGGGTGCATGCGGCGCATGCCCTCGCCGGTCTCGGAAGCCTCGCGGCCGCCGATCTCGTGGCGCTGATCCCGGCGCAGGATGCGATGGTGCGGGTCGCGGGGGTGCGGCTGGCCGAACGGCTCGTGGCGGATGGCTCGGCCGATGCGGCGGCGTTTTCCACGGCGCTTGCCACGGCGCTCGCCGCACGGGCCGCCACGGAGCCCGACATACACGTGCGGCTGTCGCTGGCGACGATCGCCGGCGGCATGGCCGACGGCCCACGGCTCGACATCCTCCGCACGCTGCTCGAACGGGATGGCGATGATCCGTGGTGCCGCTACGCGGCGTTCACGTCGCTTCGCGGCGATGCGGGGAAGATCGTGGAGGCCTGGCTCGCCGATCCGCAGCGGCTCGCCGGCAAACAGGCGGCCGCCGCACTGCCGGGCTTGGTCACGCAGGTCGGCAGACGGCACGACGCTGGCGAACTGGCCCGGATCGTCGCCGGCATCGACCGGCTCGCGGGGCCGCCGGCGGCCGGCGGCCGCGACACACGCCACGAGGCGACGGCGCTCTTGGGCGAACTCGCCGGGGCGCTCGCCGCCACGAACTCGTCGCTTGCAAAGGTCGAGCCGGTGGAGGCGACGCAGGCGCTCGTCGATCGGCTCACCACGTTCAACCTCGCCATCGCGACCGACCGCGGCGCTTCGGTGCCCGAACGGATCCGCGGCATCACGGGGCTCGCCCTCGGGAGCCCGGCGGCGCTCGAGAAACTGCTCGTTCCCGAGGAGCCGGCGGAGATCGTGGCGGCCGCGATCACCACGCTCGATCGATCCCGTGATCCCGCCGCGGGGGCGGTGCTTGCGGGGGCCCTGCCCCGGCTGCCGGCCGCGGCGCGACAGTCGGCCGCGGCGGCGCTGGTGCGGAATGCGGATCGCGCGCGGCTCCTGCTCGACGCGATCGCGGCCGGCGCGATGCCATCGGCCGACCTCGAGCGGCAGACAGCCGCCACGCTCTGGTCGTTTCCCGATGCGTCGATCCGGTCGCTGGCCGCAGACGTGCTTGGGCCCGCGCCACCGGCCAACCGCGAACCGCTCGTCGTGTCGTATCGGGCGAGCCTGCCGCGGCAGGGCGATGCGGTCGCGGGGAAAGCGATCTTCCGCCAGCAGTGCGCCGCCTGCCATCGGGTCGATGGAGAGGGCCGCGAGATCGGGCCGGCCCTCTCGGCGGTGAAGGTCCGCGGGCCGGAGGCGTGTCTCCTGGGCATCCTCGATCCCAACCGCGAGGCGCTGCCGGGCTACCTCGCGCATGCGGCGGTCACCGGCGATGGCCGCGTCGTCACCGGCATCGTGGTGGCCCAGTCGGACGGCAGCGTGACGCTCCGCACGGCCGAGGGCACCGACACTACGATTCCGCGGGACGATCTCGAATCGTTCACGAACACGAAGCGGTCGCTGATGCCCGAAGGCTTCGAGAAGACGATCGACGCCCGAGGCATGGCCGACCTGATCGCCTATCTGATGGCGGCCCCCTGAAACACGGGACGAAATCTGCGCACAAAGGTGCCGGCCACCACATTTGGATACTCTACGGACTCCGCACGGTGGTGGCTGGTGACAGTTTCTCACGATCGACTGTTTCAGCAGTCAACACGCAGCTTCACTCGGCACTTCATCGCATGACTCCGCCCGACTTTCTCCAGCCGCTCGGTCACGGAATCTTCCGGATCGACATCGGCTTTCAACGCGCCGGCTGTGCCGCCGCCTACCTGCTCGTGCATGACGGCCGCGGCTGCTTCATCGATGCCGGCACGACCCCGTCGGTGCCACGGCTGCTCGCGGCAGTCGATGCCGCCGGGCTCGCCCGCGAGGCTATCGACTGGGTGATCCTGACGCACGTGCACCTCGACCATGCCGGCGGCACCGGTGCCCTCATGGCTTCCCTTCCAAACGCACGGCTGCTCGTGCACGCCCGCGGAGCGCGGCACATGATCGATCCCACGCAGCTCTGGGAGGGGGCGCTGGGCGTCTTCGGCCCGGATGAACTCGCCCGCTCCTACGGCTCCGTCGCCGCCGTGCCGGCGGCACGGGTGGAGGCCACGGCCGACGGCACCCGCATTTCAGTCGGAGGCCGCGAGCTCATGCTGTTCGACTCGCCCGGCCACGCCCGCCACCACCAGTGCATCTGGGACGAGACCTCGGGCGGGTGCTTCGCCGGCGACACGTTTGGCCTGAGCTACCGCGAATTCGACACTCCCCGCGGACCGTGGATCATGCCCTCGACGCCGCCGGTGCAGTTCGACCCTGAGGCGCTCCGGCGATCGATCGACCGCATCATGGCGCTCGCCCCACGGTCGATCTACCTCGCGCATTTCGGCGCGGTGACCGACATCCCGCGGCTGGCCGCCGACCTCCTGGCCGGCGTCGATCGGCATGCGGCCATCGCCATCGCGGCACGCAGCGACCAGCCTCCCGACGTGGCGGCGATCGAACGGGATCTATTTGAATGGCATGCGGGAAGCCTGGCCAATCACGGCTGCACGCTCGACCGCAGCCGCATCGCCGAACTGATCGCCTTCGACATCCACCTGAACGCCTGCGGCATCGCAGGATATGCCGCGCAGGCCGCCTCCAACCGACCGCGGCATCCTCAATGATCACGATCGACCTCACCGGCAAGACGGCACTCGTGACCGGCGCGGGGCAAGGCCTCGGCCGCGGCGCTCCGTGCGGCCGGCTCGTGAACGTGGCCTCGGTCTCCGGCGTGATCGGCCTCTTCGGCCAGGCCCGTTTGCCGAGAAGCCCGAAGCGCGAGCTGAGGGAATCCGCGCCGCGTCATGGCGATCGTGAACGCATTCCCTCGCTGGCGCTACGGGCTTCGAAGCAGTGATTCGTCGCTCATCAATTCATCGTCGTCGAGATCGGCCGCCGATGGGTTGGGAACGTTGAAGTAGGTCGCCTCGCCGGCCGGGTCGGGAAACTCCGTGAGCGTGAGCCGCAAGTCGGGCCTGGCATGTGGATACCATGCGCCGGGCCTCCAGGCCTCGATCGTGCAGGCCACGCCCTGCGGCCGCGTGGAGTCGTCGGGAAGCGGCCCCTTGATCGAATCGGGCTTGATCGTGAGGAGCCGCGGGTCGATGGCGGCCTGCGCGGCCGCGGCCGCACCGGCCGGGGCGCCGGCGTCGGCATCGACCCCGAGCGGCGCGATGCCCGAGCGGGCGAGGCAAAACACCCGCGGGCCGCGCATCACCGCCACCCGGCCGGCCTGCCCGCGGCGGCCCTTCACGAGCCGCCACTCCATCGGCAGATCGAGCACGACGCGATCGCCGGCCTCCCACCGCCGCGCGATCGCATGAAAACCGTCGTCGCCCGGCGCCGCCGGCTCCGGCGGGCCGTCGTTCACCCGGACCGTCGCGCCGCCGCACCACCGCGGGATCCGCAGCCGCAGCGCAAGCTCCACGGGCTGCGCCGGATCGACGGCCACGACGACGCGGCCCGACGCGGGGTAGTCGGTCTCCTGCCGAATCGCCACGGCCACACCGCCCACGTCGATGCTCGTCTGCGACTCGGTGTAGAGATTCACCGCAAGGCTGCCGTCGGCCCCACGGTAATAGACAAACCCAGGAAGCTCGGCGACGATCCGCCGGTAGTTGCAGGGGCAGCAGTAGGTATCGACCTGGTAATACGTTCTCGGGCCGTCGAAGGGGGTGTAGTAGCGAAGCCGCCGGCCGTCGGGCGACTGCGCGGCGAAGAGCGCGTTGTGGATCGACCGCTCCATCACGTCGCCGAAGCGGCCGAGTCCGTCGCGGCGGAGGCAATCGTCCATGAGCCTGATCATGCAGCCGGTCGCGCAGGTCTCACCGAGATTGACGGTGCCCTGCTGTGTGTCGTGCCAGCATTCGTGATCGCCGCAGCCGCCCGTGATCACCATGCCCTCCTTCGCCAGCAGGAATTCGACCGCCGTGCCGAGCTGACGCCGCAGGTCGCCGTGCCGCGCGGCCACCGCGGGATCGATGCGTTCGAGAAACGCCTGGGCCATCGCATGATCGATGAACGCGTAGGCATGGCCATCGACCTTCCCCCATCGGCCGGTCACGATCGGGAGGTTCCAGGCGGGGAGATTCCGGTCGGTGACGACGAAGTCGCGATAGACGGCGTTGCCCGTGCACTCAGCGAGCCGCAGGAGCGCCAAGTCGAGGCCGGTGGTGGCGGTGCCGTTCGACACGATCGCGTCGCCCATGTCGCGGCCCGGATGCCGCCGCATGCCGGCGATCAGCCGATCGGCGATCCGCGCGGCGGCGTCGAGCGATCGCCGCTCGCCGAAAAGGAGATAGTCGCTCGTGAGGCCGTGGATCAGGTAGGCCGACTCGTGCGGATCCCAGAGCCGCCAGATCCGGCTTTCCTCCGGCATGATGCCGAGGTAGCCGTCGGGTTGTTGGGCGGCGATCGCCTCCGCCACGGTGCGGTTCTTGAGGGCGAGCACCCGCTCGTCGCCGGTGTGCTTGGCCATGTGGACGAGGCTGTCGATGAACATGCCCAGGCCGACGAACCCGCCGCGGCGGTCGCGGCTGCGAAACGGCGCTAGAAAATCCCGATCGACGTCGAGCTCGAGCAGGTTGCCTTGAATCGTGGCGGCAATGCGGCGGCCGATCTCGCCCCCAACCCTCGTCGCGCCTGGCTCGAGCGGCACGAGCCTGTCGGCCGCGGAGGCGGTCGGCGACAGGATCGCCAGGGCGACCGCCGTGATCGCGACGCGGGCGGCGAGGGGCCAGCCTGACAACCTGCCCATGACGGCCTCTTCTGGGATTCGGTGGTTGGCGATTCGGTGGTTGGCGGAACCGCTCTGGTATGCCTTGGGGCGGCCCGAAAAGGAATGGCCAATCCTGCAGCCGGCATAGCATTTCCTGCGGGTGCCGCGGCATGCGGGGGGCAACGCCGCTGCCGAGAAGCCCGCTGCGGATGCAGAGGGAA
>JBJTDB010000053.1:0-8062 GCA_046092145.1 Planctomycetia bacterium | reverse complement strand
CGGATGGCCTGCCGACGGATGGTTCGTTCCTCATCAAGCCGCTGGCCAGCGCCGCCGGCCGCGGCATCCGTCCGTGGACACCGGCCGCATCCCATCGTGGCCATGGCGTCTCCGTGACGGGCCGTGTCTGGCAGCGTCGTGTGATCGGCACGCCGCACGCCGCCGCATACATCATCAACCGCGGCCATGCGCGACTGATCGGGCTCACGCATCAGTTGATCGGTGAACCCTGGTGCCACGCCGGCCCGTTTGGATACTGCGGCTCGATCGTGGTTCCCAAGCCGTCGATCCCGGCCGGCATCGCCGACCAACTCGCATGCCTCGGAGAGTTGCTGGCCGAGGCGCACGGTTGCGTCGGTGCTGTGGGCGTCGATCTCGTGATCGACCACGACGGTAGCCCGTGGGTGATCGAGGTCAATCCGCGGTCGACCGCATCGATGGAACTGCACGAGCGATCGACCGGCGAGTCGGTCGCGGGAGCCCATCTGCATGCATGCGGGGTCGCAGGTGCGGAGCCACCGCGACGGCGGCCCGTAGCCCGCCCGATCTGGGCCAAGGCGGTGCTCCACGCGCCCCTGGCGATCGACGTGACCGTCTCACTCGTCGAAGCCTGGCGTGCCACGGCGTCGTCATGGACTGCGACCGATGGCGGCCCGCCGGCACTCGCCGACATACCGACGCCCGGCCAAAGCATCCCGACGGGATCCCCGCTGCTCACCGTCTTCGCGGGGGATCACGATGCCGCATCGGCCCTGGCGACGATTCAACGCCGAGCGGCCCACATCCTCTCGCTGTGCGACGTGGGAATCAGCCCGCCATCCTCCGAGGCACCGTCTCCATCTCGTCCTGCCACGCGTAGTGCATGAGGTAGGCGTCTTCGGTGGTGTCTTGGTAGAAGTCCTTGAGCACCGAGGTCGCACGGAATCCGAGCGAGCGAAAGAAGAGCTGGGCGGGGAGGTTCGTCTCCCGCACCTCGAGTGCGATCTGGCTGCGTCGCTCTGGCGTGAGCTTGCCGATGAGCTTTTCGATCATCCGCGTGCCGATGCCGAGGCGACGGTGCGACCGTGCCACGGCGAAATTGAGGACGTGCAGCCGCGAGCGATGCAGTTCATAGATCATGAAGGCCACGACCGAATCGGCGATCTCGGCCACCATGCCGATGCAGTTTCGTTGCCTCAAGCAGCGGGTGAAATCCTCGTCCGACCACGGAAACTCGAACGCCTGCTGCTCGATCTCGAGCACTTCGGGCATGTCGCGTCGGATCATCCAACGCACATGCACGCCGCTATCGATCACTTTTTCTCGAGTCACGATCCGGAAGCTCCCACGTGGTCTCAACAAATGGATGGCGTCACCTGCAGGACCGGCGGTCCGCGGCTCGGCGGGGCGGAACCGTAGCACGGGCTCGGCGGCCGGCCAAGTACGATTCGCCCAGGAAAACCTCGGCTTTTCATCGGGCGCAAGCACCCTTGACCCTCGTTTCGACGACTCCTACCCTCCTGCCCGCTGTGCGCCGTGCCGCGCAGACGATTCCCCGGCTTCCGTGTCTCAATCATGTTGGATCGCGGATTGATCGATGCTGCTCTCCGTCGCGCATGCGGCGGTCTGCTCGTCGCTGCGCTGGCCGTGGCAGGCTGCGCCGGTCCGGCGATTCGCAGCCAGAGCCCCGAAGTCGAGGCCCTGCTCACAATGGAGGCCGAGACGAGGCTTGTCGGCGACTACACCATTCCATGGGGCATGAATGCCCAACGGATCGAACGCGCCGCCTTGGTCACGAGCCTGGCTGGCACCGGAAGCGACCCGCCGCCGAATGCCCGCCGACAGTCGCTCATGGCCGACATGCAGGCCCGGGGCGTCGTCGAACCCAACAAACTGCTCGCCTCCAAGAACACGTCGCTGGTCTGGGTGCATGGCTATCTTCCGCCCGGCGTGCGGAAGGGGGATCGGTTCGACGTGTCGGTGGAGGTGCCGTCCGACTGTGACACGACGAGCCTCGCGGGCGGATGGCTGATGGAGACGCGGCTTGCCGAAATGGCCGTGCTCGGCAGCCGGATCCGCGACGGCCATGTGCTTGGCATCGTGGAGGGCCCCCTGCTCGTCGATCCGGTCTCGACCGGCACGCTCGATTCGAAATCGAAGATCCGGGCGATCGTGCCAGGCGGCGGAGTGTCGCTCGCGTCGAGGCCGATTGGTCTGGTGCTCCAGCCGGAGCATCGGTCGATCGCCGTCTCCAAGCGGGTCGGCGATTGCATCAACAGCCGCTTTCACACCGTCATCCGAGGCTCGAAGCGGGGCGTCGCTACCCCCAAGACCGACCGCTTCATCGAGTTGGAAATTCCATCGATCTACCGACACAACCTCGCCCGCTACATCCGCGTCGTCGGGGCGATGGCGGTCGTCGAGCCGCGTGGAGGCCGCCATGCCAGGCTGGAATTGCTCGGTCGGCAGCTTGCCGATCCGGTCACGGCCCCGTCCGCCGCCCTGCGGCTTGAGGCGATCGGCAGAGACGCCCTCATCACGCTCAAGGAGGCGCTCGCCTCGGACGATGCCGAGGTGCGTTTCGCCGCCGCGGAGGCGCTCGCCTACCTCGGCGAATCGACCGCGGCGACCCACTTGGCCGACGCAGCCGCCAACCTCCGCAACGCCCGCCCCGCCGCCCTCGCCGCGTTGACCGCGATCGACGACGCCAACGGCATCGACGCCCTGCAGACACTGCTGGCCAGCCCCAGCGCCGAAACACGGTATGGCGCCTTCCGGGCGCTCTGGATGATGGATTCGCCGATTCCGCTGGTCCGTGGTGAAAAACTGGGTGAAGCATGCTCGCTGCATGTCCTCAACGTCGATGGGCCGACGCTCATTCATGCCACGCGGAGCCATCACCCCGAAATCGTCCTCTTCGGCACCGAGCATCCACTCTCCAACGGCATGCGGGTCGAGGCCGGCCAGTCGATCGTGGTGGTGGTCGAGGCCGGCCGGGCCACGTGCACCCGGTTCGAACCGGGCCATTCCGATCGCACCGTCACCACCTCGGCCCAGGCCGATGCGGTGCTTCGCGCGATCGCCCAGCTCGATGGCAACTATCCCGACATGATCCAGTTCCTCCAGCAGGCGACGGCCCAGCGCAGCCTTGCAACGCGGCTCGCCTTCGACGCCCTTCCCGCCGACACCGACGGCCGCGGCTCACTGCACGAGGAGGTTTCGCTTCGAGGCCGTGGCATTCCCTCCGCCGTTTCCACCGATCCGGCCTTCTCCGTCGAGCCGAGCACGGACGAGTCTTCATGACCAGGCTGAAGGCACTCGACCTGATCGGCTTCAAGAGTTTTGCCGATCGGACGCGATTCGAGTTTCCCGACGGCATCACGGTCGTCGTCGGGCCCAATGGGTCGGGAAAGTCGAACGTCGTCGATGCCATCAAGTGGGTGCTCGGCGAGCAATCGATGCGCAGTCTTCGTGGCCGCGACGCCACCGACGTCATCTTCGCCGGCTCGGTCAGCCGCAAGCCGCTCAACGTCGCCGAAGTCGCGCTCGTCTTCGACAACGCTGCCCGCCTGCTTCCCGTCGAGTCCGACGAGGTCCAGATCGCGCGGCGGATCTATCGCAGCGGCGAGAGTGAATACCTGGTCAACGGCGAGGTCGCGAGGCTCCGCGACATTCGCGAACTCTTCTCCGGCACCGGTGCCGCGACCGAGGCCTACAGCGTGATCGAGCAGGGACGGGTCGATGCGCTGCTTGTCGCCTCGGGCCGCGACCGCCGACTGGTCTTCGAGGAGGCGGCAGGCATCACGCGATTCCGAGCCCGTCGTGCCGAGGCGCTTCGACGGCTGGAGCGGGCCGAGCAAAACCGCCAACGGCTGGCCGACATCGTCGGCGAAGTCGCCAGCCGTCTGGAAACGGTCACCCACCAGGCCAAACGGGCCCGCCGATGGCGGACCATGACCGACAGCCTCCGCGCCTTCCGTGTCGCCGCGGCCACGCAGGACCTCGCCGCGGTCGATCGCACGATGTCCGCGATCGAGGCGTCGCTGCGGGAGGCCCGCGAACGGCATGCTGTTGCAGAGGGCCGCGCGGCGGAAGCCGCGGCGCGGCTCGAGGAGTGCGCGGCGCGGGAGCGGGCGCTGCTGCCGCAGCTCGTAGTGGCCCAGTCGCGGAACACCCACGAGCGCGAGCAGGCCGCCGCCACGGAGGCACGTGTCGTCCTGCTCCAGGCCCGCCGTCGTGAACTTGCCGATGAACTCGCCCGGAGCGACGACGACCTCGAAACGGCGCGTCGATCCGCACGGCACGTGGTCGGCCGGATCGCGGCGGCTCGGGCCGATCTCGATGCCCTCGTCGCCGCGGCCGCCCGAATCGCCGCGGCGCAGCGGGCATGCGAGGAGGCTGCCGTCGGCTCGCACGACGACGCCGCCTCGCTGCGCCGCATCATCGATGGGCGGGCCGATTCCCTTGCTTCGCTGCAACGTGCGAGGATCGAACTGCAGTCGGCGGTCGATCAGACGGCGGCTCGGGCTGCGGAATCGCTTCGGTCCATCGACTCCTGGCGAAGCCGCATCGACGCGGCCCAGGCGACGCTGGCCCGCGTGCAGCAATCGACCGCCACGCTGGAAGGGAGCCTCACGGCCCTGGCGAAGGGGCGCGACGAGATCGCGTGGGAACTGGATGGCCTCGAAGCGGCACATGCCGACGTGGCCGCGTCGCTCGACGAGGCCTGGCAGACGCTCGCCTCGTGGAAGGCGAAGCTCGAGGCCTGCGGCGAACGGAAGACGATGCTTGCCGAGATGATCGAGCGGCACGAGGGCCTCTCCGACGGCGCCCGTCGCCTGCTCGCGGCCGCGTCCGACGTTCCAGGACTTGCCGGGGCGCTGGCCGACCTCGTGGTGGCCGACGAGCCATGGGCGACGCTCGTCGACATCGCGCTTGGCAGCCACGCCGAGCGGCTGGTCGTGGCGTCACTCGACCCGATTCTTGCCGACGGCGCGAGGTGGACGGAGGCGGAGGGAATTCGCGCGGCGATCGCCGCCGGCGGACGGGTGGCGCTCGTCGCGGCCGCCTCGCTCCCCGAGCCACCCTTCTTCGATCCGCATGGCCGGGACGGCGTGGTCGGACGTCTCGACCAGCTTGTCGCGGCCTCGTCGGGGCCGTCGCACGCCGACCACGACGACCTTCGTCGAAAATTGCTCGGCCGAGTCTGGGTGGTTGAAACGCTCCATCATGCCGCCGACGTCATTGCAGCCGCGCCTGCCGGAATCGTCGTCATCACCCGCGACGGCACGAGCGTTTCCACGGATGGCGTCTTCGAACTGGGGTCGCTCGCCGCCGCCTCCGGATTGATCTCCCGCCGCAGCGAGTGGCGGGCGTTCGAGGAGCGGCATCGCAGCCTCGCCGACACCGTGGCCGAGCAGCAACGGGCGATCGACACGCTCCAGGCCCGTCACGCCGACATCCAACACCGCATCCGGCAGGCCATCGCGCGGAGGCAGCAGGCAGCGGAGCAGATCGCCGCCGCGCGGGCCGAGCTGGCACGCGTCGCCCGGGAAGAGGAATCGTCTCGGGGAGCGATCGCGGAGGCCGAGGCAGGTCTTCACGAGTCCGAACGCCAGGCCGTCGAGTCGGCACGCGGCCGCGAGGCAGCGGCGGCGGCGCTCGCCGAACACGACGCCCGCATCGATGCCTCGCGGGCCGACCTCGCCGCCGCCCGTGCCGATCTTGATGCCTTCGACCGCAGCCGCAGCGACGTGATCGGCGAGATCAACCGGCTCCGCGCCGAGCGCACGGCATGCGACGACCGGATCGAAGAGGCCCGCCGGGCCGTCGACGCGACCGTCGGCGATGCCGCGATCCGGCGGGCCGATTTCGAGACCGCGTCGCGCCGCCGCCAGGCCGCAGCCGAACAGCTGGCCTCGCTCGAACTCGATCTGCTCGCGGCAAGCGACGTTTTTTCCGAGTCGATCCTCGCCGCCGAACGAGCCCGCGAGACGCTGGCGGCCATCGTCGGCGACCGCGCCGCCCTCACCACCTCGATCGGTGCCCACGGCGCTGATTCCGCCGGCGCCCGAGCCGAGGCGGCCGCGTTGGCCGAACGGATCCATGCCCTCGACCTCGAGGCGGGCGAAGCCCGTCACGGCCGCAGCCGGATCATCGAACGAATCCGCGACGACTACGACATCACCATCGAGGAGGCGGCCGTCCCCGAGGCCCCCGTCGATGCCGACGGCGCGCCGATCGAGATTCCGACCGACCGCGGCGAACTCGACCAGCGGATCGAGGAACTCCGCCGCAAACTCGCCTCGATGACCACCGTCAACATGGAGGCGCTCGCCGAGGCCGACGCCCTGACCGAACGGCTGGCGACGCTCGAGGCCCAGCTCGCCGACGTCTCCGGTGGCAAGCAGGCGATCGAGCAGCTCATCGCCCGGATCGACGACGAGAGCCGGCGGCTTCTCGGCGAGACGATCGAAACGGTGCGGGGCCACTTCCGCGAACTCTTCGAAAGGGTCTTCGGTGGCGGGCAGGCCGACATCGTCCTCGATCCCGACATGGACCTGCTGGAAACATCGGTCGAAATCGTGGCCCGCCCCCCCGGCAAGGAGCCTCGCAGCATCTCGCTCTTGTCGGGCGGCGAGAAGACGATGACCTGCGTCGCACTGCTCCTCGCGATCTTCCGATCACGGCCCAGCCCCTTTTGCGTCCTCGACGAGGTCGATGCGGCGCTCGACGAGGCCAACGTCGACCGTTTCGTGGGAGTGCTGCGGGACTTTCTCTCCTCCACCCAGTTCATCGTGGTGACGCATTCGAAAAAGACGATGGCGGCCGCCACCACCCTCTACGGGGTGACGATGGAGGAATCGGGGGTCTCCAAGCGGGTGTCGGTGCGGTTCGAATCGACCCCGGCCTCGGCGACGAAACCTCAGCAAAAGGCCGCTTGAACGGGCTTTTGCCGGCCGGCCATGCCTGTCCGGTGCTTTCCGGACAGGCCATGCATGCGGTGCCACCGTCGCGTCCGCAAAGAACGGCTCAAGTCTCACGACAGGATCTTTCGATCTACATCCCTGGTTGGTCATGCCGTGGGAGCGGCCGGAGCCCAAGCCGGACGCCCCGCGGATACAGCAGGGGGGATACCTGCGAGTCGCCGGCCGTGGATCGAGTGTCTCACGACACTCCTTTTCGCGGACCGCTCTCTCACGCCCCGCCCGGCTGCCATGCCGACCGTCACGGGGCCGCGACGATGCGGACGGCCCCGTGGAGCGATCATCCGCGTCGATGGGGGGCTGGATTCCACCGTCCGCATGCCGGGCGGGGACTGGCCAAGGACATTTCCGGATACGAATGATCCACATGGAGTCCACGCAATGAAGGTTTTCACGACAGGCCAGGTCGCCAAGATCTGTAAAGTTGCTCCGCGCACCGTGAGCAAGTGGTTCGATTCCGGTCGCCTGAAGGGCTACCGCATCCCCGGGTCGCAGGATCGCCGCATCCCGCGGGAATATCTGATCAAGTTTCTCAAGGAGCACGGCATGCCGCTGGGCGACCTCGAGGACGAGGCGATGGCCAAGGTGCTGCTCGTCGGCCAGGACCAGGTCCTGATCGAAAACCTGAAGAAGCAGCTGCCCATCGACAAGTCGTTCAAGATCCAGGTTGCCGCCAGCGGCTTCGAGGCGGGCATCCAGGCCGAGAGCTTCCATCCCGACTGCATCGTGGTGGACTACTCGATCGGCCGGATCGACGCCCAGCAGATCTGCCAGAACCTGCGTCGCAACGCCGAGTATGCCGACACGATCGTGATCGCCCTGCTGCCGGATGACGGCTCGCAGATCACGGTCGACCGGGCCCACGTCAACGAGGTCTTCAAGAAGCCCTTCGACGCGGCCCTGCTCGCCGAGCGTCTCCGGACGCTGATCGGCGCCCGCAAGGAACTGGTGTAGCCCGAGGGCTTCCCGGAAACGTCCGACTCCATTGTGCCGCGGGTCGATGTGGGCAACAGACACATCGGCCCGCGGCAGCTATTTTTACGCCCGCAGGGGCATCCATGCCCCCTTCGGGCTCGAGGCCTCCGCGACCTCGGGTC
>JBJTDB010000052.1:0-20963 GCA_046092145.1 Planctomycetia bacterium | reverse complement strand
GCCGTCAGCCGATGATCGCGTCGATCGGGGTGCCGTGGTCGATCGCCAGCCGCTTGCGACCCGGCACCTCGAGCCGTCGCGAGTCGAGGCCGAGGAGCTTCAGGATCGTGGCGTGGACGTCGGTCACGTAGTGCCGATCCTCCACGGCATGGAAGCCGAGTGCGTCGGTCGCGCCGTGGGCGACGCCCCCCCTGATCCCCCCGCCGGCCAGCCACACCGAGAACGCGAAGGGATGATGGTCGCGGCCGTCGGAGCCCTGCGAGCCGGGCGTGCGGCCGAACTCGGTCGCGAACACGACGATCGTCTCCTCGAGCAGCCCGCGGCGGTCGAGGTCTTCGAGGAGCCCGCCGATCGGCTGATCGACCGCGAGCGAATTCTTCTCGTGATTCGCCTTGAGGCCGCCGTGCGCGTCCCATTCGCCCGCGCTCCCGCCGCCATGCTGGATCTGGATAAACCGCACGCCCCGCTCGACAAACCGCCGCGCCGCGAGCAGCTGCGCGCCGAATTGCTTGCAGTGCGGCTGGTCGAGGCCGTAGAGCTTCTTCGTCTCCTCCGTCTCGCCCGCGAAATCCATCACCTCCGGCACGCTCCGCTGCATCCGGAACGCAAGCTCGTAGGAGGCGATCCGGGCGGCGGTGGCCGGGTCGTTCGGATACTCCACGCCGGTGATGCCGTTCAACTGCTCCACGAGGTCGAAGCCGATCTCCTGCGCCTCGCGGGCGAACGGCCGCTCCGGCCGGCCGAAGTCGAGCGGATTATTCGGATCGATCCGCAGCGGCACCGCGTCGTGGGCCGGACCGAGATAGTCGCCGTCCTTCTTGTTCCAGTAGGGTCGCGTGCCGATCGAGATGAACTGCGGCAGGTTGTCGTTGAGCGAGCCGAGCCCATAGTGCACCCAGCCGCCGAGCGTGGGCTGGGCCGGGTCGAGCATGTGGCGGCCGGTGTGAAACTGCCCCTGGGCGCCGTGATTCGAGTCCGTGGTCCACATCGAGCGGATGACCGCGATCTTGTCGATGTTCCTGGCCGTGTGCGGAAACCAGTCGCTCACCTCGATGCCGCTCTGACCGTGCTTTTTGAATCCCACCTGGAGCGGGAAGAGGATGTTTCGCTGCTGCCCGTTGCCGTCGGGCACGGGCGCCCGCTCCTTGGCGAGTTTGGCGGGATTCTGCACCTCGGCGTAGGGCGTGTCGGCGATCGACTTGCCGGCGTATTTCGTGATCTCGGGCTTTGGATCGAAGCTCTCCATGTGGCTCACGCCGCCATTCATGAAGAGCCAGATCACGCTCTTTGCCTTGGGCGGAAAGTGGGGTTTGCCGTCGGGCGGCGTCCAGACTCCCGAACTCGCCATGCCATCTCGGTGCAGCATCGCGCCGAGCGCAAGCCCCGTGAACCCGAGGCCCAGGTCGGAGAGAAATGCCCGTCGTCCCTGCCCGCCATGGATGCCGGGGCATGCCCCGCTCCCCAAAAGCCCCCGGCGGTAGCCGGCGGATGACGCGATCCCATCGCCCTTCGCGTGTTTCCTCATCCGCTCACCTCAGCGTCACGAAATCGTTGTGGTTGACGAGCGCCCACACCATGTGCACCCGCGCGGGATCGACCGTTTCCGTTGCCGGCTTCGCTCCTCCCCGCCACTTGGCGAGCGCCGCCTCGCAGGCGGCCCGCTCGTCGGCCGACGGGCCGCGATGGAGAACCGTCTTGAACGCCCGCTCGAGAAACGCTGCATCGTCGGCGGGTGAGCCCGACCCCTGCACCCGCTCGGCGATCTTCGCCGCCGCGTCGTGCACGAGCGCCGCATTGGAG
Organism: Planctomycetia bacterium; assembly: GCA_046092145.1. Classification (GTDB taxonomy): domain Bacteria; phylum Planctomycetota; class Planctomycetia; order Pirellulales; family UBA1268; genus CACORA01. Next base: position 19,163 of record JBJTDB010000052.1, on the reverse strand, counting down.
AGCGCGAGCGCCTGCTGCGGCACGATGCTCTGATCGCGGCGGTAGCACTCCATCACGCCGGCGTCGTCGAACGTGGTCAGGAACAGGTTGCGGCTGATGTCGGAGTGCCAGAAGTAGAGGCTGCGGCGGCGCGAGTTCGGCTGTTCCGACTCCTTCACCGGCGGACCGCCCATCGTCGGATCGAGCGTGCCGGCGAGCGTGAGGATGCCGTCACGGACGACCTGCGCATCGAGCCGGATCGGCTCCCGCCGCCAGAGCAGCCGGTTGTCGGGATCGGCCTTCAGGGCCTCTTCGGCGGCCGTGGTCGACGAGCCCATCCGGTAGGCGGCCGACGTGCAGATGAGCCGGTGCAGGTGCTTCATGCTCCAGCCTTTGCGCCCAGCCGGGCCGCCGGCCTGTGGCCCATCGACCAGTTCGCTGGCCAGCCAGTCGAGCAGTTCGGGATGCGTCGGCGCGTTGCCCTTGCGGCCAAACTCGAAGACGGTCGTCACGAGCGGCCTGCCCATGTGCCGCATCCAGACATGGTTCACGGCGACGCGGGCGGCGAGCGGGTTGCGCGGGTCGGTGATCCAGTGAGCCAGAGCCGTGCGGCGACCGGTGCTCGTCGCGGGGACGGACACCGTCGGGTCGTCCGCACCCGAATTCTTGAACCGCGTGGGCGTCCATTTCGCGCCGACGAGCGGCGTGAACGACTCGCCCGGCTCGGCGGCGGCCTTCACGGCCTTGTCCACCTGCTCGCGGGCCGTGGCGAGTTCCTTCTCGATGGACGTGAGCGACGCGGCGTCTTTCTTGTCGGCGGCGGCCTTCGTGAGCTTCGCCGACACGGCAGCGACATCCACCCAGGCGGCCGCGACGGCCGCATCCTTCTCGGCCTTGGCGGCAGCCTTCGCCGCGGTGGCCGCCGCGACTCGCAGCGGATCATCGGCCGACTGCGACGGCGCATCATCGGCAGCCCAGGCCGCCCGCATCGCTTCGGCCCGCTGCTGCACGGCGACGACCGCCGCCTGAGCCGCTACGACGGCCTGCTCGTTGGCGGCCGAGGGCTCCTTCGCCTGCTTGGCCTCGGCCTGTTCGACGGCCCGGGTCGCCGTCGCCACATGGGCGTCGAGCACCCACGGCTGCCGCTGCGGCTCGAACGCGGGCTTGGGCAGGGAAACGGGCTGCACGTCGATGTCGCGAAACGCGATCACATCCGGCACGCCCGGCTCGATCTTCTTCGACGTGTCGGGCTTCGTGTCCTCGCCGCGGACGAAGAGATGCGTGGGCCGGTCGAGGTGGGCGTCGAACACCCGCGGGATGCCGTCCTTTTCGAGGTCGCTCTCGCCCGCCACCACGTCCACGCGGGTCTCGATCGGCTCGAAGAAGGCGCGAAACCGGTAGTAGTCTTCCTGGCTGACGGGATCATATTTGTGGGCGTGGCACTTGGAGCAGTTCATCGTGAGGCCCAACAGCCCCTTGCCCACGTGCTCCACCGTCTCGTCCAGCCAGGGCGTGCGATTGAAGAGAAACCAGTTTCGGGCGAGGAAGCCGGTGGCCCGCAGCTTCGCCGGATCGTCGGGATGGAGTTCGTCGGCCGCGAGCATCTGCCGCACCATCTCGTCGTAGGCCACATCGGCGTTGAGCGACTCCACGATCCAATCGCGGAAGTGCCACATGTGCTTCTGGCTGTAGCGGTGCTGGTCGCCCAGGCCCCACCAGTCGGCATACCGCCAGACATCCATCCAGTGCCTCGCCCATCGCTCGCCATGCCGCGGGTCGGCGAGCAGCTTGTCTACGAGTTTTTCATACCAGTCGGGCGAAGCGTCGGCCTCGATCGCGGCCAGTTCATCCGGCTGCGGCGGCAGGCCGATGAGATCGACGTAGAGCCGGCGCACGAGGACATGCCGCGGGGCCTCGGGCTGCGGCGACACGCCCGCCTGCTCGTGCGACGCCGCGAGAAACGCGTCGATCGGATTCTTCACCCACGCCGTGTTCTTGACGGCGGGCACCTCCGGCCGCACCCGCGGCTGAAACGCCCAGTGATCCCGCGGATCGGCTTCGGGCTTCTCATCCGCAGGCGCCGGGCAGCCGGCCTTGATCCAGTCCTTGAGCATCGCCACCTGCTCGGCCGAGAGCGGCTCCCCTTCGCCCTCCGGCGGCATCCGCGAGGCGGGCTCGGGATCGCGCACCCGCTCGAGGATCAGGCTCGCATCGGGATCGCCCTTCGTGACGACGCTGCCCGACTCGCCCCCCTCGACCATGAGCCCGACGGTGTCGAGCCGCAGGCCGGCCTCCTGCTTGAGGCCGCCATGGCAGGAAAAACACCTCTCGGCGAGAAGTGGCCGCAACTTCCCGGTGTAGAGGGCCAGGCGCTCGTCGGTATCGGCTGAGTGGACGATTCGCGTGGTGGCAGCAAGAATCCAGAAGATCGTCAACAGGCGATACGAAAAGGATCGCAGGCCAGCCATGATCGGTCTCCGGAAAGCGGTCGGCACGAGCGAACGCCCGACGATACTCTATCATAGCATCGGCACAACCGCCATGTCAGACGGAGCGGGATGGCTTTTTGCCGTGGGCATCTGCTTGGTATGACTACGGTTCCGGAGTGTTTTTCCATGCCAGCCCGCACCCGCCCCAAACCCGACGACCTGACTGCGAGGGCCTACCGATCGCTTCGGCGCATGATCGTCGAGGGGCGGATGCAGCCTCGGCAGCGGCTGTCGCACCGCACGCTCTCGAAGGATCTTGGCATCGGTCGCAGCCCGGTACGGGATGCGCTTTTGCAGCTCGAGGCTGAAGGGCTGATCGAGCACCGCCCCAATTCCGGCATCTACTTGCGGGAGCTGACGCCACGCGAACTCGAATGCATCTATGAGTTGCGGATGGTCAATGAGCCGTATCTGGCCGAGAAGGCGGCCGACCGGGCGGAGGCGGGGCATCTGGCCACGCTTCGGAAAATCTGTGACGACATGCAGTCGATCGCCGCGAAGCCGGGGCTGGACCGCTGGTTTTCAACGGTCGAAAACCGCCGTCGTTTCTGCCGGCTCGACATGGAGTTTCATGCGACGGTGCTCGAGGCATCTGGGAATCCCATCGCGGTCAAGCTCTTCGCCAACGCCCAGTTGCTCGCGATGACGTTTGCATGGGATCTCGGCCACGGGAAGCCCGAGTGGTTCGCGGAAATTGCCGGCAAGACGGCGAAGTGCCATCGCGCCGTCTACGACGCGATCCGGCGTCGCGATTCGGCCGCCGCGCGGGAAGCGATGCTCGAGCATGTGACCTGGGCCCGGCAGGAGGTGCCGGAACACTACGCCTCGCTCTCGCGAGCCGCCCAGGCCTGATCCGGCCTCGTGGAAGGGCGTTCCCGATCACGGACGCGGCGGCGGCTCGCCGGGCGGGGGATGAGGGTCGGTTTTTCCGGTATGATTCTCGGCATGAAGGCCAGCTTCACGGAGGTCGCGCCGGGCATATTTCGCTGGGCCGACACCTGCAATGTGTGGGTCGTGCGGGATGGCGAAGCTGCCATCCTTATTGACCTCGGCGACGGCAGCGTGCTCGACGCCCTGTCCCAGATCGGCGTCACGACCGTCGAATGGGTGCTCTTCACGCACCACCACCGCGAGCAGTGCCAGGGTCATGCAAAGCTCGCCGGGCATCGCGTGTGCCGGGGCGGCGTGAAGATCGCGGCGCCGGCCGCCGAGCGTGAGCTTTTCGAGACCCCACTCTCGTTCCGAAAGGCCGTGCCGCAGCTTTCGGACAGGCTCACGGTGCATGGCGCGAGCTATGTGCGCCCGCCGATTGCGCCGATCCCGATCGACCGGGCTTTCGCCAAGATGGATGCCTTCGAGTGGCGGGGCCGCGAGTTCTGGTGTGCCGAGACCGCCGGCAACAGTCCCGGCTCGATGAGCTACCTCCTGCGGCAGGGCAGGGCGGCGGATGCGACATCGGGCTGGCTCGCCTTCACCGGCGACCTCATGCTCGACGGCGCGACGATGCATACGTGGTTCGACAGCGAATGGGACTACGGCTTTTGTAAGGGGCTCTATGCGGTCGCCACCGCGGCCGGCTACCTCGAAGGCTTCACGCCAGTCACGATGCTCCCCTCGCACGGCCCGCCGATCCGCGATGCCGCGACGCAGCTGGCCACGTTGCAGGCAAAGCTACGGCGGCTCGAGAAGGTGATGAAACGGGGCTGGGAGGTCTTCACGTTCGCGGGATGCGACCAGGATCGTGTGTCGCGGCCGACGGCCGTGCCCCACCTCTGGCAGATCTCGCCGCACCTCTACAAGGTTCGTGGCCACGAGTATTGGGTGAACTTCCACATGCTCGTCTCCGACGACGGCCATGCGCTGCTCATCGACTGCGGTCTCTTCGACCGTGCGCACCTCGACCGCGTGCTCGACGGGGCCCGCGACCGGCTCGGCATCACGGCGATCGACGCGATCCTCGTCACCCACATGCACGGCGACCACTTCCTCGACGCCGAGCACGTGCGGAAGACCCGCGGCTGCGAGATCTGGACCCACGAGCGGGTGGCCGATCTGCTCGAGCGGCCGCTCGACTACGACTACGACGCCCTGATCCCGTCGTACCGCGAGCGGCCCACCGGCGACATCCAGAGCCTGAAGGTGGACCACGTGATCGCGGATGGCGAACTGATCCGCTGGCGGGGCCACACGCTCGCCTGCGATTGGATGCCCGGGCAGACGGAATTCGCCTGCTGCGTCTACGGCGAGATCGACGGCAAGCGGGTGGCTTTCACGGGCGACAACATCTTCGGCACGCCTCGCGATCCGGCCCAGCACGGCCATGAGGCGGTCGTCGCCCGCAACGCCTGCACGGTCGAGGATGGCTACGGCTACGCGGCTCGGTACCTCCACGGCATCGCGCCCGACCTCATCCTCGGCGGCCATTCATGGGCGATCGAGAACCCCGGGCCGCTGATCGAGCGGTATGCCGCCGCGAGCGACGAACTGCGGGCGGCCCTCGCCGACCTGACGACCGAAAAGGATTACCGGCTCTGGTTCGACCCGTATTGGGTGAGGGTGCATCCCTATCGCGTGGGCGTGAACCCGGGCGAGACGGCCCAGGCATCGATCATCGCGAGAAACGTTCTCGATGTGCCGACCGTCTACGAGATCACGCTCGTCTGTCCGCCGGGGATCCGGTTCGAGCCGTCGGTGGCCACGCTCCGCGTGGAGGCGGGGGCCCAGCGCCACCTGCCGGTGCGTGTGTCGGCCGCCAAGGACGCCGCCGCGGGGCTCGTGCTCGTGGCGATCGAGATCACGCAGGATGGCGTCCGCCGCGGCCAGCTCTTCGACGTGATCGTGAACGTCGGGTAGCCTCTTGCGGCGATTCCGTGATCGTTTTTCAGTCGTTTCCCTCAACGAAGGACCGAGCCATGCCAGAGAGTTCCACACCCCACCGGACATTTGAAGCCCTCGCCCTCACGCTGCCTCCGGCCCCGAAGCCGGTCGGTGTCTACAAGCCCGCGCTGGTCGTCGGGCAGCATCTCTACGTCTCGGGGCACGGACCGCTCCTCCCCGACGGCACGCTCATGCGGGGCCGGGTCGGCCGCGATCTCGACGCCGACGGCGGCAAGAAGGCGGCCCGGCAGGTTGGGCTCACCATGCTCGCCACGCTCATCTCGACGCTCGGCAGCCTGGATCGCGTCACGCGGGTGATCAAGGTGCTTGGGATGGTCAACTGCACCGCCGAGTTCGAGAAGCATCCCTACGTGATCAACGGCGCGAGTGAACTCTTCGCCGAGATCTGGGGTTCCGACAATGGCATCGGCGTGCGGAGCGCCGTTGGAATGGGGTCGCTCCCGGACGACATCCCCGTCGAGATCGAGGCGCTCTTCGAGTTGGCATGACCATGAAACGATTTTCAAAGGACGAGATCACGGAGGCGGTGGCCCGCCAGCGGGTGCTCCCCCTTTTCAATTGTGGCGACGTGGCGACAGGCATGCGGGTGCTCGAGTCGCTCCATGCCGGCGGCATCCGGATCGTCGAGTTCACCAACCGTGCCGCCGGCGCGATTGACGTGTTCCGCGGGCTCGTGGCGGATGCGGCGACGCGTCTTCCCGACATCGTGCTCGGCGCGGGCACGATCATCGACGTCGCGCAGGCCGAGGCGTTTCATGGGGCCGGCGCCGCGTTTCTCGTGGCCCCGAACCTCGACGAGGATGTGGGTGCCTATTGCCGCACGCACGGCCTCTTCTGGTGCCCCGGCACAGGCACCGTGACGGAGATGATCCGGGCCCATCGGCTCGGCGCCTCCGTGATCAAGGTCTTCCCGGCCGATGCGCTCGGCGGCCCGGGGTTCGTGAAGGGCGTGCGGGGGCCGTGCCCCTGGCTTCGGCTGATGCCTTCGGGGGGCGTCACGCTCGACGAGGCCAATCTGAAGGCCTGGTTCGCTGCGGGCGTTTTCTGCGTCGGCATGGGATCGCATCTGGTCGATGCGGCCACGCTCGCCGAGGGAAGGTTCGCGGAACTGGCCGATCGGACGCGACGGCTGGTTGCGATGGTCGCCGCGTCATGAGATGACGGCGGCCCTGAGTGGTTGATTCACGATGGAGGAACCGACGATGTCTCGCCTGATTCATGCCGTGATCCTTGTGGCCCTCGTCCCGATCATGACCGCCTCCGATGCCGCGCCGGCCGACCGCATTCTTCGGGGCGGAACGGTCGTCACCGTCAACCCAGGGCAGCCGGCCGCCGAGGCGGTCGCGATCACCGGCGGCCGGATCACGGCGGTCGGCAGCGAGGCCGACGTCATGAAGCTCGAGGGACCCGCCACGGAGGTGACCGATCTCGGGGGAGCGACGCTCGTGCCAGGCTTCATCGACGGGCACAGCCACTTTTTCACCTGCATCGACGTGCAGGTGCAGGCGCTGTGTGCATCGCCCCCGGCGGGCCCCTGCAGGAGCCTGGCCGACGTGATCGGCCAGCTCAAAAAACTCGCGGAGCGCCGGAAGATCGGCCCCGGCCGATTCGTGATCGGTTTCGGCTACGACCCCGATCTGCTCGCCGAGAAGCGGGCTCCCACGAAGCAGGAACTCGACGCGGCCTTTCCTGAGAACCCCGTCATCCTCGTTCATGTGTCGGGCCACGGGGCGATGCTCAACTCGAAGGCCCTGTCCGTCTACGACATCACCGCGGCGACACCGACGCCGGACGGGGGCGTGATCGGCCGTGAGCCCGGGTTGAACGAGCCCAACGGCCTCGTCTTCGAGACGGCCTTCCTGCCGATCTTCTCGAGGGTGCCGGGCCCCGATGACGATGAATCACTCGATTTGCTCAAGGCCGGGCAGGATCTCTACCTGCGCGAGGGAATCACGACGGCGCAGGAAGGGGCCACGATGAAGCACCAGCTCGACCTGCTCCGCATCGCGGCCGATCGCGGCCTTCTGAAGCTCGACGTGATCGCGCTCCCCTTCATCACCGACATCGATGCGATCTTCGGCGGCAAGCCGCCTCGCAACGAGCCCGACTATCGCAACCATCTGCGGATCGGCGGTGTGAAGCTGCTTGCCGACGGTTCGCCACAGGGCAAGACGGCATTCTTCACGACGCCCTACCTCACCCTCGGCCCGGCCGGCCAGAAGGCGTGGCGCGGGGAGCCGACGTTCCCCCAGCCCATGCTCAACGACATGGTGAAGAAGGTTTATGACGGCGGCGCGACGCTCTTCGTCCATTGCAACGGCGATGCCGCGATCGACATGCTGCTGGAGGCTCACCGCTTCGCCTCCGATGGCGACCCCGCGAAGCCCCGCGGCACGGTCGGGATCCATTCGCAGTTCATCCGACAGGACCAGCTCCAGAAATACGCGGCTTGGGGGATCACGCCGTCGTTCTTCACGCTGCACTGCTTCTACTTCGGCGACACCCACATCGCCAATCGCGGCCGCAAGCAGGCCGACGGCATCAGCCCGATGAAGTCGGCCCGGGCGATCGGGCTGCGGCCCACGAACCACACCGATTTCAACGTCTCGCCGCTCGACCAAATCTTCACGATCCACACGGCCGTCAACCGTCTTTCGAGGTCGGGGCAGGTGATCGGGGAAGGCGAGCGGATCACGCCGCTAGAGGCGCTCGAGGCGATCACGATCGACGGCGCGAGGCAATATGGCGAGGAGTCGAAGAAGGGCTCGATCGAAGTCGGCAAGTTCGCCGATTGTGCGGTCCTCTCGGGAAACCCGCTCACGGTGCCTCCCGCCACGATCGAGACGATCCATGTCGAGGAGACGATCAAGGAGGGGAAGACGGTCTGGAAGCGGGCCGCTGGGGCAGGCCGGTAGCCTGGTGCCAACGCGATGAGGAGGCTCTGCCCGGTCGGCGGTCGTCGCATCCTGCTCCGGCAGACTTGATCCACAGTCTGTTAGCGTGCCGCGGGCTGTGCGTCGCGTGCGTTCACGGACCCCACCGGGATCTGCACCTCGAAGAATTGGCGGTCGCGCGCGACGAAGGGACTGTTGTATCCCATGATGCGGACAGGCCCTTCTTGCACATACGACTGCTTGTTCTCGGATAGCCACGATCGCAGGCGTTCCGTGGCCTTGGCGACCAACGCGTCGGTGCGTTGGCCGCGAACACCGATGCTCACCACCGTGGCCGCCGGGACGTCGAGCACCTTGACCGACCCCTGCTTTCCGGCCTTGCCCATATCAGGTGAGCCGTAGAGGAAGGCCATCGCCTGTTCCTGGCCGACCGGCACGCCCTCTGGCTTGAACGTCATCTCGACCGGTGCGGTCATCGCGATGCCGTTGCTCTTGATGTGGGTGAAGAGCGTGAAGAAGGCGGCGCGACCGGACGTCTCGGCCTTGCGGTAGGCCGGATACTTCTTGATCTCGATCGTGCCGACCGGGGTATATGTCGGGAACCCGGCAGGCAACTCCGCTTCGGTCAACGGCTTGAAGGTGGCGTCTGGTGCGAGGCCTTCTTCCTCGGCGGCGGCGCGGCTCGTCGATCCGCGACCGACGATGATGGAAGCGAGACTCAGGAGCCAGACGAGACAGAAGCGAGGGCGTTTTTTCATGGCATCGAAGCGGTGGGGTGTTTCTCGCAGAGGGCCGGCGGCGCGGGCCATGCGAGGTCGGAAAGGTGTGTAAGGGCGATGATGAGCGACTGCGTGCCGCTGCGGCCGTGACCCAGGTCTCGTGCCGATCGATAGAGCTGCTCGGCCAGCGCGACGCCGGGGAGGACGATCCCCATCCGACGGCACTCGGCGAGCACGATCCCCAGATCCTTCAGGAAATGTTCGACCAGGAAGCCGGGCGCGAAGTCGCCCCGCAGCACCCGCGGCGCGAGGTTTTGGAGCGACCAGCTTCCGGCCGCTCCCGGGCCGATTGCCTCGAGCGTCGTCTGGACGTCGAGCCCGGCACGGGAGGCATAGAGGAGCGCCTCGCACATGCCGATCATCGTGGATGCGATCGCCACCTGGTTGGCCATCTTTGTGTGCTGGCCTGAGCCGGGCGGACCGCAATGGACGACGCGGGCCGCGATCACCCGCCAGACCGGATCGAGCCGTTCGGCGGCGGCGGCCGATCCTCCGACCATCACCGTCAGCCGCCCCTCCCGGGCACCGACATCGCCGCCTGAGACCGGGGTATCCAGGGCCTCGATGCCTCGCGCGGATGCGGCCTCCGCGATCTCCTCGGCAAGCGACGGTTCGCTCGTCGTCATGTCGGCGAAGATCGTGCCCGCCTGCAATCCGGCGAGCACGCCTTCGGAGCCGAGCACCACCTCCCGGACATCGCGTGGATACCCGACACAGGTGAACGCCACGTCGCTGGCGGCCGCCACGTCCGCGGGTGAGTTCGCCCAGCGTGCCCCCCTCGCCAGCAGCGGCTCGGCGCGGACTCGGGAACGGCTGCTCAGGGTCAGTGAAAAGCCGGCGTCGAGCAGACGGCTGCAGATCGCGGACCCCATGATGCCGGTGCCGATCCAGCCGACACGTGGCAAGGACTGCGTCGCAGCCGTCTGGCGTTCGTTCATGGGCATGCAATCGGGGAAGGGTAACGTTTCGAGAGTCTACCTGTTCACGGAAAAAGTCATCCACGACACTCTTTCGCTTGGACGACCGCGGAAATCGAGAATCCCACTCGGGCAGACTCGCTCCACAACCTGCTAGACTCCCGGTCACGTGTGATTCATGGCATGGTTCCAGCAGCATCTCCGCCTCGTCCCGCGCAGCCGCGGGTTTCACCTGATCACGTCCGAGATCGAACAGGCCGTCCCGCAGCTCGGGCGGGTGCGGGTCGGGCTGCTCCACGTCTTCATTCAGCACACGTCGGCGAGCCTGTGCATCAATGAAAACGCCGATCCAGACGTGCCCCGCGACCTGGAGCTGGCCTTCAACGAGATTGCTCGCGAGGATTTTTCTTACGTGCACACCCTCGAGGGCCCTGACGACATGCCGGCCCATGTGAAGGCCGCGATGATCGGGAGTTCGGTGACCGTGCCCATCGAGAACGGCCGGCTGTGCCTCGGCACCTGGCAGGGAATCTATCTCTGTGAACACCGCGATCGAGGAGGTCCGCGTCGGCTCGTGCTCACCGTGCACGGCGAGACCGCGTGACGGCGTACGCTGGCGTCGCCCCAAAGCGGCACCGTCCCAGTTCGACGACTCCGATGCGTTCGCGTCGTTGAAACAAAGGCCTGCCGAGACGGTTGCCTCGCCATCTCGTGCATCACTGCGAAGAGGATAGCCCGGTCAATGGCACTTCCTCAACGGTCTTCCGGCCGACGAGCGACTCGTGAGCCTCTGGAGGAGCGGCCCGGGCGTCCGGAGCGGGTTTCTCGAAACGCCCCGCACCCCCTTCGGTGTCGTTTTTCTCGCGTCTGAGCAGACCGCGTCCCAGTTCGCAGTTTCCCGACACGCGTGGGTCGCGTCCGGCACCGGCGGCACCGGTCAGAGCCTGTGGATGTCGATCGCGGGCAGTTCGTCTATCCGTCGCTTGAAAGACGTCGTGATCGTCATGGATCTGCATGAGCTCGCCCCAGTCGGTCGGTGGCCCGCGGGTGGGAGAGACGGGCGGCGGTCTGCGCCATGTGCCTGCCATTGCAGGATGGGCACACCCCGCGACCCTTGCACGAGAACGCCATGACAAGCCCCTGGCCGCAGCCCGTGCAGAGAGCACGACCGAACCCGAAGCAGAGGATGCCGCACTCGAGATAGCCGCGGAGTTCCTCCTCGACGTAGCCCGACTGTCATTCGGCGCGCCAAAACCGGCCACTCATCGGCGCCCAAAACCGGCCACCGTGTGGGGCGTATTGGACGGAAGAATCCTCTTGTTCGGACCTGCTGGCAAGGGGTGTGATCAGTTTGTAACGGGCCGCGCGGGAAACCCGCAGAGGGCAGCGACCATGGGCGGACCGGGGCAGGGGCAGTGTAAGTGATTGCCCGTACACTACTCGCGGGATGCATCCCACCGCCAACAGGCCCTCGGTCGCGCAGCGATTCAGGCCGCTGGCGCTTCCGTTGCTCCCAAACCGTCAAGTATTGCTTGGCGGTTGCCTCCGGCGGCAATGACGGGCCTCCGGCCCGTCGTGACACACAGATCCTTGGAGCAACCGGCTACCCCGGAGTAGATTCAACCCATCCCCACCGCTGCACTATCTCGTGCAGATCAAGGCCGAAGATGTCTTGCGGCAACTCTTCGTGGAGTTGATAACGCCGCCGGAGGTGATTGCCGAGTTGACGCACCCGCGGGCCCCAGATGCAGTGCGGTCTTGGGCGGCAGATCCTCCATCCTGGCTTCGCGTGATGCCGGTTCGCGGCCGTGTCGATGATCTTGGGCTGGGGCCTGGAGAATCTGCTGCCATTGCTCTCGCTCTCGAGACGCATGCAGACACTCTCCTGATTGACGAGCGAGCCGGCACGAACGTCGCCAAGCGACGTGGCATCCGAACGACCGGCACCGTGGCGATTCTTGCGATGGCTGCAGAACGGAGCTTGATATCGCTGCCAGATGCGTTCCGTCAGCCTGACGAACGGATCGGTCAGGCCGCGAGCTGCCATCGCTGCGCCCATCCGGGTGGCCCAGTCTGCGAGTCGCTTGGAGATGCCAAGGGCCGCGCCGACCTTTGAAAGAGACATCCCCGTTTCCCGCAGTTCGTGGGCCTCGACAGCGCGTTGGGGCACGGTGGACATCTCGAAGAGATCGACCACAAGCGGCCTTCGTACGAGCGTGATGCCATCCACAGTCTCGATGCCGTCCTGCCGGATCGACTCACCGATCACGGCCGGCAGACCGCTGGTGAGCGTGACCTCGAACTCGGCCCGGAGTACCACCTTGTCAGTGCCGAACTGCTGGTAGGGCACCGCCCGGATCGGACCGTCGCGAAGACTCCGCAGGATGACAGGAGCCCGGCGATCGCCGGCGAGGAGATCCGCCCGGAGCGACTCCAGATACCCGAGAAGCTCGTCCGGCGACGGGAGATCGGCCGGTTGGCTTTCCCGCGACGAGAGTTCCTCGAGCCGGGATCGCACCAGCTTGAGCTCCCGTTCCCGACCGGCCAGCCGCTCGGCCAAGGAATCGATACTGCCGGCACCGCGTTCGATTGCCAGTCCAATATTCTCGATGCTCGTCGTGAGCTTCCGAGCCTCGGACTCAAGTGACCGCCGCTCGGAAGCGATATCGCCGCCGGTGGCGTGCAGTTCCTGAACACGGACAACCAGCCGATCGCGGACGCCAGCAACCGACATCAAGGCATCAATAACCTGCCGGAGAATCGCCGGGTGAGCCTGTACACGGAGATACGTGGCCCGGTTCCAGCAGGCGTCGATTTTGGCATTGGCACAGCGGTAGCCGCCCTCGTTGCGGCCCTCAGCATGCATCAGTCCGCCGCAGATGCCGCAGACAAACAGCGTGGAGAGGAGGTTCCGGGAGTCTCTGGGTTTTCCAGCCAGAGGGTGCTTCGGCCCGCGTTGGGGATGCAGCCTAGTGCAGCGACGATCGATGACCGCATTAGCGCGGTACCACAGCCAGTCGCTCACGATCCGTAGGTGCTCACTCTTCCTGGTGAGCACACCGTCTGCGGTGTTCCAGACGAGCTTCGAGCGGCCCGTGCGGAGTTCCCGCTTGGAGAACTTGGTGCGAAACACCTCCTCGCCCCGGTAGATCGGACGCCGCATGAGCGAGGTCACGTTGCCCGCCGACCATTCCGGCTTCTGGCTGTTCTTCGCCTTCGGGAAGTTGATCGAAGTGAGCCAGTCGGCGATCGCCCAGGGCGGCTCGTCATTGGCAGTCCGCTCGAAGATTTCCACGATGACCGGCTTTCGCTCCTCGTCGATAGAGTCGAAGAACGGTCTCCTGGCCGGGTCCGTGGCCGTTGCTGGAATCGATGGCCGCCGCCTGTAGCCGATAGCCAGCGGGCCCATAGCCGCCCCGGAGACCCAGCGGTTTTCCTGGGCTCGCTTGATCCGCCGCCGGGTGAAGTGGTTGGCCCGGCCGTGATGCCCGAGCGCCGCGTGCAGGCGTTCGGGCCAGTCCTCGTCGGCGGTGTCGATGAAATCCGTGGGGCAGATCATGCGGATTCCAGCGTCGACCGCCGTGTCGAAGAACTGCGATGCAAACGTCATATGCCGGTAGAGCCGGCTCGACTCTTCCGCCAGGATGACGTCCCAGCGGCGGGTCTTGATGCCAGCCCAGACCTGGTTGATTCCGGGCCGGTCGGCGATCTCTCCGCTGATCTCCGGTTCGCAGATGATCTCCACGCTCAGCTGCTCGAGCGTGCAATCCCGGGGAAGGTTGGCTGTCAGAAACCGCTGGCAGGCATTGATCTGCCCATCGATGCTCGATTGACTCTGCTCGTCGGTCGAGTAGCGTGTGTGGATGAGAACGTCGAGCGGACGATCGGCCGGCATGGCCAATGTTTCGCGCAGGTTCATGCGGCAGGCCGCGGTGGCGCTCTCTGCCTGAGCGGAGGATCATCTCTCCACGATCACGCTTCGGGCTTCGCTGATGGGGCCTGCCGAGAAACAAGTGGAAAAGCAGATGGATTCCGCACCGACTCGACGGACAGATCGATGTCGAGGCGGGGCCAATAGAGGTGGTCAGCGGTCGGTCGTTCCACGGTCGAGAGCTGTTCGATCGTCGCGGTCTTGAACCACGGGAAATGCTCGAACGGCAGGAACAGTTCCTCGTCTCCCGCCAAGAGCCAGAGCCCATGCTGGGAAACGTTGGACACCTCAACTCGAAAAGTGCTCGTTCCAGGCATCGACAATCTCCTGAAAATGATCCCCCTAGCCAGGCCCGTTGCGGTAGCGAGTTCGATCTTGGGCTCGAGCCAGAACTTTGCCTCGCCATCTGGATGTGCCACGTGGACTTGCATCCGCGGCTCTTCCCGGGAGAGAAAAAGAACCGGAACGGGCCTTCGCGAAACACCGTCGGCGTCATGCGAATCCTGACACAAAAAACTCGCAGGAATGGTACACGGAAGTGCCGGGTGGGGCGTCGCGGAACCCCGGTCGATGACCCTCGAGGCCGCCACAAAGACGGGAGGAGTGTCTACGGCCCCGTCGATGGGCTTTGGAACAGTTGCCGGAGCGCGACGATCACCTCGGGGGCATCGTGGCCATGGCCGTTGCGAGGCGGATGATTTCGACAAAGGCGGGCAGGGCAGAGTGGCCTGCCTTGGAAATCCTGACGCAGGCTTTGCTTCAGGCCAGCCGTCAGGGCGGGAGTATCCAAACGCGAGGGACAACCCTGGTCCCGCGGGGGCTCGTCATGAGACAACCATGAGAGAACCATGCCGATGAAGAACCACACACACCCAGCCCGTCGGAGTTTTCTCGTCGCGGTGGCTTCCCTCGTGGCAGCCCCCGTGTGCGTGCTCTCGCCCAAGACTGCGTCAGCAAGCCAGAAGAAGACCTACACGTACCGGTGCCCCAAATGCAAACTCATCTAAGAGTACGGCACTTTGGGCTCGAAGAAGTGCCCCAATGACGGCACGACGATGATCCGGGCGAACTAGGACAACCTCATGTCCAGCGTTGGTTTTAGTTCCTGCACGATCTACCGAAAACTCGAAACGTTGATCGAGTAAGGCAGCGGCCGGTTCCTCTCCATTGTTCGTCAGGTGGCCTTGGTAGCGTTTCTGTCAACACAGCCACCTACGTCTGCCTCAGCGGCTCTTTCTTCCGGGCTGATCAGTCTGAAGGGTGCCACTGCCGAAAGGCTGCGAACGGCTCGTGGACCCATCAGACCTGTTCGTGATCGTGCCAGACCCAAATTTCTGCGTCTGGCCGGTGACGGTCTTTCCATCGCGGCCCCGTTCAGTCGTGAGCGTGCCCGACCCAAACGGCTTGGTTTCCGTCGTGGTGCCATCCGACCAGCGTGTGATCGTGCCAGAGCCGAACTTTTGCGTGTGGCCGGTGATCGTCCTGCCGTCCTTGGTTCGCTCCGTGGTGATCGACCCAGACCCGAACGGCTGGGTGCGACTGCTTGAGCCGTCGGTGCGATTTGTCAGTGTGCCGGAGCCGAACTTATTGGTGGTGCCGGTGCGGGGTTGCGTGAGCGTCGATCGCGGAGGGGTGGGTTCGGCAGCATGCGTGGCTGTCACGAAGCCGAGCACAATCGCGGCAGCAGGAAGCCAGCCCGAAAGAACGCCAAGAGATTTCACAGGTCAGACTCCTGAGGGGTAAGCGAATGACCACTGGGGCGAGGTCGGAAATTATCGGCTGAGCCATGGCCTGCGGAAAGCCCTGAATTCCAGCCCGCCGCAATACGTTGCGACGATCAGATCGCTGCGAAAACCCACCAGAGGGCCATTGCCAAGCAGATCAAGGCCGTGGCGATCACCCACAGTGGCTTTCGCGGCGATGCATGGTCTTCATCGGAGATGTAGCGCTCGCAATACGGGCACCGCGGTGTGTCTTCGAGGATTTCACGGCGACAGGATGGGCATGGGACAGTTGGCTCATCGCCAGAGTGGTCCGAGTCCTCATCGTGGTCCGGAGCCTCGTCGTCCCAGTCGTCATCGGCTTGCTCGGCGTCCCGGTAGGCGTTCATGGGCAGACCTTCGTGTTGCCCTCGATATGCCGGGGCTCATACGGACAGTGCCGACAGCCGGAGCCGCAGCAGTACCCACGTTTCAAGTGATGGGCGGCCGTGAAGACCAACAACCCGTTTTCCAGGTAGAAGTCGTCCGTCGGCGGAGAGGTTGCGTCGTCAGGATCCCGGGGTTCAGCCTGCATTGTTCATCCGCGACCCATGCCCTGAACCCGCCGCCATGCCGGACGCTGCCCGAGGCGCATCGTCTCGTCCACTGCCCGTATCGAAACGAAGGATAACGACATCGATCCCACACGGCTACGTGGGCTCACCGCGATGTGTGGAGAAGCACGGGCCTGCTTCCCGGCCAGCCTCATTCGGGCCCGGGCGGCTACACTTGAAGCATGGAAGACGACACATCGCTCCCGCAGCCAGGCCAGGTGTGCGGCTCGTGCCTGCACTGGCGGCCCGAGAAACTCGCCGACAAGGCCATCGGGTGGGGACAGTGCCGCCGCATGCCGCCGGCGATGCCCCCGATCCAGGACGACAAACTCGTGCACGTGGGCGTGTGGCCCCATACGCAGGAGTCGGACTGGTGCGGCGAATGGCAGGCGACGTCTGGCGTGACCGAGTGAAGATGCCTTCGACGAACGATCATCCGCCCCGCTTCCGCGTGAGCATGAATTCGTTGCCCTCGGTGTCGACGCACATCGCCAGGTGCGGCGGCTCGCCGTTCTCAGGCTCGGGCTCACGGGTGAGCTGACCGCCAGCCGCCACCACCTCCCGCGACGCCGCCACGACGTCGGCCACCTGGAAGCTCAAGCCCGTCCAGGTGCGCTTGCCCTCGCCGCCACCGTGAATCCCGATCACGGCATCGAGGATCCCCACCTCCACGATGGCGGGGTTTCGCCGGAGGATTCGGCCGCCGAAAAGCGTGCCATAGAAGTGGGCGGCTCGGTCCATGTCGGCGGCCCAGATGACGTACTTCACTCGTTCGACGTTCATGATTCACTCCGGCGGATCGCCAATTCCAAGCCCAGATCGTACCATTCTCCCATTCACACGGTGCCTCTTTCAGACACTCCCGAGGACTTTGCCATGGTTGCCACGATTTCGCCCGCCATGCTCGCCGAACGTCGCCGCACGGGCGAGACATTGATTCTCGTCGATGTCCGAACGCCCGCCGAGTTCGGCGAGGTGCATGTCGATGTCGCACGCAATATTCCGCTCGACAGGCTCGATCCCAAGGAGATCGCATCGCTTGCCGGCAGCGGCCCGATCTACTTCGTCTGCAAGTCGGGCGGCCGCAGCCAAAAGGCCTGCGAGACGATGCTGGCCGCGGGGATCCAAAACGTGGTGAGCGTCGAGGGCGGGACGGCGGCATGCGAGGCGGCCGGTGTGCCGGTCGTCCGCGGCCGCGAGGTGATGTCACTCGAGCGGCAGGTGCGAATCGCCGCGGGGGCGCTCGTGGCCGTCGGGGCGGGGCTCGCGGCCTTCGGTCCTGATCCCACGTGGCAACGGATCGGCGCTGGACTGGCAGGCTTCGTGGGCTGCGGCCTCGTCTTTGCCGGCATCACCGATACCTGCGGGATGGGGATGCTGATCGCCAGGATGCCGTGGAATCAGACATGCCGTTCCGGCGCGACCTGCTCGACTCGGACCTGACGAACGACCTGAGATCCCATGCGTGATATCCGACGATACGGCGACTCGGCTCGGTGGGCCGACGTGGCGGTGCACCGTGGCGTCGCCTACTGGGTCGAAGTGGCGGAAGACACGTCCCTCGACGCCCGCGGCCAGATCAGGCAGGTCTTGGCCCAGATCGACGCCACCCTCGCGACGATCACGAGCGACCGGACGAGGCTCTTGCAGGTGCTCATCTATCTCTCTGACCATGGCGACGCCGACGTGCTCAACGAGCTCTGGGATGCGTGGGTTCCCCCGGGCCACCCCCCAGTGCGGGCGATGGTGCAGGCCGGGCTCGGCGACCGCTGCAAGGTCGAGATGGTCGTGACGGCCGCCGTCAGCGACGACGCATGATTTCAGTGCGATTACACTCCTTCGTTCATGCGGAATGTCACGTTACAGCGGTGATTTCCAAACCGGCACACGAGGGGTTTATTGCATTGTTATGTTTGTGATGTACGCTTCGGGGTAGTCGAGTGCCCGAAACGTCACCCATTCCCCGCCCCAAGGAGCATGTTCTCTCCCATGTCAGATTCAAAAAGTGCGGTCGCCAAGAAGCCCGGCAAGGATGTCAACAAGTCCGAGGAGATCCGCAAGATCGCGACCAGCATGAAGGCTGAAGGCAAGAAGCCGCGGCCCGTCGTCATCATCGACGCCCTGAAGAAGCGGGGCATCGTCGTCTCATCGCCGCAGATCAGCATGGTGCTCAAGCGGATGGGCTTCCGTCCGCGGAAGCGACGCAAGGCTGTCGGGCTCACCGGCGAGTCGGCCGGCAATATCGCCATCCTCAAGGGTGGTCCGCGAGTGGGCAAGATCTCGGTCGAGGATCTGCTCGCCGCCAAGAAGGTCGCGGTCTCGTTCGGCGGTGCCGACCGCGCGATCGCAGTCCTCGCGGCGCTCAAGCGATTCGAGGGCTGAACGCGGCCGTCAGGGCAGCGGCCCACGTGGTGTACACGTCATGAGCCCGCAGGCGGGATTATCCTCCGCCTACGGGCTCATGACGTGAACAACGGAGGCCTGTCGGACGCTTTCAGTCCTCGAATCGCTTCAGAGCCGAGAGGGCCGCGAGCGCGCGGTCGGCACCGCCAAACGTGTTTGCGACC
This sequence comes from Planctomycetia bacterium, assembly GCA_046092145.1. GTDB lineage: Bacteria > Planctomycetota > Planctomycetia > Pirellulales > UBA1268 > CACORA01. The sequence goes on along the minus strand of JBJTDB010000052.1, from coordinate 395 downwards.
TTCTTGGCGGCGAGCAGATCCTCGACCGAGATCGTGCCCCCTCGCAAGCCACCCTTGTTGGCAGGGTTGGTGGAGAGCGACGCGCCGGTAAGACCGCCTGCCGTGCGCCGCTTCCGCGGACGGAAGCCCATCCGCTTGAGCACCATGCTGATCTGCGGCGATGAGACGACGATGCCCCGCTTCTTCAGGGCATCGATAATCGTGACGGGGCGAGGCTTTTTGCCTTCAGCCTTCATGCTGGTCGCGATCTTGCGGATCTCCTCGGACTTGTTGACATCCTTGCCGGGCTTCTTGGCGACCGCACTTTTCGAATCTGACATGGGAGAGAACATGCTCCTTGGGGCGGGGAATGGGTGACGTTTCGGGCACTCGACTACCCCGAAGCGTACATCACA
>JBJTDB010000051.1:0-3178 GCA_046092145.1 Planctomycetia bacterium | reverse complement strand
CCGGCCGCCGGCCTGATCGCAGTTCTCGGCGAGAATGCCGACGGCACCGTTGCCGCCGTTCACCAGGAAACTCCGCAGCGTGGCCTGCGAGGGGCCCTGCACGCGGATCACCGGATCGATGCCGGAACCGATCAACTGCGTCGCGTTTTCCGGACCGTCGCCGACGAGTTGCAGGTCGCTGCCGGCCGGGATGACGAGCGTCTTGTTGACCGTGTAGTTGCCCTTGGGGAGGTGCACGACGGGCCGCTTTCCCGCGACCGCAACGGCCTGATCGATCGCCGCCTGGATCGCCGCCGCATCGGCACCGGTCGCCACCTCGATCAAGGTGCGGGAAGCCGACTCCGCGAAGGGCACGGGCACCGGCACCGGCTTGGCGTCGGCGATTCTATTGGCCGCCACCACTACTGTCCGGTTATAAGTCGAATAGTTTCAACTGGTTACGATCGGTGTCCTGCTCGGATGCGTCGATTTCGGCCTGAAGGGACTGAAAAAGCGGCGTTTTTTCAAACAGCGTGAGACTCAGGACCTGAAGGATTTCGTAGAGGCTTCGCTCGACCCTGAGTTCCTTCTTCACGATCGCCACGAGCACGTACACGCTGATCGCGATCCAGATCTGCGTCTTCACCGCATTTTCGCTGGTGCCGAAAAACGCCTTGATGCGAAGGTGCTGCTTGATCCACTTGAAGAACAGCTCGATTTGCCAGCGGGACTTGTCGAGGCCGGCGATTGTCAGCGCCGGAAGTGCGAAGTTGTTGGTGAGAAACACGAGTCGCCGTTTGTGTTCGACGGCGTAGAAGGCCACTCGCCTCAACGGCTCCGGATACAGAGCCGCCGTCTTGACCCCATTGAGCACGATCGTGTGATCGCTGCGAAGCCCCGTCCGGCGATCTACGGGCCGTTTCTCCCGGACTGTGCAGCGAAGATTGCTCTTGGTCCGTGTCACGAAGAACGCGCCGGCCGTCGTGAACCGCCGCAGCCGGTGATAGTCGATGTACGCGCGATCCATCACATACAACGCGGCAGGCTCGATCAGCAGTCGGTCGAGTACGTTGACATCGTGGACTTTACCGGGCAAAACGTGCACAAAACAGGGAATGTTGCCGCGGAGATCCAAGAGCGTGTGCAGCTTGACAGCCGCCTTCGTGGGTTGGAATCTGGCCCACGGGAAAAGGCTCAGGCAGAGGTCTATCGTGGTCGAGTCCAGGGCGTAGGCCGTCTCTTCCAGATCCACGGCCAACGTGTCTTTCGCGTACAGCACACGGGCACGCCGAATCAGGATGTGCGCGAAGTCGGCGTAGATCCGCCAGTCGCGTCGCTGATTGGCGTCCGCCATCGTGCTCCTGGAAATCTTGGAGCGCAACCCAGCGTGGTAGAGCTTGGTGCCGAGAGCCCGCAGGCAGATCTCGATGTCGCGGAGGCTCTCTCGGTACGTCAGCTGAGCAAAAGCCATGACCAGAAACTGATCGCGGCAAGAGAACCCACGGCACTTGTAGTTGCCACGGTATCGCTCCACACAGGCGTTGAAGTCGCGACGTGGAAGAAAATCCAAGACCTGGGAAGACACGAACTGCCCGTCGAACACAAGACCACCTTGCCCTTTCCGGCGGCGGAAAATCCGCTCTGCCGGGGGTCAAATGTCCTGCCGAGTTGAAGTCGTGTACAACGATCATTGAGCGCAAGCCCTTGCGGGGCATGGTGTTCTGACGAGAGTCCTTTGCGTCAACCGGACACTACAAGGCCGCGGCCGCGAAGTGAGCGGTGACGTGACGGGATCGACCGTTGACGCGGCTTCCAACGCGACCGAAGCATGTTTTTCGGCCGAAAAACCGATACTATAATGTTGGGTCCGTATGAATGCGGCCCCGCCTGTTTGGATCGCCGCGTCTTTGGATCTTTGGTTCCCCGGCGAGCAACGCGATGGCAGACTCCCCGGCTTACGGAACGCGCGGTTGCCTGGCCAGTCGGCTGCGGCCCGTGGCGAGAGTGATCATGGGTTTTGCGGCCCTGCTCTGGGCCGCCTCGGCTGACCGGCCGGCCGCTGCCGGCGGCCCCGATTTCCAGCGAGACATTCAGCCGCTCTTGGCCGAGCACTGCGCCCACTGCCACGGGATCGACGAGGCGACCCGGCAGGGCGGCCTGCGGCTCGACATCCGCCAAAACGCCCTCGAAGGGGGCGACTCTGGCCAGGCGGCGATCGTGCCGGGCAAGCCCGACGAGAGCGAGGTGGTGGCCCGCATCCGGTCCACCGATCCCGATGTGATCATGCCGCCACCGCACGAGAAGAAGCCGCTCAGGCCCGAGCAGATGCGGCTCCTCGAAGAATGGATCGCCGCAGGGGCTAGCTACTCACCCCACTGGTCGTTCGTCGCGCCCAAGAAGGCGGTCGTGCCCGCCGAGGCCGGGGCTCCATCGCCGATCGATGCCTTTGTGCGCAGCCACGTCGCCGAGAAGCAGATGCAGCCCGCGGCGCCGGCCGACTCGGCCACGCTCTGCCGTCGCGTCTACCTCGATCTCATCGGCCTACCGCCGTCGCCCGACGACCTCGCCGCATTCGAACGCGACGGCTACGAGACGACGGTGGAAAAACTCCTCGCGAGCCCGCGCTATGGTGAGAAATGGGCCCGGCACTGGCTCGATCTCGCCCGCTATGCCGACTCCAACGGCTACGAGAAAGACCTGCCCCGCGACATGTGGGCCTGGCGCGACTGGGTGATCAATGCCTTCAACCGCGATCTACCATTCGACCAGTTCGTGATCGAGCAGATCGCCGGCGATCTCCTGCCCAATGCCACGCAGGATCAGGTCGTCGCTACCGGCTTCCTGCGCAACAGCATGCTCAATGAAGAGGGCGCGATCATCCCGGAGGAATTCCGGATGGCCGAGATGTTCGACCGGATCGACTGCGTGGGGAAGTCGGTGCTCGGCCTCACGACGCAGTGCGCCCAGTGCCACACGCACAAGTTCGACCCGCTCTCGCACGATGAGTACTACGGCCTCTTCGCCTTCTTGAACGACACCTACGAGGCCCGGTCCTACGTCTACACGCCCGAGCAGTTGAAGGATCTCGCCGCGATGCGGGCGGAGATCGCCGCCGCCGAGGAAGAGCTCCGCCGGTCGCAGCCCCAGTGGCAGACTGAGATGGAGGCCTGGGCCGCCGGCGTCGCGGCGAAGCTGCCGG
>JBJTDB010000050.1:0-1146 GCA_046092145.1 Planctomycetia bacterium | reverse complement strand
TGCGGTTTCGCCAGTTGCGGGCGTTCGTGGCGCTGTCGGCCGAGGGCAGCTTCGCGGCCGCGGCCCAGAAGCTCGAACTCTCCGTGCCCAGCGTCTGGCAGCAGGTGCGGGCGCTGGAGAAGGCGTTTGGCTGCGATCTCGTGCACACCGAGGGTCGGCGGCTTGTGTTCACTGAACGCGGCGAGCTTCTTCTCAGCATGGCCGCGCCGCTCGTGAAGGGCTTCGACGAACTGGTGGAGACGTTTTCTCTGTCGCCCGACGCGGCCCACCGCGTGCTCTCGATCGCCGCCCCGGGTGAGATCCTCTCCTATGACCTGCCCGGAGTGCTGGAACGGTTTCAACGCCTGCACCCCGATGTCGAGGTTTGCCTCTACGACCGCAGCTCGAGGGAGGCCATCGGCCTCGTCGAAAAAGGGGAGGTCGATCTGGCCGTGGCCGGCCAGCTCGAGGAGCCGCCTCCACCGGCGCTCCGCTGCGAGCGGGTGGCGGAGTATCCATTTGTGCTCATTGTCCGAAAGGATCATCCCCTGGCGACCGAGAAGCGGCTATCCGCCAGGCAGATTGGACGACACCCGCTCGTGGTGCTTGCCCCGGGAACGAACAACCGGCAGCGGCTCGACGCCGTTTTCGCCGAAGCCGGCGTCAGTGATGGGCTTACGATCACGATGGAGGCCAACTCGAAGGCGCTGCTGCTCAACTACGTGCAGATGGGGTTCGGGGCCTCGGTGGCTTCGATGGGCCACCTGATGACCGAGCCGCCGCCGCGCGGGCATGCGGCCGAGGGGGTGGTCTACCGGGACGTGTCGCGCACGTTCGGTCACGAACACATCAATCTTTTCGTCCGGCGGGCGCGGTATCAGCCCGCCCACGAGAAGACCTTCTGCGACATGCTCCTCGAGGCCTGCCGCTGAAACCGGACGTTGCGCCGTTTTGGCTTTCGCCACAAAGAGCCGCGTCGACTTTTCAAGCCCAGCCCTTACGGCCGCGTCGGCCTGAGGATTCGCTGGGTCGTGACCTCTCCGACCTGCGTCTTGGCGGTCCCGGAGATCACACCGTCCGGACCACTCCAGACCCTGAAAGCCGTGAGCGTCTGCTCGCCGAGCGTCCCGAACGTCACCCGCGCCGTCGCCTGGCCGGCGACGAACC
>JBJTDB010000049.1:0-4669 GCA_046092145.1 Planctomycetia bacterium | reverse complement strand
GGACGGATCGGCGCGGCGGTGGCCCGCATCGGCCGGGCCTTCGAGATGCGGATCCTCGCGCACCGCCGGCACGCCTCGGGCAGCGTGGATGGCGGCGGCGACTATGTCGATCTCGACCGGCTCTTCCGCGAGAGTGATGTCGTGACGCTCCATTGCCCGCTCACGCCGGAGACGAAGGAACTCGTGAATGCCGCGACGCTCGCGCGGATGAAGCCGACCGCCTATCTGATCAACACGGCCCGCGGCGGCCTCGTGAACGAGGCCGACCTGGCGGCGGCGCTCGACGCAGGCCGGATCGCGGGGGCCGGTCTTGACGTGCTCACGGTGGAGCCGCCGCCGGCGTCCAATCCGCTGCTCAAGGCGAAGAACTGTGTGATCACGCCGCATACCGCGTGGGCGACGCATGCCTCCAGACGCCGGCTGCTCGAGATCACGGCGGCGAACATCGCGGCCTTCCGGGCCGGATCGCCCCAGAACGTCGTCGCGTAATGGTGGTTTCCGTGGAGCCCCGGGTGGAAACCCGGGGATCATGCGGTCGCCATTCCGTGAGGCGATGCGTATCGATGCCCCGGTTGCCACCGGGAGCTTTTCTGCGTACTGTCGCCACGCTGGGCCTCCTTTCATCTTTGGTCAATCACCTTGAAAACCGTCATGGATGATGTGTTCCGCGGACGACGTGGCCGCCGACGGCTGCTCGCCGCCTCCGTGGCGTTGGCCGGGCTGCCGGTTGCCGGGGCGATCGATGGATTCCTCGTCACGCCCCGCCGACTCGAGACATCGGTGCATGGCTTCGGTGCCGCGGCCGTGCCTGCCGCGCGGCTGCGGATCGCGCATGTGAGCGACCTGCACATGCGGTCGTGCGATGCCGTGCACCGGCAGGTGCTCGATGCCCTCGCTTCGGCCCGGCCCGATGTGATCGTTCACACGGGCGACATGGTCGAGTCAGCCCGCGGGCTCGGTCCGCTCCGGGAGTTTTTCGCCGGCTGCCCGGCAGTGCCGTCGTTCGCGATTCCCGGCAATTGGGAATACACCTCCGGCGTGGCGATGCGCGGCTTTGAACGGCTGTGCGAGGAGGCGGGGATCGAGTGGCTCGTGAACCGATCGGTCGTGATTCCGCGATCGGGAACGGCCGTGCGGATCACGGGGTTCGACGATCTGCGTCGCGGCAGGCCCGACGCTGCTCGAGCCGTGACGGGCGGTGAGCCGGTGCCCAATCATCTCGTGCTGGCCCACTGTCCGGCCCTCCGCGACCAACTCGTGCTGCCTGCCGGCCATCGAGCCGACCTCGTGCTCTCGGGCCACACCCACGGTGGGCAGGTGGCGCCGTTCGGCATGCCGCTCGTGCTGCCGCCTGGAAGCGGGCGGTACGTGGCCGGCTGGTATGGCCGGCACGGCGACGGAGAACATCCGCCGCTCTATGTCTCGCGTGGCGTGGGGACGTCGCTCATCCCGATTCGTCTGGGGTCGGTTCCGGAAGTGGCCTTCTTCGACTGGGGACTTTCCTGAACCACGCGCCGTCACGGGGCCTCTGAAGCCGCGTCCACCATCACCTTGCCGCGGCGGGTCGCGGTCACGCCGATCGAGCCGTCGATCGGAACCTCCTGCTGGCCGGCCACGAGCGAGGCGGTGAGCGTGAACGTTGCCGCGTCGCCGTCGTCGGCCAGTTCGCCGACGGCCAGACGGCTGTCGAGCCAGGGCTTCCGCGACCCGGAAGGCGGTGGCCGCCGCGTGGAAAAAGGTGGGCCTGTGAACCGCCCGGAGGCTTACACTGTGGTCCCGGACCGGGAGGCGATTCCCATGCTCATCACGTTCACGCAGTCGGGCGGCTTCGTCGGCACCATCCGCGGCTGCCGGATCGACACCGACGATCTCGAGGATGACGAGCGGCAGACCCTGGAGGAGCTCGTCAAGGAAGCGGGCTGGACGGAGTCGTGGCAGCGGTTCTCCGAGGGCCGCGATCGCTGGCACTACGACATATCGATCGACCGCGATGCGGCGGTGGTGCATGTCAGCTGCGACGACTCGTGCGTGCCGGCGCCGGCACGGCCGCTGGTGGCCTACCTCAAGGACAACGCCCGTCCGCAGACGCCGAAGTGACTCGATGGCCGACTGGGGCAGCTTCGAAGGACGCGTGGTCGCCGCCTGGCTCGACGATGGCCGCAGCATGGCGCTCACCGAGCCGTTCGCCTATGTCGATCGGTCGGCGGCGCGGTGGGACGCGCCTTCGGGCGCGGTCGTCAACGGCGCGAGCATTCCGCGTGCGTTCTGGACCGTGATCGGCTCCCCCTTCACGGGCCGCTTCCGCAATGCGTCGGTGGTGCACGACGTCGCCTGCCTCGATCGCACGCGGCCCTGGCCGCAGGTGCACCGGATGTTCTACGAAGCCTGCCGCTGCGGGCGGACAAACGTCGTGCAGGCCACGACGATGTACTACGCCGTCTACCATTTCGGGCCGCGATGGCGGGTGGATGGCCGCTCGATCCGCGACGAGACGCCACCGCCTCCATCGGCCCGTGAGGCGATGGCGGTCGTGCGGTGGTTTGAATCGCACGAGATCGACGCCGACGAGATCCCGCGGCTGCGGCTGCATTGATCCCTTCATGGTGCAGGTCGGGGCTGGTCCAGCATGCTTTTCCGAGAGGAAGCCCCGGGTGGGAACCCGGGGATGGTTTGGCGTGGCGGCCCGTATTGATCCCCCGGTTGCCACCGGGGGCTTTTATGGGGAACGGTTGTCACGGTGATGCGGTGCACGGAGCGTTGTGCGCGGGTTTGCATCTGAAGCCCCGGGTGGAAACCCGGGGATGGTTCGGCGTGGCGGCCCGTATTGATCCCCCGGTTGCCACCGGGGGCTTTCTCGCCGCGACATCACAGCCGGCCGGCGAGTTCGGGGTGGCGCTCGGAGGAGGGCTCTTCCTTGATTTCCGTGAGCGTCGCCTCCGTGAGCAGCAGCGTGCCCGCCACGCTCACGGCGTTTTCCAGCGCCACGCGAACCACCTTCGTGGGATCGACGATCCCCGCCTCGGTGAGGTCGCAATAGAGGCCCCGGGCCGCGTCGTAGCCGTGGCCCCCGGTGCCGCGGCGGATCTCGTCCACCACCACGCCCCCGTCGGCCGCCGAGTTTTCCGCAATCGTGCGGGCGGGCACCTCGAGCGCATGCGCGAGGATCCGCAGGCCCGTCCGTTCGTCGCCGTCGCAGAGCTGTTCCTCCGCCTCCAATGCCGGCACCGCCCGCAGCAGGGCGACGCCACCTCCCGGCACGATCCCCTCGGCGATCGCCGCCCGCGAGGCGCTGATCGCATCGTCGAGCGCCTCCTTGCGGCTCTTGAGCTCGGCCTCGGTGGGGGCGCCCACGCGGATGATCGCCACGCCGCCGGAGAGCCGTGCGAGCCGCTCCTCGAGCTTCTCGCGGTCGTAGTCACTGGTTGTCTCCTTGATCTGCCGACGAATCTCCTCGCAGCGGGCCTCGATCGCGGCCTTGTCGCCGCGGCCGCCGATGATCGTGGTGGCGTCGCGCTCCACGACGATGCGGTTGGCCGAGCCGAGATCGGCCGCCTTCACGGCGTCGAGCGTGATCCCGAGATCGGTTGAGATGAATCGCCCGCCGGTGAGGATCGCCATGTCCTGCATCATCTCCTTGCGACGGTCGCCATAGCCCGGGGCCTTCACGGCGGCGCAGTCGAGCACGCCCCGGAGCCGGTTGATCACGAGCGTGGCGAGCGCCTCCGCCTCGACGCTCTCCGCGATCACCACGAGCGGCCGCCGGACGGCGAGCATCGATTCCAGGAACGGCAGGAACTCCTTCAGTCCGGCGATCTTGCCCTCGTAGAGGAGGATCAGCGGGTTGTCGAGGATCGCCTGCTGCCGATCGGCGTCGGTGATGAAGTAGGGGGAGAGCAGCCCGCGGTCGAACTGCATGCCATCGACGACGTCGATCGAGGTCTCCGTCCCCTTCGCCTCCTCGACGGTCACCACTCCCTCGCTCCCGACCCGGTCCATCGCCTGGGCCACGAAGTCGCCGAGGGCGGGATCGTTGTGGGCGGAGATCGTGGCGACCTGCGCCTTTTCGGTTCGGGTCGCCACCGGCTTGGAGAGTTTGTGGATCGCGGCCACGGCGACGGCGAGGCCGCGGTCGAGCCCCCGCTTCAGATCGACCGCGCTGGCGCCCGCGGCGAGGTTGCGAAGGCCGTCGGCGAAGATCGCGTGGGCCAGGAGCGTGGCGGTGGTCGTGCCATCACCGACGACGTCGCCGGTGCGTTCGGCCGCCTCCCGCAGCATGTGGGCCCCGAGGTTTTCCTCGGGATCCTCCAGATCGATCTCCTTCACGATCGTCACGCCGTCGTTGCAGACCAGCGGCTGGCCCCAGGCCTTCCCGATGAGCACGCACTTGCTCTTGGGGCCGAGGGTCACCCGCACGGCGTCGGCGAGGGCGGCGGCCCCCTTGAGCACCCGCTCGCGGGCCTCGGAGCGGAAAAGAATCCGTTTGAAGGGCATGGCCGGCTCCACGAGAGGGGCGGCGGCCGTGCCGGGGGGGAAACACGTTCAATCGTATCGGTCCGGTCAAAGTAGACTGGGCCACCATGAAGAAGACCCGAGGAATGAAGAAGCCCGCCCGTGCTGGTCGGCCGGCCAGTCCGCCGCGACCGCCGCGGGGGCCTGAGGCGAGGCCCCG
>JBJTDB010000048.1:0-6772 GCA_046092145.1 Planctomycetia bacterium | reverse complement strand
CGCTTCCATCGAGCCGATCGTGGCCAAGAGCGGCAGGCCAAGTTCCGCCTGCAGGTCTTCGGGCGTTCGCATCCGGTCGTCGAGCACGTCGATGACGAACGTGATCGCCACGCCGATGCCCAGGCCGCCCACGAGCACGGCAAGCACGGTCAGGGCCAGCTTGGGAGAGACGGGCTTTTCCGCCACGACGGGCTCCCGCACCACCGTCGTCCGTACGCCGCCGTTGTCCTGTCGGAGATCGATGCTCGCAATCTGGTTGAGCAGCGTGTTGCGGAGTTCGCGGAGCCACTTGATGTCGTGGTCCACCAGATCGAGCTGCGACATGTCGCTCGTCAAGCCGATCGAGTCCTGCTTGGCCTCTTCGAAACTCTGCTGCAGCCATCGTTCGTGCTGTGTCGCGGCATCGAGCCGCTGCTTGAGGATCTGGGCCACCGTAGCGGCGAGCTTGGCATCGTCGCCGCCGAACGTCCGCATCGAACCGAGCGTGTCGAACTGGGCCAGGTAGCCCTCCACCTGCTCGATCTTCTTCCGCCGCTCGATCACCTTGGGATGGTTGTCGCCGTAATACTGGAGGAGCGTGTCGAGCTGGGCCCGATCCTCGAGGAGCTGCTTTTCGAGAACCACGCGGGTCTCCTTGTCTCGCTGACCGAGGCCCATCGAGTCGAGAAACACCTCCTTGCCGAGCGTTTCCTCGATGGCGAGCAGACTCTGGCGGATGTTGTGCCCCTGCTTCATCGCGGTGGCCAGCGACTGGTAGGAAGCCTGAAGGAAGAGCCGCTTCTTCTGCGTATCGATGAGGGCGGCGTTGAGCTGGATGGCCCGCTCCACGAGCGGATGCATCACCTTGCCGTCGGCCTTGATGCCGAGGTCGCCCACCCGCTTGCGGATCGCGAGAAACTCCTGCTGCTTTCCCTCGAGCTTGGCATCGACCTGCTGCTTCTCGCGGGTGAGCGTATCGACGAGCGTGCCGGCGGTGCCGCGGTGGGATTCCTGCATGAAGTCGGCGTAGGACTTGATGATCGCGGCCGTCACCGTCGCGGCGACCGTGGCATCGGGCGCCCGAAACTTGAGTTCGAGCAGGTTCGTCTGCCGCAGTCCCTTGGCCTTGAGCGACGTCGCGATCTGGGTGGCCACGAGTTCGGGATCCTGCGAGCCGAACACGGCCCGCGTGGGGCCGTCGAGCTGGCGGGCGGCCGCCTGGAGCACAAGCGGGCTCACCACGAGCTTTTCATAGGTGGCCATCGATGCCACGTCGGTGCCCATCGTCAGCGAGGTGCTCATCGCCTCGCGGGTGGTATCGACGACGAGCACCTGGCCATCGGCCTCGAAGATCCGCGGGGCCGTCGCGTAGTAAAGCCCGCCGAGCATGCCGCAGACCACGAGCGAGCCGACCACGACCAGCCGCCGGTGCCAGAGCACCCGCAGAAAGCGGATCGCGTGCCGGATCGTCTGGGCGGTGGAGTCGATCTGTGGGTCGTCGGTTTCGAGCATCCTCATGCGTTCCCGCGCGGGGTTCCTAGAACACTGCCACCCGCCCACCGGCGACGAAGCTGAAGCGAATGATGTTTCCCAGCACCGTGTTCACGACGGTCGCCGGCGTTTGCTCCACGCTCACCACGTCGCCCGGAGACAGCCGGATATTGGCGGTGTCGTCGTGCTGGCATTGCATCACGCTCGTCTGGATCACGACCGGCTCCCTCCGGCCGCGGACGTGGCGGGTGATGATGACCTTGTCGGCCCAGGAGTTGCTTCGTTCGCCGGCCAGCGCGAGGGCATCGAGCACGTGCATCGGCTGGTTCACGGGCATCTCATACTGCCCCGGCTTCCGCACGAGGCCGATCACGCTGATCGGATTCGGGTCGCGGGTCTCGACCCGGATGATGTCGCCATCCTTCAGCTGAACGTCGTTGCTGCCGGAGGCGTCGATCCTGGCGAGGTCGATCTTCATGACGCGCGGCTCGGCCGGCACGCTCTCGTGCTCGTCATCTTGTTCCGGGACTGGCATGAGACCATCGCTCCCGGCCGGTGTCTCGGCAGACGCCACCTGCACGGAGCCCGAAGGGGCTTCTTTGGTGCGGGCCATGGCCGGCATGGCGGCTTCATGCCGGCGGACTTCGATCGTCGTGCCCGCCCTTTCGTTGAGCGATCCCGCGGCGACAAGCGCCGCCAGCAGCGTGCTCTGGCCGCGCGGGAGTTCCTGCACACCCTGCTTCTCGACCGCCCCGATGATGGTCACGCGATTGACCGCCTTCTTCCGCATCGTCACCGTGACCTGCGGCTGCCGATACAGCCCCCGCTCCACGGCCGTCTCGGCGATCAGTTGCTCGGCGGCGAAAGGCTCCATGCCGGCCAGCGGAACCGGGCCCACCAGTGCGATGTTCGCCACGCCCTCGTCATCGACCCGTACGGCGATGGGGGCGACCCTGGCTGCATCCTCGAGACCGCTCGCGATGGCGACATCGACGACATCCTCCGGCTCGATGATGCTGCTGGAGGTGGTCGGGATCGACAGTCGGCTCAAGTCGGCGATCTTGGCATTGGTCACCACCGCCGCCTGATAGCGGGACGGCAGTCGAGTGGCCCGGATGACCCGGCCATGACAGCCCGGAAGGGTGACGAACGCCGACACGGCGATCGCGCACCGCAGCACCGTTCGCATCGAGATGGTGAGTCGTTGCATGGAGGGACGGGATGTATCGAATCCACGTCACCCACGCCACAGGAGTTGCCTAGCCCTGCCCCTGCCCAGACCCGCCATCTTGTCTCGCATGGAAAGAAAAACCCCCGGCACATGGTGCCGAGGGTGATCGTATCTGCGTGATCTGGGTCGTCGCGCCAGCCTATCGTGTCTGGATCACGGGCTCGCCGGCGTGCTGCCGCCGCCGGATGATCCGATCGCGATGCCCGAACCAATGCCAGCTCCGAGAAGGGCGGCGGTCGTCAGGACGGGGTAATTTGCGAACGATCGGCGGAGGAAGCCCCGACGAGGCGCCGGCCCGGGGCGGGAGGGAGCCGGCTGCGAATACGCGACCTCCTCAGGAACGCACAGCAATTCCGCAAACGATTCCGACCCCTGCGGGGCGCTTGCCTGGCTCCACAATCGGTAGGCTGTCGCACGGTTGCAGGCTGACACTAGATGATCGCCTTCGCGGAGACCTCCGATGCTGAACATCCCTTGGGCATCGGTCTGGGTGACTGCCACTTGGCGTCCACCCTGCGAAATGCTGACTCGGACATTGCTGACAGGCTGACCCGACCCATTGCGCACCTGACCATTCATCACGCCCCCTTCGTCAAGGACGAAGTTCCGGGCACCCGAGCCTTGAGCATGAGCCGTGCGGTCCGCCACCGCCATGCTGCCGATGCAGACAGCGACGAGGGTCGCGGCATAACGAAGGGCTGATTTCATCTGGGCATCTCCCGAGCGCGGAAAGGAGAAAGTTCTTTCGACGCGATCGGTATTATCGGAACGACCGTCACAACGCATGAGCAAAATTACTTCTTCCCAAACCACCCAAAGCCAAACGCCTTCTTTTGTCGCCCACCGCGCACGACGCCTCCTTCCACATCTTCCCCATTCACCACCCTCGCTGGGTTGCCGCAGCACAGCAAGGTCGCGTAGGACTCGCCTGCCAGAGACACCACCGCCTCGAAGGCCTCGCCGAGGCCAAACGGCCTGCGGGTGGTGTCGTGTGCGTCGCTGGCGATGAAATGCGCAAGCCGGTGCTCGATGGCATAGTCGGCGACTCGCTGGGGCGAGGAGCCGAAGGCCCCGGTGAGGCTGCCGGCGGTGATCTGCAGGAGGCCGCCGGCGGCGACCACATCTTCCATCACGCCGGGAGAGCGGATGATCCCGCGGTTGCGTTCAGGGTGGGAAAGAATCCCGACGAGTCCCTGCTTGTAAAGCGATGCCAGGAGCTGCTCGAGCGGGATATAGGTGTCGTGGGGCAATTCGAGAAGCACGTGCTTGCCCCGGTCCGCCAGAGTAAGCACTTTGCCCTGTTTGAGCAGTTTCGGCAGTTCAGGCTCGATCCGCACGTCGGCCCCGGGGAGCACGGAAACCTCGATGTTTTCCGCCGCAAGAGCGGCCTGGAGGCTTGCGACTCCGTCCCGGATCGCCTCGGCCGACACATGGCTATTGCCGCCCAACTGATGTGGAGTCGCCACGAGCGATTTCGTACCGTCCGCCGCCGCCATGCGGGCCATGGCGATCGACTCGGCCAAGTCCGAAGCGCCGTCGTCGATGCCCGGCACGATGTGGCAGTGGATATCTGCAAAGGATCTCATGTCAGCCTGCATCCTCGTCACCGGCTGTGCCGGCTTCATCGGTTTTCACACGGCCCAGCGGCTGCTGGCAGGCGGCGCGACCGTCGTCGGTCTCGACAATCTCAATGCGTACTACTCGCCGCAGTTGAAACAGGATCGGCTCGCGGTGTTGAGTGAAAGCAATCGCTTCGCGTTTCACAAGATCGATCTGGTCGAAAAAGACGCCGTTGCCGATCTCGTGAGCCGCGTCCGGCCCGACTGCGTCATTCATCTGGCGGCCCAGGCTGGCGTCCGCTGGTCGATCACCAACCCTTGGGCCTACGTCGATTCAAACCTCGTCGGCTTCCTCTCGATTTTGGAAGCCTGCCGGCACAACGAGGTCGGCCACCTCGTCTATGCCTCCTCGAGCAGCGTCTATGGCTCCAACACCAAACTGCCATTCGCGGTCGAGGACACGGTCGATCATCCCGTGAGCCTCTATGCGGCCACGAAGAAGGCCAACGAGCTGATGGCCCACACCTACAGCCATCTCTACCGGCTGCCGACGACAGGACTTCGGTTTTTCACGGTGTACGGCCCGTGGGGCCGACCCGACATGGCGATGTGGAAATTCACGGAGGCCATTCTCGCAGGCCGCCCGATCGCGTTGTACAACCATGGCTCGATGCGCCGCGACTTCACATACGTCGATGACGTCGTCGAGTCGATCGTTCGGCTGACGGAGAAGCCCGCGACAGCCAACCCAGAATGGTCGGGCCATTCGCCCGATCCCGCCACGAGCAACGCCCCCTGGCGGGTCTACAACATCGGCAACCATTCGCCGGTCGAATTACTGCACGTGGTCTCGCTGCTCGAGAGGAATCTCGGCAAGACGGCCATCCGAAACCTCGTCCCGATCCAGCCGGGTGACGTGCCGGCGACGTATGCCGACGTCGAGGCACTGGCAGACGCCGTCGATTTCTCCCCGGCCACGCCGATCGACGTCGGCATCGCCCACTTCATCGACTGGTATCGCCGGTATCACAACATCGAGAACGATCAGGCATCCTGGCGACGGGCCGCCTGAACTCACAATCAATATCGCTATCGACGCTCCCGCCCCAGAGGAGACCTGCTATGACAGCCCATGCTCGCGCCGCATCATCTTCCCTGAAGGAGCCCGCCGCCCTTGCCGACGCGACGCCCTCGCATCGCCTGCGGCTGCATGGTCGGTACGATGGTACTGCCGCCCGCGGCACGCACGATGTGGCCGTGATCGGCTTGGGCTATGTGGGGCTACCGCTCTGCTTGGCCTTTGCGAAGTCCGGCGCCCACGTGCTGGGCGTAGACACGGATCCGTCGAAGGCGAAGAAGCTTTCTTCGGGCACGTCATACATCAAGCACATCGCAGACGCCGATGTCGCTGCAGCCGTGGATGCGAAAACACTCACTGCGACCGATGACTTCGCGGCCCTCGCTGGCGCTGATGCGATCCTCATCTGCGTGCCAACGCCGCTCACGCCCAACCGCGTGCCGGATCTCTCGTTCGTAGAGGACACCTGTCGTTCGATCGCACCGCACCTGCAACCGGGTCAACTCGTGGTGCTCGAATCGACCACGTATCCAGGCACGACAGACGAGATCGCTCGCCCAATTCTGGAACAAGGCAGCGGGCTACGTGCCGGGAAGGATTTTTTCCTGGCCTACTCGCCCGAGCGCGAGGATCCGGGGAATCCGAAAAGCAAGCTGCGCGACATCCCAAAGGTGGTGGGCGGACTTACGGAAGCCTGCCGCGACCGCGCGGTCCAGTTGTATGGGAGGATCGTCAAGGAAGTGGTTCCCGTATCGAGCTGCCGGGCCGCCGAGGCCACAAAACTGATGGAGAACATCTTTCGCTCGGTCAACATCGCGCTCGTCAATGAGCTCAAGGTGATTTATGCCGCGATGGGCATCGATGTTTGGGAAGTGATTCGTGCGGCATCGACCAAGCCCTTCGGCTACATGCCGTTTTATCCGGGTCCGGGGCTCGGGGGGCACTGCATCCCCATCGACCCGTTCTATCTGACATGGAAGGCCCTCGAGCACGGCCATCACACACGACTGATCGAACTTGCGGGCGAAATCAACACGGCCATGCCCGACTATGTCGTGTCGCGAGTCATCGATGCACTCAACGACTTCGGCAAACCCGTCAAGGGCTCGCGCGTGCTGGTGCTTGGCATCGCCTATAAGGCCGACGTCGATGACGACCGCGAAAGCCCCAGCTACGCGATCATGCAGTCGCTCGAAAAGCGCGGCGCAATCGTAGCCTACAACGATCCCCATGTTCCCGTTATCCGTGAAGGCCGCAGCAACCACTGGGTCGCCGGCCGAGCGTGCGTGCCAATAACAGCGGACTATGACGTCATTGTGCTGTGCACGAATCACCGGGAGTATGCGACTATCGACTTCACAGCACTCAGCGTTCCGCTGGTGGATTGCCGAAACGCCGCTACTCAGCGACCGCCGCGATATTACGCGGCATGAG
>JBJTDB010000047.1:0-3871 GCA_046092145.1 Planctomycetia bacterium | reverse complement strand
CGATGCCCAGGCCATCACAGGCGGCGTGATGAACGGCCACGATGATCGACCAGCCTGTCTGGCGGGTGACCACCGAGGCATGCAGCATCGGGCCGATTTCGGGGTCGATCCGCGGGAGCGGCGGGGCGAGCGTTGCCGAATTGGCCCATGAGGAGCCCTCGGCCGTATGCGAGAGCGTGGGAGGGGCCGCGGGCATCCAGCGGAGGCGGCCACGGCCGCGAACGACGCGGGCGGCGAGCAGTGGCTCCTGGCTGATCGTGGTGGAAAACGCCTCTGCGAGGGAGGAGGGGGGCGACCCGTCGAGGAAGTCGAGCCGCATGACGATCACCATCGGGTGCGACGGCCGATCGTCCGCCAGCATGAACTCCTCGAATGCGGTGAGCGGAAGCCCGGCCGCGGGAAGGAGCGACGCACGAGTGCCGGCGGAAGAAAGCATGCTGCGCCGACGAATGTCGTCCGTGTCCCGAGGGAAGCCGCAGCCTGAAACGTGCCTGCGGTGGGGACGATTGTGGTCACGGCCGGGGCCCGGTTCAACCGGGGATGAGCGGTCGAACTTGAGCCGTCGCGGCCCGCACTCTACGATTCCGCGTGGCTCGATTCGGAGGGTAAGCGAATTGGCCAGCGGTCTGACTCGAAATCAGATGCCGGGAAACCGGTTGTGGGTTCGAATCCCATGCCCTCCGCTCACCGCGATCCGCGGTCGATGACCAGGGGATCGTGCGACTCAAGATCGCCGATCCGAAGGGCGGCCTTGCCGGAAAGCAGGTCGTCGATCAGGTCGCCCACGAGCTCCTGCCGCCATCCGGTCGCCAAAAGGGGCGGCTCCTCGCCGTCGCGATAGCCGAGCTTCCAGGCCAGGAGGTCGCGCATGTCGGAAGCCGTGCCGACCAACGCCGGCGCGATCTGCATCTGTCGGCACATGCCCGCAACAGCCGTCGCCATGAACTGCCCGAGCATCGCAAGATGCGACGGGGGCGCACGGTGCTTCTCGCCACCCGGACATTCCGACTCAGGAAGCGACAGCCCACGGTCGATCGCATCCGCAAGCCCGGGGAGGATGTGACGAAGATCCGACCGTTGCATGCCCCGGACCGCAGAGATTTGCCTCGGGTCGGCGCTCTTCCGCTTGCAGAGTTCCACGAGCAGGTCGTCGCGAAGCACCCGCTTGGGAGGCATATTTCGCTGCTCGGCCACGGCATCCCGCCAATGCCAGAGTTCCCGGGCGACCGCCAGCTCGCGCCGCGAGAGACCGCTCAATCCCGACACCCTCCGCCATCGCTTCCGGGTGAAGGACTCGGCCACCTCATCCTGCCAGGCCGCCATCTCCGCCTGCATCCAGGCGATGCGGCCGGTCGTCTCGAGCATCCGCTCCAATTTTCGCCACATTTTTTCCAGGTGACGGACGTCGTCGAGCGCGTAGTCGAGCTGGGCATCCGAGAGCGGCCGCCGCCGCCAATCGGTTCGCGTCTCGGCCTTGTTGGTCTGAACTTTGAGCAGGCGGCGGACGAGCGCGGCATAGCCGGCTGGATAGTCGTGATCGACGAGTCCTGCCGCCAGCTGCACGTCGAAGAGCTTCGCCGGCCGCTCCCCGATGGCGTGGAGGATGAAGCCCATCTCCTCACGGCCGGCATGCACGACCGTGGTCCTGCCGAGAGACGTGAGCAGCCGCCAGAAGGGATCGAGCTCCCTCACCGCGAGCGTGTCGATCACGGCAAGCAGGCCGGGCGCGGCCACCTGGATCAGGCAGAGCTGGCTGCGGTAGGTGTGCTCCGAAACGAATTCCGTGTCGAAGGCGACGTGGTCGTGCGCTGCCAGCCGCTCGACGAGCCTCGCAAGCTGCGAGTCGGTGGTGACGTGGTCGTAGGTGTCGGGCTGGGTGCGTGCGGAAGTCACGCGTCGGTCACGGGAGTCAGGAGTCAGCGAAGGAACAAAAACGACATGATCGCGAATACGGGAAGCAGTACGCCGACACTATAGAGCATATAGCCGAAAAAGCTCGGCATCTTCACACCCGCCTGCTCGGCGATCGCCTTGACCATGAAGTTCGGGCCGTTCCCGATGTAGGTCATCGCTCCCAAGAATACGGCGCCAAGGCTGATGCCGGCCAGTCGGCCGACATCGACGCCCGCCATCGTCGCGGCCTCGGCCGGGAGCGTTTGTGCCGTTTTGAAGAAGACGAGGTAGGTGGGGGCGTTGTCGAGGACTGCTGACAGGCTTCCGCTGGCCCAGAAAAAGGCCAAAGGCGACTCGATTCCGATGCTCGCGCCCCGTTCGTGGAGCAGGGCGAGGGCCGGCTGCATGCAGACGAAGATGCCAAGGAACAGCGCGGCCACTTCGAGGATCGCGGTGTAATTGAAGGCGTTTTTCTCCCGGATGGCCGCAGAGCCGAGGAGGAGCGACGCCGTGACCAACGCCAAAAGCACGGCCTCGCGGAGGAAGATCCACGGGTGCCAGGCCGTGCCTGGAAGGGCTTTCGATGGATCGAGCAGCGCCACCGCGGCGATCACCCCGGCCATCAATGGGGCATTGGGCCAGAGGCCGCTGCATCGCAGCCGGCCCGCCAGGGCGGCGTCGCGGGCAAGATCTCGCTGCGACTCCTGCGGATGGGCGTACAACGAATCCCACAGGAAATAGATCGCGAGGATCGCCCCGTTGGTGAAGAGCCATGGCTTCCAGAGCGACAGCGTCCAGAGGAAATCGACCCCCTCGAGGTAGCCGAGGAAGAGGGGCGGGTCGCCGATCGGCAGCAGGAGGCCGCCGCACTTGCAGACCAGGAAGATGAAGAAGACGACCGTGTGGGCGACGAACCGCCGTTCACGATTGGTCTCGAGAAGCGGCCGCACCAGGAGCATGGCGGCACCGGTCGTGCCGATGAAGCTCGCGGCCAGGGCGCCCGCCCCAAGAAATGCCGTGTTGACTGCCGGCGTGGCCTCCAGATCCCCCTCGATTCGCACTCCCCCTGTGATCACATAGAGCGCGAAGAGCAGGACGATGAACGGGATGTATTCCGTCAGAATCGCGTTGGCGAGGACGGCACCGGCCGTCTGCCACGAGGGGCCGGCGGCCGCCGGTGCGACGAGCGCGTGGGCCGGAAAATGAAGCTCCACCGGAGCCCGATGGAGAAACGTGTAATAGGCGAGCGTGAGCAGGCCGAGCACGCCGGCCACGAGCAGCTTGCTCGAGTTGTGCTCCCACCAATGGGCGAGTGACGATGTGAGCGGCAGCACCGCGATCGCCCCGAGGAGCGCGACGAACGGAAGCACGACCCACGGCGGCGGAGCGGCGGGATGGATTGCTTCCTCGTGAGCCGCGTGATCGCCATCGGCGGCGGCATCGACCGCGGCGTGGTGCGAGGCTTGTGCGGCCACCAACAAATCACGACCATGTTGCGGCCATCCGAGCAGGACCGCCACCACGTAGGCGGCCAGGGTGATCGCAAGGCCGACGAGTGCGATCGATGGCCCCGCGGCGGGGCGAGCGGAATGGTGCGATTCGTGCATGCCGAACTCGGAAATGAAGGAAGATAGGACTCCCGTGGCGACATGGTATGCGACCCGCGTGGATCGCGAAAGGACGGGTGGGTGAGCGATGAACGCGGTGCCGCGAGAACCGAGTGAGGTGTGGCTGCGGGGCAACCTTCGCGTTGCCGCCGTGCTGGCGTGTGCTGGGCTCTTCCTCGATGGACTGGCCGTTGCATCCCTGCTCGTCGCGATCCTGGGCTCCGGGAGGTCAACGCCCTGGTGGACCGTCGCTGCGGTCGTCTGCGGGGCATCGACGACCATGCTGCTGCTGGCCTGGGCTGCCTCGCGGCCACGGCTGGTGCGGGAGGGATCAGCGCTCGTCGTGCAGGTGTCGCCACTGGTGCGGGAGA
>JBJTDB010000046.1:0-4556 GCA_046092145.1 Planctomycetia bacterium | reverse complement strand
GCCGCGGATCACCCGCCGGGCGACGCTCGTCCGCACGCTCGGCAAGAACTTCTTCCGCAGCAGCTTCCGCCGGCTCGACGGGTTTTTGTTTCTCCTGCCAAGCGTCGTCGTCGGCCGGCCGCAGGATTGCACGGTGAACGTGCCCGGCCCGCTCTACACCTACACGTTCGTGGCGGCCGGCACCCCCTACGAGAAACTCGCCGGCACCTACATCGACTCGAAGACCACGCCCGACCGCTTCCCCGGAATCGTCGGCATCGAGAATCGCACGGCGGGCCTGACGCTGGCCTCGTGGATGGACACGAATGCCGAGGTGGCCTACCAGACCTACCTGAGCGGCGACGGCAAGCGGCTGACGGCGATCTTCCATACGCTCCGCAGCGATCGGATGAGCGATGCGGGCCGGATCGAGTCGGACACGCAGGTGATCGTGCTCGCCCCGGACTTTCGCTCCGCGCAGGCCGAGCACCGCGCCGAGCTTGTCCGCACGCTCCCCCTGAGCACCACCACGCCCGACTGGGTCCGCGAGATGGTGATCCTCGAGATGATGCCGCAGCTGCACGGAGGCTTCCGCGGCGTGGCCGAGAAGCTGCCGTTCTATCGCGACATCGGCTTCAACACGCTCTACCTGCTGCCCCACTGGGTGGGCGGCTATGGCAACGCCGATCCGCGGCAGGTCGATCCGGCCCTCGGCACCCCCGACGAGCTCAAGGCGCTCGTGCAGCGGGCCCACTCGCTCGGCATGCGGGTGCTCTTCGACATGGTGATTCATGGATTCGCCTCCGGAGCCGCGGTGGCCCGCGAGCACCCGGAGTTCTTCACCCGCAACGAACAGGGACTCGTCGAGACGCACTTCAATTGGGGCAGCCTCAACACCGATCCGGGCAACTCGGCCTATGTGAAGTTCATGGAGGAGCTGGTTCTCAATGACCTGCGGACCTACGACATCGACGGCTACCGGGTCGATGCCAACAGCTTCAAGTCGCCCAACTGGGATCCGGCCTGCCCACGCCGGCCGTGGGAGGCGTCGAGCACGCTGCCGCTCTACCGGGCGATGTATGCCGCGATGCAGCGGGAGAAGAAGGACGTCGTCTTCTACAGCGAGATGTTCGGCCCGGCGTGGCACTCCGTGAGCAACCTCGCGCAGGACGCGAACTGGGCCGTGGTGACCGACCTGTTCGCCAGCTTCGACAAGGGCACGGCGAACGCGGCCACCTACAAATCCGGCATGCTGCAGCTCCAGGAGTCGCTGCAGCCGGGCGTGAACCGGATCCGCTTCTGCCGCAACCACGACACCTGCTGGTTTTTCCCGAAGCACTGGCGGGGCTACACGCCGCGATTCCTCGCGCTCGACGGCATCCACATCCTCACGGGCGTGCCGGTGGTTTTCGCGGGCGACCGCGACCATCCGCCGGCGCTCGAGGAAGACCGGAATGCCGTGAAGCACTATCGCAAGCTGATCGCGGTGCGAAAGGAGCGGCCCGAGTTCGCGCGGGGGGAACTCCTACTCCGGGAGATCGGCTGCGACGATCCGTGGGTGTTTACGGCGCTCAAGCGCGACGGCGATCGCGTGGGCGTGCTCGTGGCGTCGCTCGCGGCGGAGGAGGCCACGGTGAAGCTCACGCTCGATCTGCCGGGCCGGTCGCTCGAGGGCGTGCAGCTCGTCGACCCGGTCACGGGGGAGAAGGCCGTGATCCGCGAAGGCGCGGTGCGCGTGAAGCCGTTCCAGACCCTCGTCGGCCGGCTTTGATCAGGGACTCCCGGCAAGCCCCCGGCGGAAGCCGGGGGTGACGCGATCCATTTCCATGCGGTCCGACGGCTCGCCCGCCCTCCCCGTAGCCGCAGAGTGGCACTCTGCGGAAGGATGTAGCCGACGACGAACTTCTGGGGCGTCAAGACGATGGATCTCATCCACTCGCACCATGCTCATACGCCCTAGCGAGGCACCGAGCGGTTCAAAGGTGCGAAAAGGGGACCGCGACGATTGCCTCATCGAGAAGCCGCGGTTCGCTGTCGTTGGTGATCACGAGGCCATACCGGCATCGTCGCTCAGCGACGAAGTCCCGTAGGACCGCCAGGCGACGACGGTCGATCGCGTTGGCGTATTTGATTTCGATCGGCACGAGGCCGACATCGCCCTCGAGGATCAGGTCTATCTCCGCACCGGCCGAAGTTCTGTAAAAAAACGCATCGCAATCAAGCCCCCGCCATTCCAGTTGGCGAAGAATCTCCTCGCTTACCATCGCCTCCCACGACCGGCCCGCCTGGGGGTGGCCGAGGAGGTCGTCCAGATCGGCAAGATGGAGCAGACGGTGCAGCAGGCCACTGTCGCGCAGATGCCCTTTGGCGTGCTTGACGAGACGCTTCGTCGCCTGCTTCACATACGGCGGAAGCCGACGCCAAAGAAATGTGCCGTGGGCGATTTCGAAGTAGTCCCGTGCGGTCGGGGGCGAGACACCCAGGCCTCGGGCGACGTCGGCGTTGTTGATGATGGTTCCGGAGAGGCCGGCGAGGTGCTGCAGAAAAAGCCGAAATCGATCCTGATCGAGACCAGGAAAGAGTCGGCCGATGTCACGTTCGACGTAGGTTTTGATGTACTGCGACATCCACGTGGCGCGAAAGCGGGCCCCCGTCTTGAGCCAGGGCTCGGGATAGCCGCCGCGCAGCCAGTAGTCATGCACCTGCCGGATGTCGCCTCGGGCCCGCAGCCCGATGAACTGCGCGGCGGTCGCTGAGCGGTCGGCCAGCAGATCAGCAAACCGAGGTCCGTCTGCACGTGGATGCACCTCGCTCCACGAGAAGGGAGCCAGTTCGATCGTGGCGATCCGGCCGGCCAGCGTCTCCGACACGTGCCGCATGAGCGTGGGAGAACTCGAGCCTGTGATCACGAACCGGCCGGCCGACGAACGGTCGGCGTCGATGGCGACCCGTAGAGCCGGAAAGAGATCGGGCAGGAGCTGCGCCTCGTCGATCACGACCTGCCGCGGATGCAAACGCAAGAAAAGGTCTGGATCGCGGGCGATGAGATCCCGGTCACGTGCTCTTTCCAGGTCGAATCGTCGCCAATCAGCCGCCAACGAACCAGCGAGCGTCGTCTTGCCACACTGCCGCGGGCCGACGATGGCAACGCAGGGAAACCCATCGAGATACTCGTATAAAAGCTGCTGGCAGTCTCGCTGCATTCCTTGCATAATAAAACCACAGGTTTCGGAATGCAAGGTAAAATGTTTCGAATTTTGGGTTTTTTGGTCCATCCTGGTTTTTCATGGGTAGAGCCGTAATCCGCCGCAATGGAAGTAGATCACGATCTTGAAGTTCTCGATGTTTCGGAAGCCACCCGCTCGCCGCTTGATGGCCATGATCTTGCTGTTGAGGCCCTCGGCAACGGCGTTGGTGATTGGATGGCGACAGTAGCTGATCACGTTCTCGAGCTTTCGGGAGATCATCCGGGCGACGGCCACCACCGGAGCGAGGCGGCTGCGCACGGCCCAGCTTCTCCAGCGATCGAAGAATCGCTTCGCCCAGCCCGGCGTCGCATACGACCAAAGGTTTCTGAGGTTCTCCTTGATGGCCCAAGCGCGTGCCGTCTTGAGATCGCTGGCCTGGAGTTGCTCGAAGAAGGTGCGTCGGCTGTCGCCGACGTTTTCCTCGGAAGAGAGCCAGAGGTATTTGGTTCTCTTGAGACGGTCGTCGCCGTGCTGGAGGAGGCCCCGATGCTCTCGCTTACGGACTGTGTCGACTGCACGTGTCATGTGCTGCATGATGTGGAAGCGATCGAAGACGATCTTCTCCCTGGCCAGCGGCACTGCCTCGAGAGTGGCCTGCACATAGGGCTCCCACATGTCCATCGCGATCGCTTGGATCCCATCGAGTTGGGCAGGCGTCCGGGAGTCGAAGAACCGCTGCAGGCTCGCTTTTTCCCGGCCTTCCGTGACGAACTCTACCGTGCCACGGTCGATGTCGCTTGCGACCGTGAGGTAGCTGTGTCCCTTGGCGAACGCCTTCTCGTCGATGCCGATACGAGCAACGGGGAGTTGTTCCTTGCGGGCCATGCCCCGCGCCACCGCCCTCTCCATGACGTGCCAGGCTTGGTCCCAGCTGATGCCCAGCAGTTGGCAGGCTCCTTTCACGGTCTGGCATGCCTGCAATACCTCGATCACGAATCGCTCCATCAGGATCGTGAACCGACCGTGCGGCTTAGCCCAGGGGATCGCTACCTGGATCACCCCATGCTCAGGGCACTTCACCCGCGGAATACGGGCATGAACGAGTGTCTGGAACTGGCAGGTATTGAGGTGTCGCCACGTCCGTTCTTCGGCATGGTCGTAGCAGCTCAGCTGCTGCTCGCACTGTGGGCACTTCCAGCGGCAGCCTTCGCCGTGCTGAACATGGACGTGAATGGCAGTCGACTCCATATCCAGTCGCACGTCCACGACCTTCCAGGGATCAGACAGCCCAAGAACTTGCTGGTAGAGATCGACGTCGAACACAATTCAGGCCTCCGGGGGTGACCGGCCGTTGTACGGCCAGGATCACCCACGGAAAACCCGGATGGA
>JBJTDB010000045.1:0-31851 GCA_046092145.1 Planctomycetia bacterium | reverse complement strand
GGAGAAGGACGACACCTCCGACGACGAGAAGCTCCACGGTGCCAAGGCCCATGATCGCGAATGGGGCGAAGAAAGCTTGATGCACGGCACAAGACTCCATGAAGTGGCAGGCGAGAGCGAACTCAAAGCAAGTCTAACGTTGGTCAATGGAGGGTCAAATTTTGCCTGCTTCGGCTTCCGCAAGGCTCGCCTGGAGGGCGAGCCATCGCGGCTCGAGGCAACCTTGGCTTGCCTCGCAGCCGCGGAAGCCTGCGGGGGCCATGGATGGCCCCGCAGGCGTATATTCAGACGCACCCGTTCCGCACTTCTTGCGTGATGAGCTGCTTCAGGCGGCTGATCGCCTGTTCGTCCATCGTCTTGGCGTCCTTCCAGAACTGCCGCAGTTCGTCACGCCACTCGGCATTGGCGATGTATTGGTCATATCGCCAGAGGGAGTCGAGCCGGCGGCTCAGTTCGTGGACCAGATCGTGATCGTGATCGGAGCAGCCGGCGGTTTCACCGAGATGCTCGAGTTCCCGTTCTGCGGATAGCGACATAAGACGGTTCTCCTCGTGGGGCTGGAAGGGGCTGGAACGAAACAGGCGCTCCAGCCGTGGAGAAAAAGGATGTCGCGGTCGCTGCGGCACGCCGGTCGAACGGTAGGGATCGTCCGAACGGCCGGGCAAGCGGCCCGCGAGGATGCGGTGCTGAGGCGGCGGACAGTTGGCCCGGCTCGCGCGGTCAGGAGAGCATCCAGTCGGGGAGCCGCCGCACCTTTCCCTCGGGATCGACGCAGACCACCGTCGTAGTGCCCGTGGCCACGATCGTCGTGCCGCGGATGACCTCGTAGGCATGCTTGATATGGGCGGCGCCGATCTTCTCCACGCGGGTGCGGAGCAGGAGGAGGTCGTCGTACTCGGCCGGGGCGTGGTATTTGCAGGTGGCCTCCGCCACCACCATGAAGAGTCCGGCGTCCTCGAAGGCCCGGTAGGTGTGTCCATGGGCCCGCAGCATCTCGGTGCGGCCCATCTCGAAATAGGTGAGGTAGTTGGCGTGGTGGACCCGCCGCTGGCCGTCGGTCTCCTGGTAGCGGACTCGAATTTCGATCTCGTGGACGACTTCGGCCATCGTTCTTCCATGACGGGGTGGGGGCTGCGGCGCGGGCATGCCGCGGTGGGTTCGTTGACCCGCTGCCGGTGCAGACTCTATTCTTTCCGGCAACGATCCAGCAACGAATTCCCGGAGGTGGCCACGTGAGCATCGGTGACGAAGGGGCCGGAGCCGGCGTCGGATTCGCCACCGCCCGTGGCAGGCATTGGCCGACGCTCCGCCAGTTCACCGTGTTTCTGGAGAACCGCGTCGGGCAGTTGCTCGAGGTGGTGCGGCGATTCGAGGGATCGGTCGTTCGGATCGTGGCCCTGTCGATCAACGATTCGGGCGAATGCGCGTTCGTGCGGTTTCTGGTGAGCCATCCCGAGCAGGGGCGTGAGATCCTGGAGCGGGCCGGGCTCGCGCTGATCGAGAGCGACCTGATCGGTGTCGAGCTTCCCGACGACCACCAGCCCCTCCTGCGGATCTGCACGGCGCTCCTGCAGGCCGAAGTGAACATCATCCAGGCCTACCCGATCATGGTTCGGCCACGCGGCCGTCCTGCGGTCGCGCTGATGGTCGACAACACCGAGATGGGGCTCGAAACCCTCGGCGCGAAGGGCTTTACGATGATCAGCGAGAGCGATCTCGACGAAGACTGAGCGGAAGCTAGAACGCCCAGCCTCGTGTATCGCCGGCTCGGGGGCGGCAAAAGTCGCCGCTGGGCGGTCCTTCGGATTGTCGCGGGGCGAGGATACGCCCCACGCTCCTCGAGCGTTCGCCGACCCCTCGCCTACCTTTCTCAGTTTGTCAGATCGTCGCCACAGCTATCCGGAATTTGACCTACCCGAGAAACATGTCGGCGGGGAGGGTTTTCACGCCCCGGACGATCACCTTCTTCACGGCGTCCCAGGCAAGGGCGGTGATCGTCACGGTGCCGTCCGCCGCCTGGCTCCCGAACACGCCGTGGGTGCCGCGGGACCACGTCACGTCGTACCAGTTCGGCACGATCACGCCGTCGGCATGGTGCACCTCGACCACGCCACCATGCTCCCGCTCGGCCCAGAGCCTCGCCACGAGGTCTGCCGAGGGATGCCACGGCGCGTCGGCGGAGGCATCGGTCGTCTGCACGCCGAAGAGATCGTCGGCCGCGGGCGGCGGCACCGGAACATCAGGAGATGGTTCTGCGACGGCAGTCGGCACCTCGACGAACGGCGCCTCCAGGGGCATGTCCGTCAGGGGCATGCCCGTCAGGGGCATGCCCGTGGTGGGAGCGAGGGGCACGTCGAAGGCCAGGGGATTGTCCTGCTCCTCCGATGGCGGCTCTGGCAGCGACTCCGAAAAAATGGGTGCCGGTTCGGACGGCTCGGGTGTCGGTTCGAAAGGCTTGGCCGCAGACTCCGCCGACGTGGATGCCGACGGAATCGTCACGCGGACCCCGCACTTCGAGCAGGGTCCGCTCTTACCGGCCAACGACGCATCGACACGGATGCGGTGGCCGTTGGGGCAAAAGAACTCGATCATGTCCCGCGGCGGGCCGTCAGCCCTCCGGGTGGGCGGCGTACCTGTCTCATCCTGCCGCTTTGCCATCGTCCACTGCTCCGTGCACGAGCCGTGATCCTTCGCTCCCGCTCTTAGTGTAGCCTCCGTTCCGACGCCATGACGGGGCGTCCTTGACGGGCCGTTGCGGGGGTCTGACACTGCCGGTTCGGACGGCTGCATCAGGAGCGATGGCCGCCCGTTCCCCGCCCCGGAACAGCCCCATGCCGATCTCCGTCGTCTGCACAGGATGCAAGTCGCGGTTCAGCGTCAGCGACCAGTTCGCCGGCCGCACCGGGCCATGCCCCAAGTGCAAGAAGCCGATCACGATCCCCAAGCGGGCCGTGGCCGAGGTGACGATCCACGAGCCCGAGGCTCCCGTCGCAACCGGCGCCAGCGGCCGGATGCCGACGGCGCCGATCGTGTTCAAGGAGACGCCGCTGTCGATGCTGACGGTCGGGATGGTCGGGGCGGCCGCGCTCGCATGCATCGCCGCGGCCCTCGTCTGCCGGATGGTCTGGGGCCCCGGCCTGGTGCCCACATGGATCCTGGCCATCGGGGCCATCGGCCTTGCCTTCCCCTGCGCCTGGATCGGCTACGCGATCGTCCGCGACCGGGAGTTCGAGCCCTACCGTGGTCGCGGCCTCGCGGTTCGATGCGTGATCTGCGCGGCCGTCTACGCGACGCTCTGGGCCGCGCATTCGTTCCTCCCCGTGGAGCTGATGCACGAGGAATTTTGGAGATGGCTCTTCGTCGGGCCGGTCTTCGGATTCGCCGGCGCGCTGGCGGCCCTTGCGACGCTCGACCTCGACTGGGGCACGGCGGGGGTTCATTTCGCCTGCTATGTCATCGTCACGGCGATCCTGCGATGGATCACGGGCCTGCCCCCCATCTGACGCCTCGCACATGCCCGGCCCATCACGACTCGCCGACTCGCTGCCCGAGCTCGCCGCACTCGGCACGGCCTCGGCCGGGATCCGCATTCCGCCCGGAGTGACGGTGCCGCTGACGCCCCGCGTCCAAGCCCTCGTCGATACGGCTCCGTTTCGCCGGCTCGCCGGCATCGGCCAATTGGGCCTGGTGTCGCTCGTTTATCCCGGTGCCCGCCACTCGCGGTTCGAGCATTCGCTCGGCGTGTACCGGCTGGGGCTCGAGTTCCTCTCGCGGCTCCAGCACGACGCCCGATTTCGTGAGCTGGTGGCCCCCGACGATGCCGCGGCCTTCCTCGCAGCCGCCCTTCTGCACGACATCGGCCACTGGGCATTTTGTCATCCGCTCGAGGACATGCGGCTCCCGGAGCTTCCGAAGCACGAGTCGCTCCTGCCGTCGCTCGTGACCGAAGGCGAGGTCGCGGAGGTGCTCCGCGTGCGGTGGTCGATCGATCCATCGAGGGTCGCGGCGCTCGTCACCGGCTCGGCCGACGACCCCGCCGCCCGGATCCTGCAGTCGCTCCTTTCCGGCCCGGTCGACGTCGACAAGATGGACTACCTCACCCGCGACAGCCTCCATGCCGGCGTTCCCTACGGCAGCCACTTCGACCAGGAGCGGCTCCTCTCGAGCCTCTGCCTCGACCGTGACGGCCGATCGTTGGCGATCACCGAGAAAGGCTGCACGGCCGCGGAACTCCTGGTCGTCGCCCGCTATGTCATGTTCAGCGAGGTCTACTGGCATCATGCCGTGCGGTCGGCCACCGCGATGCTGCAGCGGGTGGCATGGCTGCTGCGGCCGGCGATCGTGCCGGGCGAACTCGTCCGGTTCGACGACCAGGGCTTCATCGCCTGGGCGACCTCGGCCGCCGTCGGCGGTCCCGCGGCACCGCTGGTGGATGGCCTCTTTGGCCCCGTGCGACGGCTGCACAAGCGAGTGGCCGCGTTCGACTCGCTGCACCATGCGGCGATCCACCGCGAACTGGCGGGCCGCCCGTATGCGGAGCTCGTCGGCGTGGCGGGGCGGTTGGCGGACCTCGTCGCCCGCCGCCACGGGCTGCGCGTCGATCCCGACACGCTCATCATCGACGCACCGCCGGTCGAACGCGAAATCGAGTTTCGGCTCGATGTGCGGGAGCGAGCTGGTGGCGACCGGGAGGCCTTCCGCTGGAGCCGCCTCGTCGATCGCTCGCCGATCGTGCGGAGCCTCGCCCGCGAACAGTTCGACGACGTCGTCAAACGGGTGCGGGTCTTTGCGCCGGCCCACGAGGCCGAGACGCTCGCCGCCTGCCCGGGCCTCGCGGAACACGGTCTCGAGGCGTCTCGGGCATGAGGCGGCGGGGGGGCTTTCAGGCCGTCACTCGACGGGGCCGCCGGGCAGCTTGCCGTCCTTGATCAGGTCGCCAAACGTCGGGCTCCCCGCGTCTTTCGGGTCGCTCGGCATCGCGGCGACGGTCTCGAGCGCCTTGCGGATCTTTTCCTTGTTGTCCTTGTCTTCCTTCTTGTCGAGGAGTTCGACGAGCGCGGTGCCGTAGGCGTTGCGATCCTTCTTGTTCTTGCCGACATGGCAGACGTTGCACTTCGCCTTCTCGACCTCGGCCGCCAGGGGCGAGCCCTCCTTCACATACAACTCCTTGAAGGCTTCGTCGAACTGCTTGATGGCATAGGCGGGGCTGGACGACACGCCGGCCACGATCGCGACCATCGCACCGACCACGACTGCAAAGCTGCTGCGAAACATGCTGACCTCCACGAGTGCCGGCTGTGGAGCGGTTTCCTCGAAACCAGCGATCCATGCCGCTGTCTTTATCTGACCCTGACGAGCCCGTCCCGTCAAGAAAAGGGTGTGGTCGGGAGGGGGCCGGTCAGTCGATTCCATTCCCCCATTCGGCAGCGTCCGCCACATGCCGCAGGGGCTGCGGCGCCGAGCCATAGTCGATCTCGACTCGCTCCGCCGCTCCGTCGATCCTCCGGAAGACGGGGCTTCCTTCGTAGCGGCCTCCCGCATCGAGCCATTCGATCGCGATCCGATAGGCGTCGGGATCGGCGATGCCCGCCTGCTCCAGGAGCGGCTTGCCGGTGGCGATCCGGAAGCGGCTCGATTCGGCGAAGCACTGAAGCGTCGGGAAGGCGGGGCGGGAGGACGAATCCCGCAGGCTCACGAATGCCTCGCGGCACTCGAACAGGCCGTCATCGAGCGCGAGCCTCACGCGAGGCCCGCGTGGGTTCGTCGGCTCCGTCCCCTCGGCGACGAGGAACCGCGATGCATCGATCAGCCGGCTCTCGGACCAGACGACCTCGACCGGCGCAGCTCCCCGGACCACGAGAAAGTTCGCATCGCCCTCCACGGTGGAGCGGATCATCCGGATCTCGTGCGGCGTCGTGGAGTCGCTCGCCCTGCCGGCGGACAGAAAATCGACGAAGGCATCGTCGCCGATGATCGGATGGCCGATGGTCTCGGGGGCATCAACGTCGAAACCGCGCAGCAGCTGAAGGCGCGTGTCGATGCACTCGAGCCTGGCGGTGCCTCGGATCGCGAAGAGGGTCGTCGCCACGCCGTCTCCGCGTGGTGCCACCGCCGACTGCACGAAGATCCCCTCGATCCGCAGGGCTCCATCGTCGATCAGGCATGCCGCCTGCCGCTGCGGGGCGGGAAAGCCGCCGCGGCTCTCGGTCGATGCCTCGGGCACGGGAAGGCCGGCGGTGAATCGGATGCCGGGCCGGAATCCCTCGGCGGCCCGGATCGAGATCCGCTTCGATTCCACCATCAGCGGTGGCTCATCGTGCATGCCGGAATAGGCAAGTTCGATCACGTCGCCGTCGGCCGCCGCATGCACGGCCTCGGTCAGCGAGCCTCGCTCCGTCGCCGCCGCCGGGGCGTCCACCACCCGCCACGGGGCCGTGCCATCGACGCCTGCTCGTGGGGCCGCGCGGGGAGCGGTTTCGTCCGTCGGCTCGGATCGATCCCATCGCGGCCACATCCGGAGGCCGGCGATGAGCAGCCCGAAGGCCACGGCCGGCAGGAGCCACGGAATTTGGGTGACGAGCCAGCTCTTTCCGCGGCGGGCGGGCTCCGGAGGCGGCGTCGGCGGGATCACGATGGGCCTGGGCGACACCAGATCGATGCCGTTGTCGTCGGCGAAGGAGAGCAGGTCGGTGATCAGGTCGGCCGGCCGTTGGTAGCGGTCTGCCGGATCCTTGCGCATCAGGCGTCGGAGGATCTCGCCAAAGCCGCGGGGAAGGTCGGGCCGCAACGACTCGATCGCCGGCGGGTCGTCCTGCTGATGCTGCAGGAGTTTTTGAACCATCGTGCCGTCGGCGAACGGCGGGCGTCCGGTGAGCATGAAATGGACGGTGCATCCGAGCGAATAGAGGTCGCTGCGGACATCGGCATCCCGCGGGTCGCGGGCTTGCTCCGGGGAGATGTAGTCGAACGTGCCGAGCGTCATGCCGCTGGCGGTGAGGTCGTTGTCGCCGGCCACCTGGTGGAGCCGGGCGAGCCCCATATCGACGATCCGGGCCCGACCCGCCGGCGTGATGATGATGTTCGAGGGCTTGATGTCGCGGTGTACGACATCCCGCTGGGAGGCATGCTCCAGGGCGTCGGCCAACTGGATGGTCACGTCGATCGTGCGGCCGAGGTCGAATGGTCCCCCTTGGGTGATGACGTCGCGGAGGTTGGTGCCGTCGATGAACTCGAAGACGATGTAGTGCCAGCCGCCATCCGATCCGACGGCATAGACCCGCCCGATGTTCTCGTGGTCGAGCCGGGCCGCCGACTGGGCTTCGTTGCGGAAACGCTTCAGCATCTCCTCGTCGGACGACTGCCGGTGCGAGAGCACCTTCACGGCGACGATGCGATCGAGCGTGGAATCGAGGGCGCGGAAGACCGCCCCCATGCCACCTCCCCCGACGAATTCGAGCAGTTGGTAGGGGCCGAGCGACCGCCCCTCCATCGAGCGTCCGAGTTCGGCCATCGACGGCGCGGGGGCGAAGTGCTCCGACGAGCGTGCCGAGATCAGCGTCGCATCGGGAGAGCCGTCGTCGGTGGGGCCGGAAACCTGCGAAGAATCCATGGCGACGACGCTACCACCGCTCACGCGGTCGGGTCAACGGCCACCGTGCG
The DNA here is from genome assembly GCA_046092145.1 of Planctomycetia bacterium. Lineage (GTDB taxonomy): Bacteria > Planctomycetota > Planctomycetia > Pirellulales > UBA1268 > CACORA01. Next base: position 24,192 of record JBJTDB010000045.1, on the reverse strand, counting down.
GCGCGCTATTCGGCTTGAGCGGCCGACGGCTACCGCGTCGGCCGCAGCGTCTCCAGCCAGGTGACCAGATCGACCAGTTCTTCCGCGGAGAGCGTCGCCGCGAGATCAGAGGGCATCAGCGACACGGGCAGTTTTGTGAGTTCCTCGATCTCACCGCGGGCGATGGTCGCCTCGATGCCGTCAGGCCCCTTCATGACGACCTGATCGGGTGCTTGTGAGACGAGCAGCCCCGTGATGATTCGGCCGTCGCCCAGAACCGCCGTCCACGTTTCAAAATTGTGGCTGATGGCGGCCGATGGGGCGAGGATCGATTCGTAGAGCGCCTCTCGGGAGAGTTTGCTGCCGATCTCGGTGAGCTGCGGGCCCACCGCCTTCCCTTCGCTCCCCACCACATGGCACTTCGAGCAGGTTCCCACCCCCATGAAGACGGCCTTGCCCCGCTCGGGCTGGCCAGATCGCTTGATGAGGTCGCTCACCGGGGGAAGTTTCTGGCCGCCTCGGGCCACCGGCATCGGCAGCACGTTCGTCGCCGAGGCTTTGACATCGGACCATGGCACGGCCGCGATCGCCTGGGCGGCCACCGGTCGGAGCCCGTCCGCAAACGATCGCTCCGTGGCCAGCGACACGATCTTCTCGGCGCCCAAGCGGGACTTCGCCAGCGACTGCAGGGCCATCCGAGCGGACTGGGCGTCGATCTTCGGGTCGCACGACAACTCCGCCAACAGAGCTACGGCCGGCTTCGATCCCACGCTGCCGATCGCCTGCAGCAGCCGAGCCGACTCAGGCGTGCCGGCCAGCACGATGTTGCGGGCCTCCGCGACCGCGCCCCCATCGAGCGCCAACAGCGCCGCGTTGGCCGCCAGTTGCGGCGGAGTGTCCGTGCCGGCCGCCAGGGCGATGACCTGGCTCCACCGATCCTTCAGGCGAAACCGTTGCATGAGATCGACGAACCGCTGCGTGCCATCGACGATGTCGGCGGCCTCGTCGATCCGTCGGGAAAGCTCGGCATCGGCCATGGCGGATGGCGACAGCCGGATCGCGAGTTCCGGCAGCACCACACGGAGCTTCTCCTCGGCGGCGGCAAACCCGCGCACGGCGTCGCCGACCGCCTCCTGCACGGCCCGGTCGTCTTGGAAGTCGAGCGCTCGCAGCAGGGCGAGCGACTCGTTCGTGGAGGTCGCCGGATCGGCGATCAGCCGGCAGAGCATGGCCGGCGTCGCGGCGGCACGGCTCCGCCACACGATCTCGCGGCCCGCCGACGAGTCCCAGCCGTCGCCGACCATCGCGAGCCAGGCCGAGAGCCGCGGGTCCCAGTCGCTCGCGCCGGCGATCCCGCTGCGGCCGTCGGCGCCGATGCCGAGAGCCTCGAGATTCCATCGGTCGCGTGGCGTGTGCCTCGTTGCGAGGGTAGCCCAGGCCCGCGCGGCACGATCGCCCTGGATTCCTCGTAGCGAGATCGCCGCCTCACGCCGCACGGCCGGCGAAGGATCTCCGGTGAACTTCTCGACCAGTCCGAGCACGTCGCCCTTCGTGAGCCGGCAGAGTCGCAGGGCGATCACGCGAAACGATTCGTCGTTGTCGGACGAAAGCCGCGCGACCCATTCCTCCGACGCCCCCGGCAGCATCGCGGCGGCCCATGCCAGCCTTGCTCGCAGCCGTGGCTCGCGCTCGGTCTCGAATGCTCGCGACAGTGCCGGCGCCGCGGCGGCGGGTTCGCGGGCGAGCCGGTCGAGGCAGATGGCTCGCGTGCAGAGATTGGGGCTGGCAAGGCCGCGGATCGCCCCGTCGATCGACGCGACATCCAGCGGCGGAACCGACCAGCGTGAGCCCGGCGGGGCGATCCGATAGATTCTCCCCTTTTCGGTGTCTGCCATCCCGTGGCCGCCGACGCCGGGATCGTACCAGTCGGCCACGATGATCGATCCGTCCGGGGCGACGCAGACATCGCTCGGGCGGAACCAGCGGTCGGCCGAGCCGTCGGCGATCGGCTCGATGGTCGCCTGGTAGCCGGCGCCCGAGGGCTTCACGCAATAGGCCCTGACGACGTTCGGGCCGGCGTCGCAATGAAGCACCGCGCCGTGGTAGCGATCGGGAAGCAGTCTCCCCTCGTAGACGCAGATGCCCGTCGGGGAACCGGCCCCGGTGACCAGGAGGTTGGGAACGACGCCGGGATCGTTTTGGTGCCAGTGCCGCTGCGGGACCTCCGCCTCGAGGTTGGTTCGCGGCACGGGCCAGCCGGCGCGCGTCTTCTCATCGACATAGCCGTAGTTGCCCCATGGCATCACGTAGTTGATCCGCACGCTGCGGTTGCCGTCGTCGTCGTTGTCGCTTTGCCACAGGTCGCCGAAGGAATCGACCGCCACCTCGAAGTTGTTTCGAAAGTTGTGGGCGAGAACCTCGAAATCGCTTCCATCGGGCCGGCATCGAAAGACCATGCCTTGCAGGTAGGGCTTGCCGTCGGCGTTCACGACGTTGCCGAACCGGTCGGTCACTGGCCTGCCTTCCGCATCGTGCACGGCTTTGCCCGTGTTGCCGAAGTTGAAGAAGAAGCGGCCGTCCGGGCCGACGACGAAGGCATGGACCGAGTGGTCGTGCTGGGGCGCACCGATCTTCGTGAAGAGCGATTCGCGCCGGTCGGCGACGAGGTCGCCGTCGTCGTCGTGAAAGATGAAGACATCCGGCGAGCACGACACGATCACCTTCCGGCCCGGCCCCTCGCCGATCACGCAGATGCCGAGTGCCGAGTCGATGTCGCGGCCCTGATGGAAGACCGTCTGGCGGTCGGCCCGACCATCGCCGTCGGTATCGTCGAGAACAAGAATCCGGTCTCCTTCGGGCCGCGTGTCCTTCTTGCCGCGGTAGTTGACGACCTCGCAGACCCACACCCTCCCCCGGGCATCCACATCGATGTTGGCCGGGCTCGACAGCATCGGCTCGGCGGCAAAAAGCGTGGCGGTGAGGCCATCGGCGACGGCGAGGGTCTCAGGGCCGCGGGCTGGATCGACGGGGCTCTCGGCGGCCGCTGGTACGGCGGCAACCAGGAGCATCGCGACCATGAAGGCGGCCTGAGACGATGTGGCGCATCGATCGACTCGCATGGGATGGACTTCCTTGGAGGGAACGGAGCTCGATTCCTCCATGATGACCTCGAGGACCGCTGGTTTTCAATGTCTGTACGTTTCCTGAAAGCCCCCGCCGATGGTTTCCGGATGATGGGTACAACGAAACCGTCCGTTCAGACCATAGGAGAACCGTGCATGCCCCGGTCGTTTCGTTTCGTCGCCGCGATTCTCACCGCATGTCTGGCAGTCTGTCTTTCATCGTTTGCCGGTGAGTGGGCCTGTCCGCCGGGACAATTCAAAGCCCGCAACGTCGAACGGTCGAGCGTGGTGAACGGCCCGCAGGGGCCGGTCTTCGAGAGCGTGGTCGATGCCACTGGCGAGAAGATCGAAGGGGCGATGGCAACGGCCCAGACCGATTCGCTCACGCCGGGACTCTACGAGGCGGTATTTAGGTTTGAGGCCGACCTCTTTCCCGGCTATCCAACGCTGCCCTTCGACATGCCGGCGTGGCTCTCGATCGGCGTCACCCGCGTTGCCGGCGGGCAGCCACCCGTGCGTCGGCCGGTCTGGCTGCACGACCTCGCCGGACGCACCGAACCGTTGACAGTCACCGTGCCCTTCGAGGTGTCGGGCAAGCCTTCCGCATACAGCGTGGGCCTCAACTGGCAGACCCGCCACCGGGTTCCAGTCCTCGGCAAGGCAACCACGCGGGTGCACCGGATCGCCGTGCGGCGAATCGATACCGGCTGCTTCATCCGCAGCCTGCACACGCAAAAGGCTCTGAGCAAGCCCGGCGAGCGGGCCACCGCCGTCTGCGAGATCGTGAACGTCGGTGAAAAGCCGTGGCACGGCACGCTCGACCTCGCGCTCGTTTCCGGCATCGACGACCGGCGGTCCGCGGGCACGGTCGATGTGACGGTGCCTGCCGGCGAAGTGGTCACGATCCGGCACGAATTCGACGTCGGCCCGCAGCTCTTCGGCCGTGGCCTCGTGGCTACGCTCGCCGACGCCTCCGGGCCGGTGCACACCCGCGACGCCGCGTTCGCCGTGGCCGACCACTTCTGGGACGTCGCCCTCGGCACGACCGGCGGAGGCATCGTCGCCAACTCGGGGATGTATGGCGATCGCGCGCCAAAGCTCATTCAGGAGCAGGTCGCCCACATGCGGGAGCGGTATTCGAATTGGTTCGAGAAAACGTTCTGGGCGCCCGACGACTGGGGCAATCTCACGCCCCGCGAGACAGAATGGTATAGCGGTCAGGCCGCCCGGCATGAAAACGCCGCCTCTCTCACGCAGCACATCGCAGCCGCCCGCGAGCATGGCATCAGGGCCATCTCCTACGGTAAGGGCATGGCCGGCGGCCCATCGGCCTACGAACTGTTGCGGAGGAAGCCAGAGTTTTTCGTGCGCAACGACCGCACCGGCCGCTGGGGCGCCAATGCCGATTTCTGGGATCTCGACCACTGGAACGATGCCGCCACGCGGGCCAAGGAGCCGAAGAAGTTCACGACCAGCTGGCACAGCATCCCCCCCGATCTCTCCCGGCTCGACGCCCTCGATCACGGCATCGACCAGCTGATCGCGTCGGCCCGCCGGTTTGGCTTCGACGGCGTGCGGTTCGACGGCCACTTTTCCGCCATCGACGACGTGGTCTCGACGTTCAACATGCGCCGGCTCAAGGAGCGGGTTTGGCGGGAGCAGCCCGACTATCTCTTCGGGTTCAATTTCTGCGCGCCGCTTGACTACGCCGACCCCTTTCCCCACGAGGTGCGGGAGGGGCTCGCCGGCGGCGGCATGTGGATGAACGAGGCGATCGGCCAGTGGACCCGCAAGGGCTCGGGCGCTTTCACGAGCTGGCGCGATTACGCCCGCGAGGAGCTGGCGTCGTCGCGCCGCATCCAGGCGGCCGGCGGCACCTATCACTTCATCCACCGGCTGCCGAGCGAGCCCACCGAGCAGCGGCGGTATTACAAGTTTGTGATCAGCGTGCTTTGCGGCGCCCATCCCTGCTACGGCGACCATGAGTTTGCTCCGGCCGCGCAGAACTGGGGCCGGTTTCTCACCCGCTATGGCGGACTTTTCTGGCATCCGCAGCGGGCCGCGGTCGATCCCGAGGCGATCGGCCTGCGGGTGAGCGGGCTGCCGGCCGACGTCGAATGGCAGGCGTGGCCGCAGCGGGCGCCGGCGTCGGCCGACCGCGAATGGCTCGTGGTCCCCTTCCTGCGGTATCCGGCGACCGACGAGATTGCGAAGACCGACGCCTATCCGGCAGCGGCCACGGGGGGGCGCGTCGAGATCGGCGCGGCGGCCGTGCGGGACCGCATGAAGAAAGCCTGGTGGATCGTGCCCGACGCCGCGCCGCAGGCGGTCACGATCGACGGCAAGACCATCGCGCTGCCGCCGATCGCGCCGTTCGGCGTGCTCGTGGTCGAACTCGAGGGCTGCCCGGGGTTCAAGCCGGTCGCGCGGCCGAGGTTCACGGAGCCGATGAGCGATGCGTCGTTGGCAAAGAGCCGGGCGAGCGGGGGGCGGATCGTCGTCGTCGATCCACTGCGGCCCGAACTCAACCAGGCGACAGATGATCGGGTGCAGACGGTCGAGTCGGAGCAGGTGTCATGGTCGGCGAAGATGATCGCGTTCGACGACCCGGCGGCGTCGGGTGGCAAGGCTGCCGGCGGCGACCGCTCGCTCGGCACGGCCGTGTGCGCCGCCTACTTTTGGAACCTGGCGCCGGGCCGCTACAAGGTGACATTCCGCGCGCGGACGACCCACGCCTTCCCGGCGGGCGGTGCCATTTCCATGTATGAGCAGATGCGGCTGCCCGACGGCAAGCTGCAGGCTCGCGAGGGAAGCAAGCTGTCCCAACCGCTGCGGCCGGCCGACCTAGCGCGGGACTATCGCGAGATCGTCATGCTGCAGCCGTATGAGCATTTTGGGCTCGGCTTCGGGACGTTTTTCGTGCACTTTGGCGTGCCTGACGATGCGCCGGCGGACGCCCGGTTTCTGCTCGACTGGGTGCGGCTCGAGCGGATCCAGGACTACACCGACGCGGACATCGCCACGAAGATGACGATGCCTGCGACAGCCGTGACGGCCGGCGACCCGCGGCAGGTGCTCTGGGTGCGGGGCCTGTACGACGATCTCTACGCGATCGAGAAGGCCGTCGAGGCCGGCCTGCCCGGCGGGACGGTCACACGCCGCTACCAGCGCGAGCTCCCACAGGCGCCCGCGGATCTCGCCCCCTTTGGCACGATCATCCTGCCGAACGTGCCGGTGGATCAGATGGGGGTGATCATGAGAAAAGCCTACGCCGACTGGACGCGGGCCGGCGGCCACCTCGTGATCCTCGGCGGCGACTACGCGCTCGGTCAGGGGCTCATCAAGGGCACGTTCCTGGAGGCAGTTTTGCCCTGCGGGCTCACGGCGACCACCGACGTGGCGCGGCTGCCGGAGGGAAGCAGCATCGACGGCCTCGGCCGCGTTTTCTTCGCACACACGGTCACGGCCAGGCCGGAGGCCACCGTCGTCGCCAAGGCGGGCGCATTGCCCATGCTCCTCACACATCCGGTCGGCACGGGCCGCTCCACGGTCTTCGCCGGCACGGTGCTCGGCGGCGACCGCGACGATTCAGAAGCCTTCTGGAACGCCGCCGGCTGGCCGGCCCTGCTCGGCCGGGCGATTTCACCGGCGGCAGCCCGCTGAGTGCGGAGCCCGGGGGAGCCTGCGGCAGGGCTTCGAGCAGCCCCAAGATTTCGGTGCGCCGGATGAGCGACCCGCACGCCAGTTCACCGATGACGAGCGGGTGGCAGACGACGTCTCCCTGCTCCAACAGTGCGGCTGCCCGGCTATCACCGCGACGTAGGTGATCGATCCACACCGACGTGTCGAGCAGCACCACTCAGCCCGGCCTCCGGCGGGGGATCGGCCGCAGGCGGGGCTCGCTTCCACCGCGAGCGGCGAGTTTCCGGGATGATTCCCGGGCGATCAGTGCCTCCAAGCCGAGCCGAACGAGTTCCGTCTTCTGCCGCACCCCGGTCAGGCGAGCCGCTTGCGCCAAAGATTTGTCGTCGATGTTGAGAGTCGTTCGCATGCATCAATTTTTCGTAAACGATATGCATCCGCCAAGGTGTGACTGCAAAGCGTGCCGTGAGGCCGTGGCCGGATCCGCCCACCGGGCAGCCGGGGGTCACTCGATGTCGAAGGTGAACTCGAGCGGGCCGCCTTCGCGGACCTCGGCGGAAAGCGGCGTCGTGTCGCCGCTGAAGTATTTTGTGTCGAAGAGCGGCACGAGTTGGATCGATTCCCCTGCCGCCGTCCGCCTGGCGTAATCCGCTTCCGACATGTTCTTGGGTGGCACCATCTTTTCCACCGTCACGCGATGCTCGCCGGGCACGACGCCCCGCGGAGAGCTGCGGGGGGAGAACCGGGTGGCGAGCGTGAACCGGCCCTGCTCGTCGGTCGTGCCGACGGCGAGCACCGGCCGTCCCGTCTCCGGGTGGCGGCCCGAGAAGCCGACCGTGGCGCCGGCGAGGGGCTGGCCCTTAATTCGCACGACCGGCGATTTACCGACGCGATTTTTCGCGGTCCGCACGCCAGGCATTGCCGGGCCATCCGTTGCTTCGAAGCCCGCTGCGCAAGCCAAGGGAAAACGCAGGCTATTCGCGTGCGGCCACCGGCATTCCCTCGGCTCGCGCCACGGGCTTCTCAGCAGGTGGCGCCCGGGCCCTCAGGCGGACCGCTTCGGCTCGACTTCGACCCGAATATCGAGCAGTTTTGAGAGTGCTTCCCGCACGACGGCGCTGCGGTCCGGCAGGTTGTGGCTGGCCGCATAGGCGTCTATGGCCTCCAGCACTGGAGTCTCGTCGGTCGTGAACACGGTGCCGACGGGCACCTGTCCAGCAGCGCGGGCATGTTCCTCGCGTGCCCAGGCGACGATCTCCGGCCGTTCCGCCTCGATGGCGGCTCGGATGACGGCATGACGGTCGCGTTCCGCGGGCGTCGCCTCGCGAACGATTCGCTTGCCCAGCGTGTGTTGTTCGGGCCGATCCGTATCGCTCATGCATCCACCTCGAATGCCGTGATCACGTAGACCGTGACACCATCGATGAACTCGTAAACAACGACAACCAGACGACCATCCGTGGTCACGCCGGTCGCCATAGGCCTGCCGGTCGCCCGGCTGAACACGGTGGCTATCGGGCTGCAAACGATCGCCTCGGCATCTTCGATTGCGATGCCATGTTCGGCGATGTGCAACGCATTGCCGCCAGATTCACGATTCCAGATGAAATCATACCACGGCATGTGAGTTCCTCGACATGCCAACAATATATACGCATGTACATTTATGGAGTCAATGCGAATGCGGCTGGGGATCCTTCTGTTCCTGCCGGCAGACCAGTTCGATGAGGTCGGGGAGGTCGTAGTCTTCAAGCACCCCGTGGATGAGGCTCGCCAGCGGCAGCGGCCGCCGGGCAAGCGGGCCCTCTTCCACGTATGACGACCACGACCGCGGGATGTCGTCGAGCCGCACGGTCGCAAAGAGGCCCGGATGCACGGCCGCGGCATGTACCGCCGGAATCACGGCGAGCCCTGCGGCAACAAGATCGACCTGCCGTGGTTCACCATTTGCATCCGCTTTCGCATCGCGGCATGCGAGCCACCGGCCGCAGGCCACGATGTCGTCGGCCTGCATGCCCACGAGCGACCGGCCAAGCAAATAAGCCAGATAGGCGTCCGGGCCGTTGGCCCCGTGCCGCGCGACGTCGAAATATTTCTGCGGCGATGGGGCTGTTTCGCCCATGCCGCGGAGATCGACGGCGAGCACTCGGCGGCCCGCCGCCACGAGGCCGCGGATCGCCTCGACCGCCGCGGCTCGGCCGTTGCCACTTGCATACAGAATGTCGCGCTGGCCCGCCCCGTGCCCGCTACCCGCGGGCGTCCAGAATTCGGCTGGCAGCACGATGCCCTTCTCCGTTTCGATCGCCAGCGGCTCGATCCGCACGCCCTTCTCGGTGCGGGCGTCAGCGATGGTCACGCTCGCCACCGACGCCTCCGTCGACCGCATGCCGCTGCGGCTGCGGGCCTCCGGCAGCGCGAGCACCGATCCCGTCGGCGTGCAGGTGATTTCTGCAGGCGTGAGGACGGCGAGCGTGGGCGGCTCGGTCACGTCTTCATCGCGGTCGGCGAGCCAGCGGAGCATGAATCGACAGGCCGCCTCCCGCAGCGGCTGCGAGAAGCCGTGCTCGGCGTCGGCCTCAGCCAGCGCGAGCCGGTCGGCGGCGCCGAGGAGCCTGTAGGCTCGCTTCGCGTCGGCCACGGCCTGCCGCGTGTCGTCGATGTCGAAAAAATCCCGCGTAGCGCCGCAGACGAGCGCAGGCCGCGGGGCCCGCAGGAGGAGATAGTCGGCGTGATCGAGGCCGAAGGCGAGCTGGCTGAAGATGTTTTGCTCGGCATCCTGGGGCCCGAGCGCGCGGGGCAGTTTGCCGTAGAGGCTCGTGACGTAGCAGGAGATCACCGCGGCGGCGACGCGGTCGTCGAGAGCGGCGATGTAGGCTGTCTGCGTGCCGCCGCCGCTATTCCCCATGCAGCCTAGCCGGTCGCCGCGGATGTCGGGCCGCGAGGCGAGGTAGTCGAGGCCACGGATCCCGTCGTGGATCATCCATGCGGCGAGATTTCGGCCGAGCGGGATGCAGGCCGCGCCGACGGCGTTGTGCTCGCCGAGGCAGCCGCCGCAGGTTGATTTTCCGTGGTCGTCGCAGAACTGCCGCCGCTCTCCCTGGCCGATCGGGTCGAAGAGGATCTCGGCGATGCCGTGCGTGGCGAGGAGGGCGGCGGCCCGCTGGTAGGCGTCGTGGGCCTTGCCCATATCCGTATGGCCGCAGGCGACGAGCACCGCCGGCCACGGCTTTGGAAACTCGCGCTCATCGGGCAGGAAGAGGGCCGCGGTGACGTGGATGCCGGGCTGGCTCGTAAAGATGAGCTTCTCGACCGCGTAGCCCGTCTTTTCGACTCGGCCGGTCACCTGCGGCGCGAGCGGCACACGGTCGGGGAACGGGCCGATCGCAGCAAGAAACGCCTGCTTCAGACGCTGCTGCCGCGCGGCCACGTCGGCTGGAGTGGCAAGGCTTTCCCACTCGCGGCGATGCACGGCCGCGGCGGCATCGACCTCCCTGAGAAGATGGTCGCGCACGAGGTCGGCTCGCGGCTCCGCCCACGCCGTTCCGGCGCACAGAGCAAGCAAAAAATGTGTCAGGAATCTTTTCAGCGTTGAGTGCATACGAGCAGCGTACCAATCAATACGAGTGCATGACGAACCCGCGCAAGGGCCGGATGGTGATGGCTCGCGTCACCCCACTCGCTGCCGCGATGGGCTTTTGGGGACGGAAGGACCTGCAAAAACGCACCGGCTTGGAAAAAACGTACCGACTCTCGCGGTACCTTCATCTCCGGCGGGCGTGAGATCGTTCACGCGCGTTTCCCGGAGATGTTGCGATGCGCTGCCCACGACGATGCACCCTGACCGCGATCCTGGTCGTCGCTTCCCTTGCCACGGCTGGCCGCGCGGCTGACCAGACGTCGGCCGCCGCGGCCAAGCCGAGCCCTCGGGTGACAAACACGAAGCCCGATGCGGTTCTGCTCGTCGAAGCCCGACCGGAAAAACTCTTCAACTTCTCGGGCGAGCCCGTGCGGGCGAGCGTCGTGCTCGCCAACCCCGGCAAGGATGCCCGTAACGCCACCGTGAAGGCCTGGCTCGAGCAGGGGCTCGATCGGAAGGCGCACGAACAGGTGCGCCAGGTCTCCGTGCCCTCAGGCGGCGTCGAGATGCTCGCGTTTTCCTGGCCGCCCGAGACGATCACGCCCTTCGGCCAGGCGTTTGCGGCGAGCGTCGAGATCGATGGCACGGCCGTGGCCACCGGCGGCGACGCGTTCACGTCGAGCGACAACGTCTGGCGGGTGGGCTGGGCCGGCGGCCATCCGGTCGCCTTCACGGCCGAGCATGTGAAGGACCTCGCCGGCATCGAGCGGGCCGTCGACGGCTACCGCGATCGCTATGTCACCACGTTCGAAAAATTCTTCTGGGCGCCCGACGACTTCGCCGACATGACGCCCGACCAGCCGGAATGGTTTTCGGGTCAGGCCCGCTACCACGAAAACCTCGAGCGGCTCATCCATATGTGCCGCCATGGCCTGAAGGTGGGCGTGCTCCCCACGACCTACGGCAAGAGCATCGGCAGCGGCACGGCCGCCCGGGATTTCATCCGCGCGCATCCGGAGATGGTCTACGGCTACGGCGGGAAGATGAATTTCACTCCCGACACGCAGGACCTCGCCCGCTGGGACAAAGACGAGAAGCCCGGCTGGCAGGCGGTCGCCTGGGCCCAATACAACATGAACGACCCCGCCGTGGTGCAGCACGGGATCGACGAGATCATCGCGTCGTCGAAGCAGTTTGGCTGGTCGGCCGTGCGGTTCGACGGCCACTTCCAGGCCCGCACCGGGAAGCAGCGTGTCGGCGACAAGGTCGTCGAGTTTTCCCGCGACGACGCCGACCGGCAGACCGCCGCCAACCAGCTGGCCCTCAAGGAGCAGGCGCGGAAGGCGTTTCCGCGATATGCGTTTGGCTACAACTACGCCAACTGCATGCTCGATCAGCTCTTTCAGACGAGCCTCCGCGAGACGATCGAGCTGTGCCGCGACGGCGGCCACATCATGGACGAGTATGCGAAGCAGAACACCGGCGGCGCGCACCCCTTCCGCCGCTGGGATGATTTCTCGCTCCTGCTCGTGCGGGAGGCCGAGCAGGTGCGGCGGCTCGGCGGCGAACTCTTTCCGATGACCTACGGCGACTCGCTCGTGGGCCGCTATCAGGGGATCTTCGCGCTCGTGGCCGCAGCCCATCCCAACTGCAGCAATCCCGTCGTGGCCCACAGCCGGTTTGCGACGCGGCATGGCGAACTGCTCTGGGCCAAGAACCTGCGGAATGTCTGGAACCCGCTGGGGCTCGTGGTCGTGCCGCCCCGCGTGATGTGGGAGAACTTCGTCCGCGAGCAGCGGATCGACGATCGCCACCGGCGGCTGATCATGCATCTCGTCAACCCGCCGGCGCAGGAATCGGCCGTGGAAACGGCCCGGGCGGAGAAGGAGGCCGCCGAACGGGTCAAGCAGCGGGCCGCCATCAAGGCCGCCGCCGACCAAGCGAAGACCGCGCCCGACTATTCCGCGCTCGACAAGCTGCCGCCGATCCAGCTCGCCCCCCTGCCGCAGCACGACATCCCGGTGCGGATCGTGCCGGAGGCGCTCGATGGCCGCTGGCAGGCGGCCCGCGCCGTGCTCCTCTCGCCCGATGACGGCTCTAAGGGCGAACTGCCGATCGATCGGTCGGACCCGTATTTCTGGCAGGTGATCGTGCCGGAGCTCGAGTATTGGTCGGTGCTCGTCGTGGAACTGGAGGCACTCTGATGCGGCGGCTGGGATTGGCGATTCGCGAGGCGGCGGTGGCGGCGGCGTTCGTGGGCTGTGTCGTGCCTGCCGGGATGGCGACGGCGGCCACGGTGCGGCCGGTGCCGGGGCAGCCCGACGTGGTCGAGATGAAGAACGACCTCGTCACCGTGCGGATCGATCTCGCCCGCGGAGCCAGGGTGGCGTCGTTCGTCTACAAGGGCTTTGACAACGAAGACGTCGTCTACGACATCAAGGCCGACAACGGCGGCCTCTGCAAGGATCTCTGGACCACGCAGGGCTGGCCCGGTGAATTCGACGGCCGGCGGTACGAATCGAAGATCGTGAAGAACGACGCCGCGGAGGCGGTGCTCGAGACGTCAACTGTGTCGACGGGTCTTGTGAAGGGCGCGATCGACCAGACGCTCTCCGATCTCGCGATCGTAAAGACCTACTCGCTGCGGGACGGCGACCGGGCGTTGCGTGTGGCGCTCGCGATCACGAACCCGGCCACGACCGGCAAGCGGCCCGCGTATTGGTCGCAGCACGCCTTCGACTTCGACGGCCAGCGGAAAAACACGCGGTATTGGCGGCCGACGCGGCACGGCATCGACATGATCTCACTGGGCACGGGATTGGAGTCGCCCAACGGCTACTGGTATGTCGCGCCCCCCACGGCCGGCTGGAACGGCGCGACGAATGCGGCCGTGCGGCGGGGGCTCATGTTTCTGCTCGACTACAACGCCGTGCAGCAACTCTACGACAACTGCGCCGCCAACACGCTCGAGTGGATGTATGACGACACGGCGATCCCCGCGGGCAAGACCTGGACGACGGAGATGGCGGTGATCCCGACGGAGGGCTTCACCGGCTACCGCCACGGCGACAACACGCTCGTGGCCCACTTCGAGACGGTGGAGACGCCCGCGGGCCTCGCCATCGAGCACGTGCTGGCGGCGGCGACGACACCTCTGAAGGACGTGACGGTCAAGACGCTCGTCTGCGGGGCGAGGGATGCGTGGCAGGTGGAGGCCGAGCCCTTCACGGCGACCGCGGTCGGCTTCGCGCCGCTCGTCCGCACGGTGAACGTCAGCGGCGTGGGGTCGATGCCGTGCCTGGTCGAGGTGACGGTGACCGCAACCGACGCGAAGGGTGCGCAGCGCACGATCACCTACGCCGATTACTACGGCGGCACGGTGGGCCGCAATGTGAACCTCGAACTGCTCGAGCCTTACCACGAATTCACGCCGCCCAAGAAGAAGCGGCAATACCTCAAGCCCGATGCGATCGTGCGGCGGAAGAACGCCAAGCCACGGATCCTTTTCGTTCGCGGCCTGAGGGCCGACTTCCAGGGCGTTGACGAGGCGCTCGAGCTTGTCGGCGACGTGGAGGTGGTGGACGGCTGGATGAAGAAATCGGCCCTCGGCGAGACGCTCGGCAATTTCCCGGCATCGTACGACGACCTGCTCGGCTACGACGTGATCATCCTCGCCAACGTGAGCGGCGGCATGCTCGGCGACATCGGCGAGGAGATGCTCGCCGACTTCGCGAAGGCCGGCGGCGGCATCCTCTTCCTTTCTGGCGACCGCACCTACGGCCAGGCGGGGTTTGCCAACGAGAGCCTCCGACCGCTCATGCCGGCGGCCTTCAAGACGGGCGGCGACTATGGCCGGCTCGAAACGCCGTCGGCGATCGTCGCGTCGGGGGATCATCCGCTGGCGGTGGGCACAGCGATCCCGCGCGAGGCTGTCGTGCTTTACGCCCACGACGTCCAGCCGGCCAACGGCGGCGCGACCGTGCTCACGCTCACCGACGGCCGCCCCGCCGTGCTGGCCTCGTCTCCCGGCAGCCCGCGGGTGGCGGTGGTCACGCCGCTGCCCTTCGGCACCGTCTCTGGCGGCGGGCGACTGCTGTTCGACGACCCGGCCTGGCACGCCTTCCTCGCGAAGATGGTTTCCTGGTTGGCCGGCGGATAATAATCGTCGCGGAGGGCAGGCCACACTCATGCCACTCGATAAACCACATCCATCCACAGCCGACGGCGACCCGCGTGGCCACTTCGTCGTCTTGCTTACGGCATCACACGATCGCCTGCTCGGGTATCTGCTCTCATTGCTCGGGCGTCGGCACGACGCCGAAGACGTGCTGCAGAAGGCGAGTCTCACGATGTGGCGGAAGTTCGACACGTTCGAGCCGGGCACCGATTTCCTGGCGTGGGCGACGACGATCTGCTTCTACGAGGCGAAAAACTTTCAGCGGCTCGCGGCCCGCTCGCCCCATTGCTTCGAGGAATCACTCCTGGCCCCGCTTGCCGCGGAGCGGGCGGCCGACATCCGCAACCAGCCGGCACGGCTGGCGGCGCTCGAGCAGTGCCTCGACGAACTGCCCGCCAAGGATCGCGAATTGCTCGAAGCGGTGTATGTGCACGGCGCGCAGATCGCCGAACTCGCCCGCGCTCTGGAACGCGCACCGCAGACGCTCTACAACCGACTCAACACCCTCCGCCGCCTGCTGGCCGAGTGCGTGACCCGCCGTCTCGCCACCTCATGACCAGCACCTCCGTCACTCCCGGCTACCAATTCGCCAGCGACAACACGGCGGGCGTCTGCCCCGAGGCCTGGGCCGCGCTCGAGCGGGCGAATGCCGGAAGCGTGGCGAGCTATGGTGACGATCCATGGACCGCGCGGGCCTGCACGCTCGTCCGCGAGATGTTCGAGTGCGATGCCGAGGTGTTTTTTGTCTTCAACGGCACGGCGGCCAACTCGCTGGCCCTGGCGTCGCTCTGCCAGTCGTACCACGCCATCCTCTGCCACGAATTGGCGCACGTGGAGACCGACGAGTGCGGTGCCCCGGAGTTTTTCTCCAACGGCACGAAGCTCCTTTTGCTTTCCGGCACCGACGGCAAGCTCTCGCCGCAGGGCATCGACGAGGCCGTCCTTCGCCGGCGCGACATCCACTACCCGAAGCCGCGGGTGGTGAGCATCACGCAGGCGACGGAACTCTCGACGGTGTATACCGTGGCGGAGGTCGAGGCCGTCGCAGAGGCCTGCCGCCGGCACGGCCTGCGGCTCCACATGGACGGCGCCCGCTTTGCCAATGCAGTGGCCGCCCTCGGCGTGCCGCCGAGGCGAATCACGTGGGAAGCGGGAGTGGACGTGCTCTGCCTGGGCGGCACGAAAAACGGCATGGGAATCGGCGAAGCCGTCGTCTTCTTCCGTCGCGAGCAGGCGGAGGAGTTTGCCTATCGCTGCAAGCAGTCGGGGCAGCTCGCGTCGAAGATGCGGGCGATCACGGCGGGCTGGGTGGGGCTGCTCGACGGCGGCGTGTGGCTGGAGAACGCCCGCCGCGCCAACGACCGGGCGGCACAGCTCGAGGCAGGATTGCGGAAGATACCCGGCGTGGAGCTGCTCGGCCGCCGCCAGGCCAACGCCGTCTTCGCGCGGCTGCCGAAAGACCTGGCGGCCGGCCTGCGGGCCCGCGGCTGGCGGTTTTACGACTTCATCGGCAGCGGTGGCTGCCGGTTCATGTGCTCTTGGGCGACGACGGAACCCGACGTCGATGCGCTGCTCGCCGACGCGATGGCGGGGTGAGCGGCGCCTGAGCGTGTCACAGGTGCTTCTTGAACCAGCCGCGGGTTCGTTCCCACATTGCCGGCGATAGCACATGGCCCACGCCCGGCTCGATGAACGAGTCGAACGCATCGGCCCGCCCTGCCTCACGGTAGGCGGCGGCGATCGTCTCGAGGCCCATTCGCACCTCCTCGATCGGGCTGCCCTTGTCGGTTTCGCCGAAGTTGAGCAGCAACGGTCGCGGCGCGATCAGCGCCGCGATGTCGGGTGTGTCGCCGAAGCGATGAATGCCAGGGATGAAGTTTGGGAAGCAGTGAAGCAGGTGTGTCCGTTCGATGGCCGCGTAGGTGGGCAGGCAGCAGTTGCCGACGAGGCACGAGATCCGATCATCCCATGGGCCAACGAGCCAGGTGTGGGTCGAGCCCATCGAGTGGCCATAGCAGCCGATCCGCGCGGGATCGACCTCGGGCCGCGAGACGAGCAGATCGATCGCCCGCCGCATGTCGAGGATGTTCTTCCAGGCGAGGCACCGGCCTGCGACGACATGCCGCAGAAACTCGAACCGCTCGAAGTTGCCATCCTTCAGAAATGGGCTGCGCCTCTCCTCGAAGCAGACGGCGTCGGGGCAGAGAACGACGTAGCCCTCCTTCGCGAGTGCGGCGCCCATATGGTGCATCGGGTTGCCGGCGAGTCCGGCCGGTTCGCTCTTGCCGAGGTGCCACTCGCCGTTGTGCTGGTGCCAGACGGCGATCGCCGGCGCGGGATGGGCGGCATCGACTCCGTCGGGCACGAGCAGCAGCGCCGGCACGCGTTCGCCCGGTTCGACGCAGTAGTCGATCGACTCGATCCGGTAGCCCTCGTGGCGGCCGCTCGTGATCCTCCGGCCATCGACCTCCACGGGTTCGCGGGGCCGCGGCTCGAGTGGGCACCGTTCCGGCCAGGGGCCGCCGAGGCACTCGAGGAGCCGGTCGCGGAATCCTTCCTGTGGTTTCATGAATCGGCCCTTCGGGTTGAGCATCGCCCAGAGAACGGCATCGACCGCCATCAGCGCGGCGAACGTGAAGAGGGCGGCGTTCCACGTGCCCGTGGCCGACACGAGCCAGCCGACCGTCACCGGGAAGAGCATCGCGCCAAAGGACCCCGCCATATTCATCGCGCCGAAGACCGTGCCGACGCGGTCGCCACCGTAGTCGATCGCCACGGTATAGCCCGCCACGCCGCCGAAGCAGGCGATGAACGCGCCGGCACTGATGAGCGCGATCGCGGCATTGACATCGGCCACGAACGAGGAGAACACGATCAAGACGGCGCAACTGGCCATCGCCGATGCGGCGAGAAACTGCCTCGCAATCCGCTTGCTGCCGGTGCGGGCGAGCAGCCAGTCCGAGGCATAGCCGCCGCAGATCACGCCGAACATCGCCGCGACACCGGCGTAGGAGGTGAGCAGGCCCGACTGCAGGAGCGAGACGCCCCGGGTCTCGCGGAGGAACGTGGGAAACCAGGTGACGAAGAAAATCATCGCGGCGGCGCGAAGAAATTGCTGACCGCAGAGCAGCCAGAGCGACGAGTCCGACCACGCCCTGGGGGCTGGCTCGTTTTTGTCCCCTGGGGACTGGCTCGTTTTGCGAAGCAAAAGGTGCCTGTCCCCTTTTCTTTCGCGCGTGCCAAGCCAATACGCCGCCGCCCATGCGAGCCCGGGCAGGCAATAGAGCACAAGGCAGATCCGCCACCGGGCGATGTTTTCCGCGGCCGCCCATGGGGCGAAGCGTTCGAGCAGCCCGGCCGTGAGCACCGGCGCGATTGCGCCGCCGGCGAGCATGCCGGCCCCGAGCCAGCCCGACGCCCGCGCCCGCTCCTTCTCGCCGAACACCTGCCCGATCGACCGCACCGCGCACGGAAACACGCCCGCCTGCAGCGCCCCCATGAGCGTCCAGGCCGCCACCAGCTCCCAATACGACCGCGCAAAGCCGGTGACCGCCGTCGCCAGCGACCAGAGGATCGCCAGAAGCACGATCGCGCGGCGGCCGCCGATCCGATCGGCGAGCCGGCCGGCCGGGATCTGGAGCAGTGCGTAGCCGAAGTGCCAGGCCGATTGCAGGAAGCCGAGCGCCCGCGTGGCGTCGCCGAACCAGGTGTTTTGCACCGCGAGATCGCGGCCGATCTCCTGCAGCGGCACGCTGATCGCCGACCGCTGCACGTAGGCAACGAGCGCCACCGCCCAGAGGAAGGTCAGGATCGCGTAGCGCATGGGGCTGGGATCGCCTCCGCGAGCCGCTCGAAGAGCCGATCGACCTCGCGGGCCGGCTCGCCGTCGAGCGTCCAGCCGACCGGGCCGCGGCGGCGGTCCGACGCGAACAGGCCCCGCTTCACGATCAGGTATTTCTCGATCGCAAGAAAGCCGTCGAGGCCGGCCTGCATCTGGAGCGCAACGATCGCAGAGAGCGGCAGCGAAATCGAATAGATTGCGTCGTCGTCGCCCGCCTCGAGCGCCCGCCAGAGCGCGACGACGCCATCGAGCAGATCGACGCCCGGCATCGTGCCAACGATGCCGCGGCGGTAGCTATCGACGAGCAGGATGCCACCGGAGCCCTCGAAGATCTTCGCCCGGCCGCCGGTCGCATCGCGGAGCGCCGAAAGATTCGGCCCCAGCGGCGAGGCCTCCGGCTTGAAGATGATCTTTTCGGGGCCGTAGCGGTCGAGCAGGTCGACGCAGGCGGAGTGTGGGATCGGCTGGCCGACGTAGCCGGAGGCGTCTTGCACGATGACCGGCACCGTCACGCTCTCGGCGATCTCGCGGAAGTAGTTGACGACCGCCGCCGCCGGGAGCCGCGCCGTCATCGGCGGCACCGCCATGACGGCGTCGCAGCCCGCCTTCTCGGCGGCGATCGCGTGGGCCCGCGCGGTCGCACCGCTCTCGGCCCCCACGCTCATGAAGACCGCGCCGCGGCCGGCCGTGAATTCCACGAGCTTCTCGGCGAGCCACGTCCGTTCGTCGGCCGAGAGACGGACGATCTCGGAGACCATCCCGGTGCCGAGACCGTCGGCGCCGACGGAAAACATCCAGTCGATCTCGCGGTTGAGATCAGCAGCGTGAATCCTGTCGTGCTCGTCGAACGGCACGTGCACGATCGGCAAGACGCCGGCGAGCGTGCGGCGGGGAGAGGAGTGAGACGTTGTCATAGGTTTAATCAGGGTTCCTCGAAGCCCGTGGCGCGAGCCGAGGGAATGCGGTACCCATCCTGCGTTTGCCCCCTACCAATCGCCGACACTGCCGTCCTTGTAAAACACCCGCTGCGGGAGTTCCTGCTCGAAGGGATGCTTCTTCACCTCCGCCTCATCGATCTCGATGCCGAGGCCGGGCAGCGTGTTGGGGCGGACGATCCGCCCCTGCTTCTCCACGATAAAACCTTCCTTGACGACGTCGTGCCGCCAGGGCACGTCGGCGTGCACAGTCTCGCAGATGATGTAGCTTGGCTGCGAGAAGCCGAATTCGAGCGACGCGGCCGTGCTCACCGGGCCCTGCGGGTTGTGCGGGGCGAGCGCGAGCCGGTGGGCCTCGACGAGCGCGGCGATCCGCCGGGCCGACGAAAGGCCGCCGCAGTGAGTGATGTCGAGCTGGCAGACGTCGCAGGCGCCGGCGGCGAAGAGCCGGGCAAACTCGGCGAGGTTCGTGATCCGCTCCCCCGTGGCGATCGGCGTGCGGCAGGAGGTCTTAATGTCGCGGAGGCCGTTGATGCTCTCGGGCCAGCAGGGCTCCTCCAGAAAGTAGAGCCCGTAGGGATCGAGCACCTTTGCAAACTGGATGCCCATCGCCGGGGAGGGCCGCGCGTGGCAATCGACCATGATGTCGATCGATTCACCCACGGCCTCCCGCATTGCGGCTACGGCCTGCTCCGCGGCCCGCAGGGGCTTCAAGCCCTCGAGCGGCATCGTGGGGGGCACGGCCATGCTCTTGAACGCGGTGAAGCCATCGGCGACGGCCGCACGGGCGAGTTCGCCGAACCGCTTCGCGTCGTCGGCCGCCGTCTCGTAGAAGTCTTCCATGTTGCCGCCGCCCAGGTGGCAATACGTGCGCACATGGTCGCGGACGGGGCCGCCCCAGAGTTTCGAGCAGGGCATGCCGGCCACCTTGCCGAGGATGTCCCAGAGGGCGATGTCGATGCCGGCGATCGCGGTGGCCCGTTCGATGCCGTGGCCGTGCCAGAAATGCTGGCGAACCATCATCTGCCAGAGGTATTCGATCCGCGTCGGGTCTTCGCCGACGACGAGCGGGGCGAGATCCTCGATCGCTCCCACGATGCCGCGGGTGTGCCATTCGAGCGTGGCCTCACCCCAGCCCCAGAGCCCGGGTTGGTCGGTGACGACCTTCACGAACACCCAGTTCCGCATCCGGGCGTTGCAGACATGAGCCTCGACGGCGGTGATCTTCATACCGGCGGATTCTATTCCAAATAAACCGTCATGTCACTATGTTGAAACTCCATGAAACCGCCCGTTCCGATTGTGCACGCTGCTTTCACTGGCCAGGTCGGCATCTCCCGCACCGACATCACCCCACCGATCGGCATTTTCTGCCGCAACTGGGGGGCCGCGATGCGCGATACGGCGCAGGGCGTGCACCGCCCGCTCCTCCTCACGGCCCTCGCGATCCGCGCCGGCGCGACCGACCAGCCGCTCGTGTTGCTCGACACCGACCTGGGCTGGTGGGCCAACATGGCGTACGAGCGGAAGTTTCGCGGCCGCGTCTGCGCGGCGCTTGGGCTGCCAGATGAGCGGCTGCTCTCGTGTGTGACGCACACCCACTCCGCGCCGCCGCTCTGTGAGCCGGAGCCGCAGTGGCAGGGGGGCGACCTGCTTGCCGCCTATCTCGTGACGCTCGAACACAAGATGGTAGAGACGGCGCGGGCGGCGATCGCCTCTCTCGCGCCGGCCATGATCGAATGGACTCACGGCCGCTCGAGCCTCGCCGCGAACCGCGACCTGCCCGATCCATCGCCCCCCGGCGGGCCGCGGCTCGTCTGTGGGTTCAACCCGGCGAACCCGGCCGACGACACGCTTGTCGTGGGGCGAATCACAAACGCAGCGGGCACTCCGCTGGCCACGATCGCCAACTACGCCTGCCATCCCACCACGCTTGCCTGGGACAACGACCTCGTCTCGCCTGATTTTCCGGGGGAGATGCGGAGCACGATCGAGCGGGAGGGAGCGGGGCTGGGCCTCTTCCTGCAAGGGGCGTCGGGCGAGCTTTCTCCCCGCTATCAATATGTGGGCGATCCGGCGGTCGCCGACAGCCACGGCCGCGAACTTGCCCATGCGGTGCTTGCCGCGGTGCATGCGATGGAGCCGCCGGGGCAGGCGCTCGTTTTCGACCGCGTGGTGGAGTCGGGCGCGCCGCTGGCCACCGGGCGGCGGGAGCCGCGAGCCGCGACGAGCATGATGCAGACGCTGGCGGCGAAGCGACGCACGGTGGATCTGCCGCTCAAAGACTGGCCCTCGGCGGCGGAGCTTGCCGCCCAGTTTGCCGCCTGCACGGACCGGCCGATCGCGAAGCGGATTCGCCGCAGGCTGCGGATCCGCGAGGCGCTTGGCGACGGCGCAACGTTTCCTTTTGAAGTCTGGGGCTGGCGGATCGGCGAGGCGATCGTGCTCGGCACGATGGCCGAGGCCTATTCCTGCATCCAGCAAAACGTGCGGGCCGCGTTTCCCGACCGCGAGGTCGTGTGGCTCAACCTCGTCAACGGCTCGGTCGGCTACCTCCCGCCCGAACCGCTCTACGATGTCGAGATCTATCAGGTCTGGCAGACCCCGTTCGACCGCGGGAGCCTTGAAAAGCTCGAAGCGGCGGCGATCGCGCTCGGCCGGGAGCTGTTGGCGTGCTGAGGTATCGCGTGCGGTGATTTCCTATTGATGAGAAGCCCGAGGCGCGAGCCGAGAGGTGTGCGGGTGGCCTCAGGGTGATGGCGAGCGTATTGCCTCTGCTCGCGCAGCGGGCTTAGAAGCAAGACCGAATGACGCCCGACACCTTGCCACTCGTTCTCGACTGGACGCCCGCGGATGCCGCGCTTCTCGTCGCCGTGACGGCGATGGGCGTCGCGGTCGCCTCCCTGCGGAATCCCGAGCACAAGGCGACGGTGCTCATGCTGCCGGTGCCATTTTCGCTCGCGATGTTCTCGGTCGGGTGCTACTCACGTTGACCGATCCAACCTTCGTCCATCATGCTTGCGTGTGGAGGATCCATGTGATGCGATGGTTGCGCTGGACGACGGGAGTGGTGCTCATGATGGTGGCGGGAGATGCGAGGGCCGATGCGTTCCAGGAGCGGACCGTCGCCGTGACAGCGGACGGCCGGGAGGCCGAGTTTCGATACCGGCTCATGCGTCCCGCGGCCATCAAACCGGGTGAAAAGTACCCGCTTGTGCTCTTCCTTCACGGGGCCGGCGAGCGGGGAAGCGACAACGAGAAGCAGCTCAAGTATCTCCCGACATGGCTCGCCGAACAGGAACTTCGACGAAGGCATCCTTGCTTCGTCGTCGCGCCGCAGTGCCGAGAGGGCAGCCGCTGGGCCGACTTTGACTGGTCCGACAAGAAGAGCGCGCCGCAGAAGGCGGAGCCGACGACAGATCTCGCGGCCGCCGTGGCGGCGCTCGATGCGGTGATGAAGACGGAACCGGTTGATCCCGACCGCGTCTACCTCACCGGCCTCTCGATGGGAGGCTATGGATCATGGGACCTCGCCACACGGATGCCGGAGCGGTTCGCGGCCGTGATACCGATCTGTGGCGGAGGCGACGAGGCGACCGCGCCGAAGCTCGCGAAGCTTCCGATCTGGTGTTTTCATGGCGCCGCCGACGAGGTGGTGCCGGTCGCCCGGTCGCGATCGATGGTGGAGGCCGTGAAGGCCGCTGGCGGCGACGTACAGTACACCGAATTCGAAACGGTTCGGCACGACTCGTGGACGCCCGCCTACCGCGATCCAGCCACGCTCGACTGGCTCTTCAGGCAGAAGCGGCCGTGACGTCGCGTCACGGGCTTCTGCCGTCTCATAGAAGCGACAAGCCTCACGCGATGATCGCCTCGATCGGGGCGCCGTGGTCGATCACCAGCCGCTTGCGGCCGGGCACCTCGAGACGCCGCGAGTCGAGGCCGAGGAGCTTCAGGATCGTGGCGTGGACGTCGGTGACGTAGTGCCGATCCTCGACGGCATGGAAGCCGAGTTCGTCGGTCGCGCCGTGGACGATGCCCCCCTTGATGCCGCCGCCGGCCATCCAGACGGAGAAGGCGAAGGGATGGTGGTCGCGGCCATCGGAGCCCTGCGAGCCGGGTGTGCGGCCAAACTCCGTGCAGAAGATCACGATCGTCTCGTCGAGCAGGCCGCGGCGGTCGAGGTCTTCCAGCAGCGCCCCGATCGGCTGATCGACCTGGAGGGAGAGCTTTTCGTGGTTGGCCTTGAGGCCGCCGTGGGCGTCCCAGGCGCCGGCCCCGCCGCCGCCGTGCTGGATCTGGATGAACCGCACGCCCTGCTCGACGAACCGCCGCGCTGCCAGTAGCTGCGCGCCGAATTCCTTGCAGTGCGGCAGGTCGAGGCCATAGAGCTTCTTCGTCTCGTCCGTTTCGTCGGCGAAGTCGATCACCCGCGGCACGCTCCGCTGCATCCGGAACGCAAGCTCGTAGGAGGCGATCCGGGCGGCGGTGGCCGGGTCGTTCGGATACTCCACGCCGGTGAGGCCGTTCAACCGCTCCACGAGGTCGAAGCCGATCTCCTGGACCTCGCGGGCGAACGGCCGCTCCGGCCGACCGAAGTCGAGCGGATTGTTCGGATCGATCCGCAGCGGCACCGCGTCGTGGGCCGGACCGAGGTAGTCGCCGTCCTTCTTGTTCCAGTAGGGCCGCGTGCCGATCGAGATGAACTGCGGCAGGTTGTCGTTGAGCGAGCCGAGTCCGTAGTGCACCCAGCCGCCGAGCGTGGGCTGGGCCGGGTCGAGCATGTGGCGGCCGGTGTGAAACTGTCCCTGGGCGCCGTGATTCGAGTCCGTGGTCCACATCGAGCGGATGACCGCGATCTTGTCGATGTTCCGGGCCGTGTGCGGAAACCAGTCGCTCACCTCGATGCCGCTCTGACC
>JBJTDB010000044.1:0-852 GCA_046092145.1 Planctomycetia bacterium | reverse complement strand
GGCTGCGCCGATGGCTCACGAACCGCTGATGGGACCACGTGGTGGATCGCAGACCGTTCCAGCGGGGGTGCCAGCACCCGTGGAGGTGCATGTCGCACCGTCGCTGGCGGCCCCGATCGAGCCTCCCCCGGCGGACGGCGGTCCTTCCGTCGTGGATCTCCGGCTCCTGCGGCCAGGAACCCACCTGCGACTCTGGATCGGTGGCTCACCCGTCGCCTTCGATATCGTCGATCCGGCCAGCGGCGAGGCGATTCAGCAGCCGGCCACTCGTCGGGTGCGGATCCGCGGCTCGAACGACCCGCATCGGATCGAGCGTGGGACCAGCGTCGTCGTGCAGCCGCGGGCGGGGATCGCCGGCCACGAGCCACCCGCCGAACGCATCGGCCCGATCCAGTCGCTCGACGCGAGATACCGCCAGTAGGCTCGCACGCCCCGCGGGCCGCGGAGCCCCGGGTGGAAACCCGGGGATAATCCGGTCGCCACCCGCATTGATCCCCCGGTTTCCACCGGGGGCTTTCCTTCGGAATGGAACCCAAATCGCGTGGGGCATGGGCAGCCCCGAACCGTCGCTACTCGACCACGGCCTCGGCCGCCTCGCGCTCGGCTGACCAGCCGACACGCTTCTTCGAGAGGCCGATCTTTCGCTCGTCGGTATCGACTCGCAGCACCTTCACCTCGAGTTCGTCGCCCACTTTCACGACGTCCTCGGCGTTCTCCACCTGCTGGTCGGAAAGCTCCGAGATGTGGAGCAGGCCCTCCAGGCCGTCCTCCAGGCCGACGAACACGCCGAAGTTGGTGATCTTGGTCACCGTGCCCTTCACGATGTCGCCCGCCTTGTACCGCTTCGGGATG
>JBJTDB010000043.1:0-8485 GCA_046092145.1 Planctomycetia bacterium | reverse complement strand
TAACGGTTGTTGCCCACATCGAATACTACGCAGTTGCCAACCTGATCCGCCGAACCAAACGTCTGCTTGAGCCCGGCAAAGTTCGCCCACTCAGCCTTCGACGCGATCTTGTACCAGGCGGACAACGCTCGCTCCGCATCCACACGGTTCCGGCACGTCTTCCAGAATAACCGCAGACGAGACCTGGAAATGACGTGCATGTCATCCTCATCGACTGCCGGGAGTCCTTGCCTGAAATCATAATCGCATTGTGCGATAACGGATAGCCCGGTCAATGGCACGTCCGCAACGGTTTCCGGGCTGATGAGCCACTCGTGAGCCTTGGGAGGAGCGGCCCGGGCGTCCGGAGGTGGTTTCCCGAAACGCCGAAACGCCGCTCACGCCCTGCTGCGATGGCGATTTTCTCACTCCGGCGCAGGCCGTCTCCCAGTCCGCCGCTCCCGGGCTTCGATGCCTCGTGTCCGGCACCGGTCAGAGGCTGTGGATGTCGATCACGGGCAGGTCGTCGGGCGAGGCTTTTGATGCGGATGCGCGTCGCAGCAGCCTCCCGTGCCGTGAGTGTCGTTTCCATGCCCGCCCGTCGCGGTATCGCCCCGCTTGCCGACATTCCCGATGGCGAACGCCGTGACGGCCCGCCTGAGCTTGTGATTCGGCGCAAACACCCCGTGGTAGCGATGCCGGTGTTTTCGCGGCGGCGGGACGAGATCCGCGAGCCTGTCGAGGAACTCAAACGGCGTGAGCTCGACGACGCCGCTCCGGCCCTCCGCACGGCCTGCTCGACGCGCTCAAGCGGCTCTTCGATTTGAAAGAGTGACGCGACGGGGAAGCTCTTCCAATCGCTACTGCGTGCAGTAGGACAGCGCGAGAAGCGCGTAGGCGGTGACGAGGTTGGGATCGCCTTCCATCCACCGTGGATTGGCGTTGATCCACGAGCCGTCGGCCTGCTGCCGCCTGATCACGGCATCGGCCAGTTCGCTCCGCCAGACATGCGAAACCCCCTTCTCGTCGGAGAAGGTCTCGTCGCCGAACACGTCGAGCGCCTTGGCCGCGGTGTGGAAGTAGTAGTAGAGCCCCGCGTCGCCCATGCCGGGGTTCTGTTCGAACGAGTAGTTCTTCCCAAGCCAGGCGACGGCCGCCTTCACGCGGGGGTCGTCCTTGGAAAGCCCGGCGAAAATCATGCTCTTCAGGCCGGCATAGGTCATCGACCCGTAGCTCCGAAGGCCGCCGTTCGGCAGGCTGCCAGCCTGGCTCTCGCCGCCGGCGGCGGGCGTGTAATAGAAGCCGCCATCGGGGTTCTTGGCGGCGAAGGGGAGCGTGTTGTGGGGGCCCTCGAGGTTCTGCGTGCGCGACACGAAAACGAGCGCCCGCTGGATCGCCGGATCATCGTCGGGCGTGCCGACGCTCCGCAGCGCTTCGATGAGGAACGATGTGTTGGAAAGATCCGGGCGGTTCTTCTTGCCGTAGCCGGCGCCGCCGTAGGCCGGGTCCGACGGTCCCGGGCCTTCGCCGTCATCCCACTGGAGTCCCTTGACGAACGACTCGGCTGCCTTGATGTCGGCGTCATATTTCCCGCCGACGTTGCATGCGGCCAGCGCAATCATCGCGATCGCCGTTTCGTAGTTCGACACGAGCGACTCCGGGGGATGGATGCCGCCACTCGGCTGTTTGAAGGACAGGAGGTAGGCGATCGCCTTCTGCACGGCCGGGGATTCGGCAGGCGTGCCGCTCTTGACCAGTCCCGAAACCGCGAGCGCCGTGATGGCCGGCCCGGCCTGGGACGAAAAGCTGCCGTCGTCGGCCTGGCCCTGTTCGACCAGATAGGCCGAGCCCTTCGCGATCGCTTCCCGGATCGCAGCCGGATCGGCGGCGATCCCGGACGGGAACGCCGCGATCGAAACGCTCAAGACCGTTGCGACACCGGCAGCCAAGGGAAGACCGCGCACGGGCATGGCACACCTCTGTGAGGGCAGGAAAACGTGTGGGAAGAAAAACCGGACGTCGGGAGAACTATACGCCGTGGGCGGCGGGGCAGGAACGACACCCGTCACGGGAGGCTGGACGGTTCGCCACCGGCACGGGTCGCAAGTTCGCCAAGGATTTGAACGGACGTGCCCTCCCCCACGAATCGCACGGCGCCATCGGCCATGGCGACATTCGCGCCACCGGAGTGGAAGGCATAGATGAGCCAGCCCGATTCGTTGGAGCCGTTGACCTTCATGAGCGGCGTCGGAATCGTGCCAACGATCAGGCTGCCTGTGTTCGTCGGGCACCAGGCGGTGCTTTTTTCACCGAAGGCATGCGGATTGTCGTTTGTCGCCCACGACCCGCCCTGGGCCCTTGCGCAGGCGGCGTTGCCCGCGTTGTTGTCTGCGTTGGCCGGCGTCCGCACTCTCTCACGCCACACATCCTCGCGACCGGCGCACTCCGCGAGCAGGATCGTCTTCGAGGTTCCATCGGTGATCTTCGCAAGAGTGGACCGAGGCCGCGTGGCGCCCGTGCCGCATCCGCTCCACGTCTCCGTCGTTCCTGGCCCCACCGCCACGGTGCCCGTCGCCGTCGTCAGCCCGGCAACCGCGTTGAAATTCGCTCCCACGCCTCCCACAAGAAAGTAGTCGCCGCAGGCACCGGTCTTCCGTGGCTTGCCGCTGGCGACGGTCTCGATCTTGTCCTGGATCCGATTCGGGAAGGGAGACGACGCACACTGCAATATCTGGAATTGCGTCCGCACCAGCGCGCGATTGCCGGTGGGATTGGCGTCGAGCACGCCGGCGGTACCACCGCTTGGCGCTGTTCCATCAGCATTCGCCCACCAATTCTGGGAGAGATCGTAGTTGGCCATCAGCGACGTCTCCTCGAGGTAGGGAAGGACGTCGGCTGCCCAACTCCGGAACGCCATCGCGGACTCACACCCGGCTGTGGCCGGCGTGATTTTGTCGTCCCCATACAATCGCTTGAGCGGTGGGAGGCAATTCATCGCACTTTCATAGTTGTGGAAAGCGATCGGGAGCTGCTTCAGGTTGTTGGTGCACGACGACCGCCGGGCCGCCTCCCTGGCGGCCTGCACGGCCGGCACGAGCAGGCCGGCGAGCACGCCGATGATCGCGACCACGACGAGGAGTTCGACGAGTGTCAGGCCACGGGGGAACGTAGCGCCGGAAAAACGGTGGGGCGAGGGTTGTTTTGGCACCATGGGGGGCCGTGCCCGCAAACCCCGTACCGTTCTATCAACGGCATCGGTTCGCAGAGGTGGCCCACTGAGGGCATGATGGGCGGTGAAGAACTCTCCACGGCCGGCAATTATTTCGCCAGCCGCCGTCAGACCGGAGCGGTCGGCAGCGCTCTGGGATGGGCTGGCACTTGGCGGGGCGGCGGCTCCTGGCCCGCCTCCAGGGCCCACTGCTCGCGCTCGTCGTCCGACGCGTAGTACGTCAGCCAGATCGACGGGTCTTCGCCTCCGCTGGCGCTGCAGTCCCAGTGGAAGTAGTTGTCGGGCAGATCGACCCGCTTCACGGCCGACGGCAGGATGTCGCGACGGATCAGCGAATAGAGATCGCGGTCGGAGAGGTGGTCGGTGAAATCGAGGACGATCCGCCTCGAGTAGAGACGGTCGATCGTCTGCCAGAGCCGGTCACGAATCTGTTCGTCGTCGAGCGTGCAGGCCGGCTGGAGGGCGAGCACCGGCTCGAACCATCGGGCAATCGGTACCAAGGGAGCCTGCTCCCAGGCGAGCATCGACTCGAGGAACCGGTTTTCCGTTTCGGTCGGCAGCGAGCGGAAATCGATCTCGAAGATCGCTTCATCGAGGTAGGGCTCGATGGCATCCCGCAATTCGGCGTTGCGGATCAGGCAGTCGACTTCTTCAGGGCCGGGGAGATGGGTGTGTGCCATGCCCCGACGATACCAACGGCATCGGACGGTTCAACGAAAGGAAGGGCGTCGCACGGCTGTTTTTTCACGCTCGCGCCGTTACGACCGATACGAACCGACGACCTTTCGCCGCCCACCGCGATGACGTCGCTTACCGGGATCGCGGAGTCAGGACTTTTTCTGGTCCTGCCGGCCACAGGGCTCCAGGGCCGTGATCTTGGCGACGCGACGGGCGTGACGGCCCCCTTCGAAGGGTGTCTCCAGCCAGGTGCGGATGATCTTCTCCTGCACCTCCGGCCCGATCATTTCTGCCGACAGACACAAGACGTTGAGGTCGTTGTGGCGGCGGCTCATCTCGGCCGTCACCTCGTCATGGCAGGTCGCGGCTCGCACGCCGGGCACCTTGTTGGCGGCGATGGCCATGCCGACACCGGTGCAGCACAGCAGGACGCCCCGATCGATCGTGCCCTCGCTCACCCGCAAGGCAACATCGGCGGCGATGTCGGGATAGTCGACGGCTTCCTCCGTGTGGCTGCCGCAGTCGATCACCTCATGACCCATCCGCTCGAGAAGCGCGATCACACGCAGTCTCGATGCCAGGCCTCGATGGTCGCTTCCGATCGCAATCCGCATCTGTGCTCCGTCCTGGACCCAGCGGCCCGCGTGCTCAAGGGTTTCCCCGCCGATCGTCCGGCGGAACGATGTCGAGTGTATCGATTCTCGAGGCGAGATGCGCGTCGATTTGTCGGGCACATTTCCGGTAGGTTTCCACCGGCCCGCCGATCGGGTCGACGACGTCAATCCGATCGGGCGAGAGCACCGCCACGCGGTCGCCCACCTCGGGAAACTGGGCCAGGATGGCGGCCCGGTGGCCGGCGGTCATCGTCCAGATGACGTCGGCCTGCCGCACGAGCGATTCCGTCAGCGGCTGGCTCTCGTGGCCGGACAGATCGATCCCGTACTCGGCCATGGTCTCGAGGGCACCGGTGCTCGCCCGGCCACCCCCCCACGCCGAGATGCCGGCGCTCTGCACGACGACGCCGTGGGTCTCGATCTCCTCGGGACGGCAGCCGACCCGCCGTGCCACCCGCTGCCGGAAGAGCGCCTCGGCCATGGGGCTGCGGCAGGTGTTGCCGGTGCAGACGAAGAGCACCATGAGGCATGAGAGCCTTCGCACCGTCTCCTCCGACACGATGCCCGGATGCACCATCCGGAACCCGAGATCGGCGACCTCGATGGTCGAAACCGGTTGGGCATACCTCGCGCGGCCGTCGTCGATGACGAGATCGACCGCCGCCCCTGCCCGCTCGATCGCCTCGCTGGCAGTGACGGCCGGCGGGCGATCGGGCCTACCTGGTTCCGCGAGAGCGACCGGGCCTGCCAGCATCCGCATGCAATCGCCCAGCATGGGATGGCCGGGAACCCGCAGCCGCAGTCGGCCGTCGCCAAGCACCGCCTGCCGCACCCTTGCGGGGAGACGATGTACCAGGCTCTCGGGATGGTCGTCGGCGACGATGATCGCCACCGGACCGGGCCAGCAGCGGCGGGCGATCCTTCGGCCCAGTGGGCTGAGCCGGGGGGCCCAGTCCAGCGCCTCGGTCGCGCTCTTGACCGCGAGCGAAAGGGGTGGCTCGCCGGCATGCGGCACCGCCAGCGGAAGCAATCGCTCGATGGCCGTCGCATGGCGGACGGCCGCTGCGATCACGTAGTCGGTTTCCGTCGGGAATCCGACCGTCCGTCCTTCGGCAAGCGCCTGCACGGCCCGATGCACCACGTCGCGGGCGTCGTCGGACTTGCGCAGATCGATGACATGGGGCTGCATGGGGGGACGCCGACCCTGAAAAGTACCGGAGTTTGAGCAGCCCAGTCAAGAATCGAAGGCTGGGCAAGACCCGGGCAGGACCCGGCCCGACTGGGCCACGGCCGCAGCGCCGCGGGGAACGGGCGGGAAACTGCCTGGCGATGATTCGCCTTGTGATCCCGGACGGGACTCCGCTATTCCTCCCCGGCTTTCGCAGCCCCATCCCGCCGGATCGACACCACGTGAGACGACTGCGCGCATCCTTCACGCTGACGCCACTCCCGCCGTGCGGCCTGCTGGCCGCTGCGGTGGCATCGTGGGCATGCTGCTGGTCATCCGCCGTCGGGCAAACGCCGCTGCCGTCGGCGAGCGGGTCTCCACCGGCGGCCGCCGACGTCGATCCCGCCAATCGCATCGTCGAGGTGCGAATCGAGGGGAACGAGGCGACCGAGGTGTCGAAACTGCCCAAGCTGGTCACCCGGGCGGGCCAGATCTTCGATCCGCAGTCGATCGAGGAAGACGTGCGCACGCTCCACCGCTCCCGGAAATTCGTCGACGTCGTTCCGAAATACGTGCGGGTTCGCGAGGGCGTGGTCGTCATCTTCCAGGTGGTCGAACGGCCCATGATCCGCTACGTGCGGTACATCGGGAACGAGCGGGTCACGACCCGCACGCTCCGAAAGAAGGCCGAGATCGACGTCGGCGATTCGATGGATGCCTACGTCGTGGAGGAGGCCCGCCGTCGTATCGAGTCGCACTACCACGAAAAGGGGTACGATTCGGCCCGTGTCTCAGCGGTCGAAGGAGGCAAGCCGGGCGACAAGGGGGCGGTGTTCCTCATCGACGAGGGCCGAAGCAAGAAGTCGCTCTGGACCAGTTTCGTCGGTAATTCGATCGCCAGCGACGCCCGCCTGCTCACGCAGATCAAGTCGAAGCCGGGTGTCTTCTGGCTCCTGGGCGGCGACATCGACCGCGAAAAAATCGACGCCGATGTCGATGCCCTGACGGCCTACTACCGGAGCCTCGGATTCTTCCAGGCGAAGGTGGGCCGCGAACTCGACGTGATGCGGGGGGGCGGCCGCGACTGGACGAGGCTCACGTTCGTGATCAACGAGGGACCGCGCTATGCCGTCCGAAACATCTCGTTCATCGGCAACACCAAGTTCAAGAGCGAGTTTCTGTCTCGCGATCTCAAGCTCAAGAGCGGCGAGTCGTTCAACCAGAGCAAGATGGAAAACGATCTCAACCTCGTCCGCGACATCTACGGCGGCCGCGGGTTCGTCTTCGCCGATATCCGCGCCGACCCACGATTCCTCGAGGAGCCCGGACAGCTCGACCTCGTCTACAACATCGCCGAGGGTCAGCGGTATCGCGTCGGGCAGATCAACGTGCGGATCCGGGGTGAGCATCCCCACACACGGCACGCCACGATCCTCAACCGCCTGTCGCTGCGACCGGGCGACATCCTCGATATCCGAAAGCTTCGCGACGACGAGCGCCGTCTGAAGTCGAGCGGACTCTTCCTCGCCGACGCGGCCAAGGGCGAGGGGCCGAAGATCGTCTTCAGCAAGCCGGAAAATGCCGACGAGCAGATCGCCAGTGAGAAGGGCCGCGGGTTCCGCGGCCAAAGCCCTGACGGCTCGGACGACTGCGTCGTGAACCTCGTCCTCGAGGGCCATCTCAGCGAGGCGCTGCCCGCGGAGCCGGAAGTGCCGCCGCCGCCGCGCACGTCGCCCGATTCGCCCCCCGCGGCACCGAAGCCCCCGGTCTGGAGAGGCCAGAGCCCGCAGCCGTCGCCTGTCATGCAGCAGCAACCGATGCAGCCGTGGGGGGGCGCACCGCTGGCTCCCATGGGGCCGCAGACCATCGACTACTCACGGACCGTGGCGCCGCCGCCGGCCCGGGTCGCCCAGCTGCCCGCCCCGGGTCAGGTGGAGCCGCCGGGAGGGATTCCCCCTGCGGTCGGGTTTGGAGGAGGCATGCCTCCGGCCGGTTTTGGCCCCGGTCAGCCCGGCGGATTGGTCCAGCCCGGCGGATTCGGTCCGCCTGGCGCGGTTCCCGACTTCGGCCAGCCGGTGCAGGTCTTTCCGGGCAACGAGCCCTATGTGATCCTCGATGTCGATGCCGAGGAGACACAGACAGGCCGTCTCATGATCGGGGCGGGCGTGAACTCCAACGCCGGGCTCGTCGGCAACATCGTCATCGACGAGCAAAACTTCGATCTCTTCCGGTTGCCTCGCAGCTGGGACGACGTTCGCAACGGCACGGCGTTTCGCGGGGCCGGGCAGCGGTTCCGGCTTGAAGCCGCGCCGGGCACCCAGTTGCAGCGGTATACGGCGACGTTCCAGGAGCCCTATCTCTTCGACACCCGCATCGGGCTGTCGACCAGCGCCTCCTACTTCACACGATTCTTCTCCGACTGGGCGGAGAACCGTCTCGGTGGTCGCGTCGGCCTGGGGTATCAGTTCGCCTTCGCGCCGGACCTCTCGGTCAACGCCGGATTCCGCGGGGAGAACGTCAACGTCTACAACCCACGGGTGCTGGCGCCGGCAATCGTCAACATGCTCGGCAGCAACGCCGTCTACGGGTTCAGCGGAGGCATCATCCACGACACCCGTGACAGTCCCTTCCTCCCCACGCAGGGCCACCTCGCCACGTTCGAGTTCGAGCAGGTGGTCGGAACCTTCCAGTACCCTCGTGGCATCCTCGAGGGTCGGCAGTATTTCCTGATGAACGAGCGACCCGACGGCTCCGGCCGGCATGTTCTCTCGCTCGGATCGGTGCTCGGCATGTCGGGCCCCGACACGCCCGCCTACG
>JBJTDB010000042.1:0-1218 GCA_046092145.1 Planctomycetia bacterium | reverse complement strand
GTGTCACCCGCTCGCGGCCCGGGTCCGCGAGCGGGTGACACCGGTGGTGGGGCGAGCGGTTGGCCAAGATGCCTGAGGATTTTACGGATCGGCCCCGTCTCCGTGATGAATGCCATCAGCCCTTTGTCGCCGCCGCAGTTCACCGGGCTGGCGCCCTGGTGCTTCCTGGCGGACGGCTCGCGCCCTGGTGCTTCCTGTTGCCGTCAGGCTCGGCGGCTGCGGACGTACGCGGTCATCGCTTCGGCGATCGAACCGACCGGAACGATCGCGTCGGCGAGCCCGGCCTCCGCGACCGCCTTCGGCATCCCGTAGACGGCGCAGCCTTCGGCAGCTTGGGTGATCACCGCGCCGCCCGCCTGCTTGACGGCGCGACACCCGGCCAGCCCATCCTGGCCCATGCCGGTCATCACGACGGCCAGAATCTTCCCGCCATACAGCGCCACCATCGTCTCCAGCAGCGCATCAAACGATGGCCGGCAGCCATGCCGGACCGGGCCCGCATCGAGCACGCACCGCACGCCGGCCTGTTTTCGCTCGACCGTCAGGTGCCAACCGCCGGCCGCCACGAAGACATTGCCTGTCTCCACCACATCCCCATGCGCCGCCTCGCGGACTCGCAGTGGCGAAAGCTCGTTGAGCCGGTTCGCCAACGAGGCCGTGAACCCGGCCGGCATGTGCTGGACGACCAGCACCGGCACCGGCAGATCACCGGGCAGCAACGGAATCACGTCCCGCAATGCCCGCGGTCCGCCGGTGGATGTGCCGATCGCGATCGCATCGATGGCCGTCGTCCCACTCCCGGCCGCGAGCCGTCGCGCGGCCGCAGCCCCGGCGTCGGCTGCCGGCCCGCCGCTATCGACCAGCGCCGCGAGCTTCTCGATGAGCGCCTCGTGGATGCTGGCCCGCGCGAAATGCGGATCGGCCCCCGCAGGCTTGGGCACCACGTCAAACGCCCCTTCCATGAGCGCCTCGACGGTGGACGGCGCCCCGTCGAGCGTGAGGCTGCTCACCATGATCGCCTTCGTCCGGCTGCCGCGGGCCCGGAGCTGGCGAAGGACGCCGAGGCCGTCGAGCTTTGGCATCTGGATGTCGAGCGTGATCACGTCGGGCCGGAGTTCGAGCACCTGCGCCACGGCATCGACCCCGTCGACGGCCGTTCCCACGATTTCGACGTTGGGAATCCGCTGCAGCACTGGTACAAAAACCGGGGAGGGGTCA
>JBJTDB010000041.1:0-15580 GCA_046092145.1 Planctomycetia bacterium | reverse complement strand
CCCGCAGGCTCACGCGGTCTTCGAGCCGCGGGCCCGCGGCCCAGTCGATCGCCGAGCGAGCGACATCGGAGCCGTAATCGACGTCGTCGGTGAAGGCATCGAAATCCCGCGAGGCGGTGGCGGCATCCCAGCCGGTCGATCTGGTCAGACGTCCCGTCATCGTGGCATCGAGCGGCCCCCGCTCCATCGTGGCGAACGTGTCGGCATGCCGCGGATGATGCGAAAGCAGGGCCACGGCGGCCCAGCTCGAGGCGTAGACGGCCAGGTCGCCATGCGGAGCGGCACGCATGGCGAAGACCTCGTCGAGCGACGGGGCCCGCCCCGTCTTCCGCAGTCGGCGAATCGCCTCGATGCGGCCGAGCTGCTCCACGTCGGCAGCCGCCCGCGGAATCGGCGTGACGACCAGCCGCTGCGTTCCGTCGGCATCGGGTTCGAGCCGGTGCGTCGCCAGCATTTCGGCGATGCCTTCGGCATACCAGGGGGGCGCATCGAGGTTGCGGAGCGTGATCGTGAAGGCGTGCACGCCCTCGTGCAGAAGCAGGTGCCGTCGGTAGTCGGGGTTGCTCTGATCCATGAGCCAGAAGCGGTTGCGGTCACAAAAGCCATTGGTGAAATCGGGCAGCGTGTCGGGAAGCAGGCCGGCCGCCCGGAACCGCTCCCGATCGACGATGAGGCAGCCGAAGGACCGCCAGTCATGATGCCGCGTCGGATCGATGCGGTAATGACGACACCACGCCAGGAAGGCCTCGTCGAACCACCGCGGCAGCTCGTCGATGCCATCGCCGGCGCGAACCGGTCGATCGGTGGCAAGCACGAGCCTGCTTCCCTCGATCACCCGCAATCCTGACCGACGGGCGGCGGCGGCCAGCGTGGGCACGTCGTGCCCGGCCGTCATGGCCCGGCTCGTGACGAGGATCGACAGCGCAGCGGCCACCGCGGCACGAAACCGCATGTGAGGGGCTCTCCTTGCCATGAGGAACTCTCCGACCGCCCGCACAGTTCACCCAGCCCCCACCGGCGCGGCAAGCCGTATCGCAGCGACGCCCGCGATTCGATTGATTTCCGCGAAAATTCCGATCGCTTTCCTCGGGTCGGATGGGCTACAACCCCAGGCCTGACGCCAGGAGGGCGGACGCGTGCGGCATGGATGCCGACATGTCGGGGATCGGACTTCGCGCCATGCAGCGCGGTGGGTGGCTTCCTGCGCCCTGTCCTTGATCGCGCTGGCATGGTCGCTTGGGGCCGCGCGGATCGCCGTCGCCCAAAGTACTCCGCCTCCCGCGATGCAGCCCGGGCCGACGGCTCCTGCGGCCGGGTCCGCAGTGCCCTACTGGCAGGCTCCGGCATTGCCGGCGACGGTCATCCACGGGGGGGCGATTCCGGCAGGATGGTCGCCGCAGGCCGTGCCGTATCAGGGCATCGGTGCCGACGGTAAACCGATCACGCAGTACTTCGCTCCGACATACACGTTCACCTATCCGATCGGCCCACCGGTTCCCGCCGTTCCGGGTGCCGCGCCGGTTCCCGTGAATCGACGCCAGGCGCCCGGATACGGCCAGCCGGCCGGATATGGCAACGGATGGAACTACCAGACACAGGGCGTCGCGGCCCCGGCCTATGCGCTGCCCCCGCCGACCACGGCACGGTACGCGCCGCAGCCGTATCAGTTTCCGGCGGGCTCGCCGCAGCTCAACGGCACGTCGATCACGCCGCCGCCGTCCATGGTTCCGGCGCAGCCACTCGCTCCGCCTCCATCGCAATGGATGCCGGCGCCGGCCTCCGCGCCCGCTCCGCCTCCGGGCATCGGCCAGCCGCTGGCCGATGCTGCGACGCCGGCCATCGCGGCAGCCGCGGGCGCGGCCGCAGCATCAGGACAATCCCAGCAGCCCTACCAGATTCCGGGCAGTCCGCAGGAAGCATCGTCGGCTCTTGCCGCCGCATCTCCTGCTGCGCCGGTGCCGGTGCAGCCGGCCAGTTCGTCGCCGCTTCAATCCCCGGCGAGTCGCTCGGCCAACACGCACCTCTGGCGGGTCGTGGGCGTGCATGATGGCGACACGGTCACCTGCCTCGATGAAAACAACCAGCAGCAGAAAATCCGGCTCGCCGAGATGGATGCGCCCGAGGTCAGCCAGGACTTCGGATCGGTGTCGCGCGAGGCCCTCGCCGACATGGTGTTCGGCAAGACGATCGAGGTTCGTGACGAGGGGAAGGACCGCTATGGCCGCTGGATCGGCCATCTCTCTGTCAACGGTATCGACGTGAATCGTCAGATGATCGCCACCGGCAACGCCTGGCACTACGCCGCCTATTCCAAGGACCAATCGCTCGCGGCCCTTCAGGAACAGGCCAAGGCCCAGCGACTCGGCCTGTGGGCACAGCCGAATCCGACACCGCCTTGGGAATTCCGGGCAACCCAACGGGCGAAGAAGGCGGCGGGCTGATTCCAGCCACGGCAGAAAAGCGGGCGAAGGGACTCGAACCCTCGACATCCAGCTTGGGAAGCTAGCGCTCTACCAACTGAGCTACGCCCGCGTCTCTTCCGAGTGTACCAGATCGCACGGGGCCCCATAGCGCCTTGGCCAGCCGCCCCTTCCTCGCGGCCCAGCGATGTCGAGGGATAGAATGGCCTTGGTCCACGCCCCACGAGGAGATCACCCAGCATGACCGAGCATGCGACGAAAATGCCGAAGCCAGAGGGCCGCACGCGATGGCTTTCCAGCCAGATCACGATGCTCCTGGTCACCGTGGCGGCCGTGGCCCTGCTGACGGTCGCCGCCATGCCGTGGTATCTGTCGAGCCCTGGCACCATGTCGCGGATCGTGTTTCGCCTCGTGCCCGAACTTCAGGCCGACGTGCAGTTCGACCGAGTCCGCCTTGGATGGCTTGGCCCGATCCGCCTCGACGGCATTCGCGTCGTGCCCCGCGATGGCAGCACGCCACCTCTGGTCATCCGTGGCGTCGAGATCAGCAACGGCCTCACAGCCATCCTGTTCACCGGTGGTGATCTCGGACGGCTTCGGGTCGATGGCCTCGAAGCGGATATCGTCGTCGATGCCGAACGGCACTCGAACCTCGCGGCCCTTTTCGCTCCAGACCCGGATGCATCGCAGCCGCCACCGTCGAGCGAGGGCACGCCGCGGCGCCGTCGCAGTCTCGTGAGCCTGCGGCTGGAGATCGATGATGCCCGTGTCCGAATCGCCGGCCCCTGGTCCCCAGATCCATGGGTCAGCGACCCGATCGACATCCGCGCCACGCTTGGCCCGGCCGAGCGAGGCTGGCATAGCGAGTGGGCCATCGAGCCGGTGCAGCTGCTCACGCACGCGAAGCTGGAGCCGAGTGTCGCGCAGGGTGTGTTGGCCTACATCGCGCCGGTGCTCGCCGACGCCACGCGGACGGGGGGCGAGTTCTCGCTGCGGTTGAACGGGGCCACGCTGCCCGTCGGCGACTCGGCCTCTGGCACGCTCGCCGGCGTGCTTTCGATGCACCGGGTCGATCTCGGCCCTGGCCCCTTGGCGATCAAGACGATCCAAGAATTGCCGATGCGTCTGCCGCCGCCGCCGGTCGTGCGTCTTGCCGACGAGGCCACCGTCGATTTCAGGCTCGGCGACCGCCGCATCTGGCATACCGGGCTGGAATTCGGAATCCCGCTCAAGCAGCCCGGGCTTCGGCTCGACGTTCATTCGAGCGGTTCGGTCGGCCTGGATGACGACTCCCTCGACCTCAAGCTCGAACTCCCGATCCCCGCCGACCTGCCTCAAGACCGTCCTCTGATCGCGTCGCTTGCGGGTCGAAAAATCTCGGTCGGCGTCGCCGGCACGCTCGACGATCCGAAGCTCGTCTTCAACGGCAGCATCCGTGAGGCGGCAGGCGACGTCGTCGCCGAGGTCATCGAACGATTGAAGCGGCCCGATTCCGCACGGCAGCAGCCCTCCCGCGCCGACGCCGAGGTGGTTCCCCACGGCGAGCCACCGGTAGACGCCAACGCCCGTTCGACGCGGCCCCCATCACCTGACGACGACCAGCCACCGACGACGGCCACCACCGAGAAGATCGAGGCCATCAAATCGAAACTGCCGCCCGAACTGACCAAAGACCCCACGGCCGACGCAGTCATCGATCTTGTCGGCGGTGTCCTCGAACAGGTGGCAAAGCGACGCGCCGAGCGCAAGGCCGCCGAAGCCGCCAAGCCCTCCGATCCAGACCAACCAGCACCCCAACGCGGCCCTTTGCGTCGCCGCCCACCAGCCGAGTAGCGTTCACGCACTCTTCTGATCGCAGGGAGGGTACCCCCTCACCACGGAACTCAGAACGAATAAACGAAGAAGGCCGGGCCCTCCGTGAGGAAGGCCCGGCCTCCAGTCGGTCATTCAACCGATCGTTCGTCCAGCAGGCTCGCCGTGAGCATCAGGGCTGACCTGACACGGCTCGCTTCGCTCAGAACGTCGATCAGGTGGCAGCCGGAGCAGCCGGAGCGGCCTCGGTCGGCACTCCCTCGCTGATCACGCCGGCGCCACTGCAGCCGCCGCCGACGCAGCCGCTGTCGCAGCCGCCGCAATCGCCGCACTCGGCAGCAGCTTCGCCGTGGCAGCGGTGACGACGGTGACGACCGTGGCAACGCTCGGCCTTCTCGCGGCCGTGGCAACGGTTGTGGACGCGGCCGTGGCAACGGTTCCGGCCATGGCAGCCGTGACCGGCAACGGCGGACGAATCAGCGCCCGAGAGGGCGATCACGACCAGCGCGAAGAACATCGCGACGGCAATACCAAGGAAACGCTTCATAGGAACCTCCAAATAGGGAATCTCGAACGCTCGACGCGTTCCAGCGGCCGTCACCAAACGAACCCGATCCGAGACGGCCACCGGACCGCAGCAGCGGAACGATCTTCGGATCGCTCCAGCAATCTCACGGCCGACTCCTTCCGGTCAACCGGCAGCGCTGCCCTGCGAGGGCTGCGGGTTGGCGAAAAAGAGAAGACTGCGAAATCTAGGCTGAAAGAGTAGCCCTTGCCGGCTGGCTGTCAAGAAAATGGGCAAGATGGCGTAATTGCGAAGAATTTACGCCGTATTTTCGTGATTTCTGTCCGAAATCACTCGACCTTTGGCTGGTCCGTACCGGTTCCGCGTGCTGTCCTTGGCTGTTCGGCACCTGCGGCGGATCCCTTTCCGGCGGCCTCTTTTTCGGCCAGCTCGAAACGCTTCTGGATTTCTGCCGCCACGAGATCCTGCTTGGCGAGCATGTCGTCCGGATCCTCGAAATTCAGTAGGAGCGGGGGCATGTCGTCGAAAACCCGCATCGCCATGCCCACGACCCGCCATCCTTCGGGATCAAGCCGCACCACCCAGACGACGTTTTCCGTGGTCGTGAAGCCCTCGGCGTCGGTGTCGGTCCATGAGGTCGCCACATGCACGAGATCATCGGCGCCACCGACAACCTCGCATTCCCGGATCGAATAGGTGGCCGTTGCAGCCACCGGCGGGGCCACCGATAGCCCCATTTCCTTGGTCTTTGCCGCCGCGACCTTCGTGAGCATCCCGCGGGCGGCGGCATCATCGCCCCGCTTCATCGCATCGAGGAACGAGGCCACTGCAGCCTTGGCCGGTTCGACAGCCGTGGATCGGCCGGCAGAGGCAGCCCCGCCACCCGAGCAGCCGGTCAGGGGCAACGCCGCCAAGGTCATGCAGCCCGCCACGAACGAGCCGGCCCAGATCGAAAGCACCCAGGGACGAATGGAAGACCGATGCGGGGCAGGCCCAACAGTCATGGTTCAAGCCTCTTTGTTTACGAAGTGTTCGGGGTCGCGCCCGCGGCACGGCGCCGCCGACGGAGGGCGGGAGACTGACGGCGTTCCCGGCACTGGTCAACCCGAAAACTCGGGGACTCCACTATCATGAGATGATGGCTGTTTCGCGACCATTTCAGCGGCTCATGATCCCCCTGCTTGCCTGCCTTGCGCTGGCCACCGACGCTTCCTCTGCGTTCGGCCAGTTCGGCCGCCCACGCCCGTCCGGACCTGCTCCCCGGTCCAAACCTCCCGCCTCGTGGCCTCCCGCGATCGCCGACCAGTTCTTCAGCAATGCCTTCGACACCCTCGATGGGCCTCGGCCCGATTTCACATCGATCCGGCCTGCCAATGCCGACGGTGCCGCCCCCGCCGGCCCGCCATCCGCAGGGGTCGGCAACGGCGGAGGCGATGGCGCATGGTCGCAGCTCATTTCGGGCGACACGCTCGTCGATGAGATCAAGTCGATGAAGGGCGTCATCGCCAAGGCCATCGACAAGAAGGGCGATTTCACTCGGGGCAGCTACAAGGATGCCCGCAACGGATTCTCGACGATCGCGGCCGCCTTCGGCGTGATGGCGGCCCATCAGGACGATGTCCGTTGGAAAAAATCGGCGGCCCGTGCCCGCGATGTCTTCAGCCGGGTCGCGGTCGATTGTGGCCAGGGAAGCAACGATGCCTTCGCCTCGGCCACGAAGGGCGCGGAGGATCTCGAAACGCTGCTCGAAGGGGGCACGCTGCAAGGCCCGACGGCGGCGGCCATGCCGTGGCATCGCATCGCGGCGAGGCCGCCCTTGATGTGGCGGCTCGAGGAGGCCGAAAAGCTGATCGCGGCGGCGATCGCCTCGGAGTCTGCGTTCGGACAATCGGCCGAACGACTGGCCCACGAGGCCGAGGTCGTCGCCATGATCGGCGAGTTCGTCCGCCAGCCGGAGTTCGAGTTTTTCGACGACGACACCTACCGCAACTACGCGGCGACGATGCGCGACGCTGCCGACCGAACGGCAGCCGCCGCTCGCAAGGGCGACTTCGCCGCGGCATCATCGGCCGTGAGCGGCTTGCGCAAAGCCTGCACCGACTGCCACGGTGACTACCGCTGAGCCGGCAGCGGCGACAGGCCGATCATGTCGGCCAGGCCCGCCTCCACCATCTCGCGACCGGTGACATAG
The DNA here is from genome assembly GCA_046092145.1 of Planctomycetia bacterium. Taxonomy (GTDB): domain Bacteria; phylum Planctomycetota; class Planctomycetia; order Pirellulales; family UBA1268; genus CACORA01. Next base: position 8,631 of record JBJTDB010000041.1, on the reverse strand, counting down.
CGGTGCGTGCGCACCCAGGCATCGATGGTCGCATACGGCACGCCGAAGAGTTCGGCCAGCAGGATATCCATGTCCTTCTCGAGCGCCGCGAAATGCCGCGACCATTCGGCCGCCTCGGTGATCCCGATATGCTCCTCGCTTTGCCACTTCATCGGGTGGAAGAGAAAGACGCTGTAGGGCGTCACGAACCTGCGGGCGCAGGCGGCGAAGGGCCAGAGGGCCGCCGACGAGCATTCGCCCGTCACCACCCCGGTCGCCTGCACACCGCGCACCTTGATGAGCGTCAGCAGCGACATCGCGCAGTAGGGGCTGCCTCCCGGCGAGTCGAAATAGATCGTGCACTCGGCCCCCGGCTCGACGCCGAGCAATCGGTCGGTGAGGTCGGCCTCCGCCTCGGTGAGGTCGCCGACGAACGCGATCTCGGGCGGTCCCTGCCGCTCCTCGTCGTCCTGCCGACCGCCGTCGCGATTCCTGTCTTTGCGTGCCATGGAGCCCAATCGTACGGAGCCTTTCGGGCGATTGTCTACGATGATCGAGCCGGCGGCCGGAGGGCGGCGAAACGCCGTCTGTGGTACAGTCGAGCCGGTCGAACCGCCCGATTTCCCGAAGGAGCGCCACCGATGCGATGCAATCCCCTCAGTTGTGCCGTCGCCCTCTCGATCCTCCTGGCTTCTCCCGCACCGCACGCCGTGGCCGACGAAGGCGCGACCTTCACGATCGCCGACGGCGGCTTCTCGCTCGCCGCGCCCGCCGAATGGAAGCGGGTGCCCCCGAAGTCGCGGATCGTGGAGACGGAGTTCCAGGTGCCCGGTGCCGGTGATGCCGACGCCGGCCGGATCACGGTGATGGGCGCCGGAGGCACCGTGGCCGCCAACCTCGATCGGTGGTACGGCCAGTTCGACCAGCCCGATGGATCGAGCACGAAGGAGAAGGCCACGACCAAATCGCTCAAGATCGCCGGATGCTCCGTGACGATCGTCGATATCCCGGGCACGTTCAAGGACATGCCCGGCGGCCCCTTCGCGGGGGGCAAGGCGGTCGATCGGCCCGACTACCGGATGCTCGCGGCGATCATCGAGACACCCGGGGTCGGAAACTTCTTCATCAAGTTCACCGGACCGGCGGCGACGGTGGCCGCGCATGCCGATGGCTTCCGAAAGATGGTCGAAGGGATCGTCCCCACGGCGAAGTGACGCGATGAAGGTCCAGGATTTCCTCGAGCACCACGGGATCGCGGGCAACCCGTTCGCCGAGGAGGACGCACAGAACGACACGGTCTTCAAGAGGACCTGCCTCGAGACGACGTTCCATCCCTCGTGGGACAAGATCTACGGCGACCCATCCGACCCGAGCACGTCGATCGTGTTCGGCGAGAAAGGGTCCGGCAAGACCGCGATCAAGCTTCAGATGGTGCGGCAGTTCGAGCGGCACAATGCCGATCATCCGACGGCCCGCACGTTCGTCGTGCTCTATGACGACTTCAATCCCTTTCTCGATCGGTTCGTGAGCAGGGTCGGCCCGGGCAAGCCCGTGGAAAAAGTCCTCGGGCAGTGGAAGCTCTGGGACCACATGGACGCCATCCTGTCGCTGGCCGTTTCCCAGCTCTCCACGGAGATCATCGAGGGGGGCCGCGTCGGCCAGCTGCCCCCGTCGAAGGCCCGCGACATGGCGGTGCTGGCCGCCCTCTACGACCAATCGACGGCGGCGACTTTTCCCTCGCGGTGGCGGACGATCCGCGCAAAGGTCGGCTATCGCCGCTGGCTCGGTCTCTGGCCCTTGGCGATCGGCCTCGCGGCGACGGCGGCTCTCGTGGCCGCCATCGGCATCGGCATCGCCCGCGGCTCGCTCTCGTGGGCGGGTGCGTGGTGGCCGTGGCTGGCCGTCGCCGCCGCCTGGATGCCCTGGGCCTGGAGACGCGCGAAGGCCTGGTGGAAGGCCTGGCGGATCATCCGCGGGATGCGCACCGGCAACCGCACGGTGGGCCAGCTCGCCCGGGCGCTCGCGCGGATGCCCGATGTCGATCTCGCCGGCCAGCCGCTCCCGCTCCTGGCCCGCAGCGACGATCGCTACGAACTGCTCGGCAAACTTCAAGGCGTGCTCTCCGCGATCGGCTACACCGGCATGGTGGTGATCGTCGATCGGCTCGACGAGCCCCACCTCATCAACGGCTCCGCCGACCGGATGCGGCAGGTGATCTGGCCGATGCTCGACAACAAGTTTCTCAAGTCGCCCGGCTTCGGGTTCAAGCTCCTCCTGCCGATCGAGCTCTACCGATTCATCGAGCGGGAAGACGAGCCCTTCAACCAGCGTGCCCGACTCGACAAGCAAAACCTCGTTCCATCGCTCGAGTGGTCGGGCGAGACTCTCTACGACATCGCCTCCCAGCGGGTGAAAGCGGCCAGTGTCGGCAACCCACCGGCCACGCTCGCGCAGCTCTTCGAGCCGGCCGTCGATCGGAGGCGGCTGATCGACGGCCTCCGGAGCGTCCGCGTGCCACGGCATCTGTTCAAGTTTCTCTACCGCCTGCTCGTGGCCCACTGCCACGCCCACACCAACGAGCAGCCCGTCTACACGATCCCCCTGGAGCGATTCGACACCGTGCTGGCCGTCTACCGCCGCGACCAGGAGGCCTTCGAGCGCGGTCTGGCGCCGCGATGAGCCCCCCCGATCTTCACTCGGTCGTCGTCGGCCGGGAGGCGATGGCCTGCCGGTTTGAGATCGTCTTCAATGCGGGGGAGCACCCGGGCGACACCGAGGCGGCGATCGAGTCGCTCGATCTTGTGGACGAGATCGAGGGCCGCATCTCGATCTACCGCGACGACAGCGAGCTGTCGCGGCTCAATGCGATGGCCGCTGCCGGATGGCAGCCGGTTTCGGCCGATGTCTTCGCGATGCTCGAGGCGGCCATCGACCTGCATGACCGCACCGGCGGCGCATTCGACATCGCGGCGGGGCGACTCGTGCGGGCCTGGGGGTTTCTGCGGCGGCAAGGCCGCACGCCATCGCCCGAGGAGCTCGCGACGGCGCTGGCGACGTCGGGCACGCGGTGGCTCGAGCTCGACCGTGACGGCCGCCGGGCGCGATTCACGCGACCTGGCGTCGAAATCAATCCGGGCGCCATCGGCAAGGGATGGGCGATCGATCGCGCCGTCGAGCGGCTGGCCGGCGGGGGGATCACGGCCGCGCTGGTGCATGGCGGATCGAGCAGCGTGCGGGCGATGGGGGCGCAGGGCATGGCCGCTGGCCCGGAAGGCCGCAGGGGCTGGCCGGTCGGGATTCGGCATCCGCTCCGCCCGGGCGTGCGGCTGGCCACCGTCGCGGTGATCGACCGGGCTTTGGGCACGAGCGGCTCGGGAACACAGTTCTTCATCGACCGCGGCCGCAAGCTTGGCCATATCCTCGATCCGCGGACGGGGCTGCCGGCCGAGGGAGTGCTCTCCGCGACGGTGTTCGCCCCGACCGCCGCCGCGGCAGACGCCCTTGCCACGGCCGCCTATGTGCTCGGCCCCGATGGTCTCCCCGCGATCGCCCCGGCGGGGGGCGACGTGGGGGCGATCCTCGTCGTGCCCGGACGGGCATCGGAAATCGACCTGATCGTCTGGAATCTCGACGCTGCCACACTGTCGATCGACGATCCTCGCGGCGTGCGGGTAGACTGTCGGGTCGCATGACAATTCTCCCGCCGCTTCCCTGCCCCCGACGCCCTCGCTGACATGTTCGACTGGTTCGAGCGGGGTTCCTACCTCGGCATCATTCTGTTCCTCACGCTCACGGGCATCGGCCTGCCCGTGCCGGAGGAGGTGCCGATCGTGGCGGCCGGGATCGCCAGCCGGGCGGGGGCCCTCAAGTGGTACTACGCCCTCCCCTCCTGCCTCGTCGGCGCCCTGCTTGGCGACAGCCTGATGTATGCCATCGGCCGGTTCTTCGGGGCCAAGGTGCTCAAGGAACACCCGTGGTGGTCGGGATTCCTCACCCCGCAGCGGGAAAAGACGATCGAGGACCTGATCAAGAAGCACGGCATCAAGGCCTTTTTCGCGGCCAGGTTCCTCGTCGGCCTGCGGAGCCCCTTCTATCTCACGGCCGGGATCCTGCGGGTGAAATACCGCTGGTTCCTCCTGGCTGATTGCATCTGCGCCTCGGTCGTGATCGGCCTCTTCTTCGGCCTCTCCTACCTCTTCGGCGACCGGATCACGGGGCTCATCCAGTCGGCGGAGCGCGGGTTCACCGCGATCGTCATCGGCCTGAGCATCGCGACGCTCGCGGTGGTGGCCTTCTTTTCGTTCCGAAAGCGGCGGATGCGGATGCTCGACGACGACCCGGAATCGCTGCTCGAGAACCGCGAATTGATCTTCGGTCCGGCCGCCGACCGGATCGCCGACGCCGTGCATCTCGGCGATACACCCGATCATGGTGAGCGGTCGGACCGGTCGTGACGATTCTTCCGTCCTGCCCGGCTGGGAAAACTCTGCGTGTCGCCAGTTGGCGACGTCGCGTCGCCCATTTGCGACCTAGGAACTTCTGGAAGGAGTTTCTCATGCCAGCCCTCGCCCCTCGCCCCATCACGTCCCTTCCCGCCGGCTCCGCCCCGGCCCGTCGGCTCGCGATCGACACGCTCCGGCTCGACCCCGCCCCGGGCGAACCCAATCCGGCCGTGCTCGGCACCGACCCCGCTCTCCGACGGGTGCTCGACATGGCCACCCGCATCGCCGACACGCCCGCCACCGTGCTGATCACCGGCGAGAGTGGCACCGGCAAATCGCTTCTCGCCCGGCAGATCCATGCGGCCAGTCGCCGCAGTGGCCGGTTCGTGGAGGTGGCCTGTGGCAGCCTGAGCGAATCGCTCTTGGAAAGCGAGCTGTTCGGCCACGTTGCCGGAGCGTTCACCGGCGCCGCGGGAGTGCGGGAGGGGAAGTTTTTGCAGGCCGATGGCGGCACGATCTTTCTCGATGAGATCGCCACGGCCTCGCCGGCGATGCAGGTGAAGCTGCTGCGGGTGCTGCAGGATTTTGAGTTCGAGCCGGTGGGGGGCAGCCAGACGCACCACGTCGATGCCCGCGTGATCCTCGCCACCAACGAGGATCTCGAGCAGCTCGTGGCCGACGGGCGATTCCGGGCCGACCTCTACTGGCGGATCAATGTCGTCGTGCTGGAAATGCCCGCGCTCCGCGACCGTGCCGGCGACATTCCGCTCCTTGCGCACCATTTTCTCGGCCGGGCGGCGGCCGGAATGTCGCGGCCGGTGGAGGGATTCACCCCGGCGGCGATGGAGGCGATGGCCTGTCACTCGTGGCCTGGGAACGTCCGCGAGTTGCAACACGCGGTCGAGCGGGCGGTGCTCCTGGGAGGCGGTCCTTGTGTCGATGTCGCCGATCTGCCCACGGCCGTGACGGTCCGGCGGCCGGCCGCTGGACCGGCCCTCAAACCGGCCCTCGCCCAGCCGGAGCGGGATCTGATCCTCGAGGCCCTCGAACGGAACGGCTGGCGCCGCGATGCCGCCGCCCGGGCACTGGGAATCAACCGGACCTCGCTCTACAAGAAGCTCAAACGGCTGGGCATGGACCCAGCCACGCTTCCCGGGCATACTACGCGGCTCCCATCGTGAGTTTCGAGGAGCCTTTGACTGCCATGATTCGCAATCTCTCCATCTACGGCCTTCCCCTGTCGGGCCGCCCCAGTGAACTGATCGAGCTGGCCCTGTCGTTCGGCTTCGACTCGATGGATCTCGACATCCTTGATTTCCAGCGGCAGTCCGCTGCCTTCGGCGCCCCGCACGCGCGGCGGCTGATGGTCAGTGCCCGGCTCAAGTGTGGGGCGTTTCAGCTGCCCGTCGATCTCACCGCCGACGACGCGACCTTCGCTTCCGACATGAAGCTCCTTCCCGCCCGCCTTGATGCCGCCCGCGCCGCCGAGGCGTCTCGGGCCGTGGCGACGGTGGCCCCCGCTTCCGACGACCGTGGCTTCAAGGACCTGTTCGAGCTCTACCGCACGCGGCTCGATGCCGTCGGCGAGGAGTTCGCATCGCGAGACATGCAGCTGGGCCTCGCGATCACGCCGGAGGCCGACGTCCGAGCGGGCAAGGCGCACCAGTTCATTTCGACGTTCGAGGAGCTGCTCGGTCTCGTGGCCGTCTCGCACAAGCATGTCGGTGCGGTGGTCGATGCCTGGGCGCTTCATGTCACGGGCGAGCCGATCGATCTGATCGCCAAGGTGCCCGCGGGCCGGATCGTCGAGGTCCGCCTTTCCGACGCGCCCCGCGAGATCGCAGGCCGCGATCTCCTCCACTCGCAGCGGCTCATGCCGTGCGATAGCGGAGTGATCGACGCCGCGGCCGTGCTGCGGGCGGCCCAAGCCGCAGGATTCGACGGCCCGGTCACCCCCTGGGCCGACCGTGCGACGCTCGTCGGCCGAGGCCGCGAGAAGATCGTGAAGCTGGCGGGCGAGCGGATGGAGACGGCCTGGCGGGAAGCCGGCCTGCCGATCGAGCCCCGCTGGTTCATGCCGGTGGCGAAGGAAGGCTCGACCTTCGGCGAGCCGCTTCCACTGGGCGCCGAATAGGCCGCGATCACGCAGGCTCGCGGATCCACTCGACCTGCGGGGCACCGCCGCCGTTGACGGCCGAGCCGCGGATGAATTCCGACATGTAGCGGAGCGGCTTGCCGGGGCGGTCGGGGTCCCGGAAGTTGTCGCCCTTCTGCAGGATCGGCAACTGGTCGGGCATGCCGCCAAACGCCCGGGCACCAGCGGCCTGGCACGGGAACCAGTGGCCGGTTCCATCCGCATCGACGAGGTAAAACTCGGGATAGCAGTGCCCTTCCACCCACACCGTCCGCGCCGGGATCCCTTCGGAGCGGCACATCGCGATGAAGAGGCAGGTGAGCTCCTCGCAGTCGCCCCAGCCGTCGGCCAGGGCTCGCGCGGCACCCTTCAGGTCGCCGTTGCGGTATTCCACCTTCTCGCGGACGGTGTCGTAGATTCGCTCGACCTTGACCCAGCCTTCGAGATCCTCGCCCGTTTCCTTCGCGAGTTTCTTGATCTTGGGATGCCTTGTCTCGATGAAGGGGCTGGGCCCGAGGAAGGCCCGCACGTCGCGGTCGGGCTTCGCGGGAATCGTCAGAGACGTGGTGTCGGCCGGGGGCAGGATCGAGGCGCGTTCGAGTTCGAACGTCACGATCGCCTCGGCCTTGGTGCCGGCCTGAAGGCTCGGAATCTCCACGATCATCTGGGAAACGCCCGGCAGCGTGCGATAGCGGACGCTTCGGACCTCCCGCGACACATCCTCCCCGAGCACCCGCACCTTCTGCTCGGGCCACTCAGCCGGCACAGGCAGCGTGGCATAGATGTCGCGAATCGTGCCCTCCCGGGCCGTGACGACGAGTCCGACGCGAAACCGCTGCGTGCGGGCATCCCCGAGTTCGGGCCTTGCCGACACGGCGGCAGCATCGACGGCCTTCGCCACGCCCGGCCAGGCCAAGGCCACTGCCAGCAGGCCGACTGCCCATGCAATCCTGTCCGCCACGATCCTGGTCATCGATTCTTCCCCCATCCAATCCTATCGGCAGGTCGGCCGGGGTTGCTGCCGGGCGATCGGAGTCAGCCTGGTGGGGCAAACTGGCGAACGCGGGGAAAAACGCTCGATTGTTCGGGCCGAATGAGGCTGGTACACTGCGAGGCTCGTTTTTGAACCGTGGCCCGCGTGTCCCTTCCCCCTTTCCCCCTCTGCCCGACGAACCCCCCTCATGGTCAACCGCAACCTCATTCGCGAACTGGAACTCGGAGACGATCTCGACAAGGAACTGGAGCTGGCCCTCGCCGGGGCGGAATCGGAGGAATATTCGGTCGCCGCCGCGACGCTCGCCGTCAACGCGGTGCTCGAGGGCAAGGTGTTGCGGGTTGACGACGAGTTCGTCCTCGTCGATGTCGGCTACAAGAGCGAGGGTCAGATCCCGCGGAATGAATGGGACGAGGGGGAGCCGGTGCCGCAGGTCGGCGACACCGTGAAGGTGCTCCTCGAGGAATTCGAGGATGGCGCGCTGGAAGAGCAGCGCGGCATGATCACGCTCTCCAAGCGGAAGGCCCGTCGCATCGAGGACTGGCTGCAGGTGATGGAGAACGTCAAGGAGAATGACGTCGTCACGGGCTATGTCACGCGGAAGATCAAGGGCGGCCTGCTCGTCGATATTTCGGGCGTGAACGTCTTCCTGCCCGCCAGCCAGGTCGACATCCGTCGCCCCGCCGACATCGGCGACTACTGCGGCCGGGCGATCCAGTGCCTCGTGCTGAAGATCGACGACGTCCGCCGCAACATCGTGGTCTCCCGCCGGGCCCTCATCGAGCAGGAGCGGACGGAGCGGAAGAAGCAGCTCCTCGAGACGCTCGAGGTGGGCCAGATTCGCCGCGGCATCGTCAAGAACATCGCCGACTTCGGCGCCTTCGTCGATCTCGGCGGCATCGACGGGCTACTCCACATCACCGACATGTCCTGGGGCCGGATCTGCCATCCGAGCGAGATGGTCGCCATCGACCAGGAGATCGAGGTGCAGGTGCTGCACATCGACCGCGAGCGGGAGAAGATCGCGCTGGGCATGAAGCAGCGGACCGCCAGCCCGTGGGCGAAGGTGGCCGACAAATACC
>JBJTDB010000040.1:0-17286 GCA_046092145.1 Planctomycetia bacterium | reverse complement strand
GATCTCCGGCAGGTTCTCGACGCGATGGTCCGGCGTGCCATGCTCGAGGGCTTGGCCAAGGGCGATCTCACCGTCTTCAACCGGTTCATCAGAATCGCTCGATCGGTCTATGACCGCCGGTTTGGCGCTGCCCAGCGAGGCGAGGCATTCCTGCTCGAGGAGGCCACGCTCGTCGAATTTCCAAAGATCGTCAACAACTCCTTCGAGAACGTGATGACGCTGGCCAGCCTTCCCATCATCACGCGGGCACGGATCTGGGCGTGGGCTCCGGAAACAATCCGTCACGCTACGTACGATTCGCTGTCACAGACGCTTCAGGCACATGCGGTCGCCGCGGGTCTGGATCCCGCAAAGGCATTTCCTGAGCCATCTCGCGAGGCGACGGAAAGTGGTCCAGCATCGCAGCGTGGCCCGTCGCGGACCTCGGATGGGCAACGCATCGATGCCGACTGAACCGCCCCACGCTGCGTTCTCCATTCGTTCAGCATTCGATGCACCTCGGAAGTTCATGGGCGGGCCAGAGGGACTGCTGCTCATCGCCGCCTTCTGTTCGTCCGCCTGCCTGTTCCTCTTGGAACTCTTCGCAGGAAAATTCCTGCTGCCGCGATTCGGTGGGGCCCCGGCAGTTTGGGTGTCGTGCCTTTCGTTCTTTCAAATAACGCTGGTGGCGGCCTATGCAACTGCCCATGCGATCAGCCGCCGTGCTGACCCCCGCTTGCAGGTAGCCGTAGTGACCGCACTGTTCCTCACGGCTGCCGGGATAACGCTTGTGATGAATTGCATGCCTCCGGTTGTAATTTCTGCAGGCGTTCTTGCGGAAATCGTGGCGGTGCCCGCCGTGTTGGCATGCACGGTCGGGCCTGCTTTTTTTACGCTTGCGACACTCGCGCCACTCCTCGGACACTGGCATGCGATGCTTGTTGGCGATCGCGTCCAAGGTGGGCAAGCCAACGAACATATGACGTATCGCCTCTATGCCGCCGGAAATCTGGGTAGTTTTTCGGCGTTGCTTGCCTATCCATTTCTAGTGGAACCGCTGTGCGGTCTGAGCCGTCAGGCAATGCTCCTGGGCGTGTTGTTCGCAGTTGTCGGAGTCCTGACATTCGTGAGTGGCCGCCGGGCACGCGCACTCGGGCACATCACTCGAGGCCAGGATGCAGAGCCAACGCCGAATCCCGTGGGCTGGCGCCGCTGGCTCTGGTGGGTTCTGCTTGCAGCTGTTCCGGCGTCCTTGCTCGCCAGCGTGACCACCCATCTGACCGTGGAGGTCGCGCCCCTTCCGCTCCTGTGGATCGTGCCACTGGCCATGTATCTCGGGAGCTTTGTCATTGTTTTTTCGCGTGTACGCCCGTGGCTTCAACGATACGAATCGGTGGCGGTGATCGTGACACTGCCGGTCGTCCTCTGGTTGGTGAGCTGTGATGTCCGCGAACCAACGGAACTGGTTCTTCTGGGGCATTGTGTATTGTTCTTCGTGATCTGCCTTGCGCTTCATGGAAGGCTTGTTGACAGTCGTCCGCCAGTCGCACACCTGACGGTCTTCTACATGGCCATGGCCATCGGCGGAGCCTTGGGCGGACTTTTGAACGCGACCCTCGCTCCGCTCGTTTTCGATGCCCACTACGAGTTTCCGCTTGCCCTCGCGGCGGCGGCGGGGTTGCTCGAGAGTTTTCGCATTCGTGGGAGCCTGGTAACTCGGCTCATCGCGGCGTCTGTCGCCACGGCTTTGTGGGCCATCGCTACAGGAAGCATACCGGGGCTTCCCATCCACTGGACACTGTCGATGGTGGGCGGAATCACCGCAGCGGCCATTGGCCTGAGCTTCCTCCAAGGCTGGGAGCGAGCCCTCGGAATTGCGATCCTTCTCCTGGCGAGTTTTTGGATTTCGGAGTCGTCTCGGCAGGTCATTCATCGGACTCGCACCTTTTTCGGTGTGGTACGAGTCGCCGACAGGGCCAATGGTCCATCACGCGAACTCATCCACGGGACGATCCGTCATGGCGCCCAACTTATCTCCTCCGATCCCACGCGTCGCCGTATCCCGTTGACCTATTACCATCCCGCCGGACCGCTTGGCAGCATTTTCGGAGCGCTTCGGCAGTGCCTGGAGCTGCGTCGCGTCGGTGTTGCAGGACTCGGGGTCGGGACGGTTGCGAGTTACGCCGAGCCTGGGCAGGAATTCGTCTTTGTCGAGATCGACCCGGCCATCGTCCGCATCTCTCGCAATGACGACTGGTTTACATTCCTGGCTGACTGTGAAGGACGAACCAGGATCGTGATCGACGACGCCCGTCTCGCGTTCGGTCACGAATCGGACGATTCATTCGACTTGCTCCTCGTCGATGCATTCACCGGCGATTCCGTCCCCACGCACTTGCTGACGCGAGAGGCCTTGGCCCTGTACGGTCGCAAAGTGAGGCCGGATGGCGTTGTCGCCATGCATATTTCGAACAGATATCTTGACCTTGCACCGATCGTAGAGGCACTGGCTGTTGATGGGGGCTGGATGGTCCTCGACGGTGATGATCGAGAGGTGCCGACGGATATGGCACGCCTCGGATCTCGATGGATGGTCTTGAGTCGCTCACTGGAGACGGTGAAGGCCGTGTATGCAAACAAGACCAGCGACCTCTGGAGTTGGCGGCCGGCGGTCGACGGCTCTGCTGGAACGGTGTGGACAGACGACCGGGCGCCGGTAGCGGATGCCCTTCTGTACGGCTCATCGGACTGAGGGGCGTTCAAGGCGTGGAATTCTCACAACGAGGCGATTCACAGCACAGCTTCACACATTTCTCATACAGGTTGCACTGTCGAATGCCGTTCCAGAAGGGATACTAACGGCGTCAGCGGTAGGTGATGTCCATCCACTCCTTGCCGTTGCCACACCAGCCCACCAGTCCGATCCTCGCCCCGCTTTCGAGGACCGCCATGCGACCGAATAGTATCTCACTCCACTGGAACGCTCGCGCCTCGAACCGTCTCTCCGCGCGACCGGCGATGACGCTCGTGGAGTTGCTCATCGTGGTCGCTATTCTTGCGATCATCTTGGGGCTTTTGTTTCCCGCAGTTCAAATGGCCCGCGAATCCGCGCGGCGATCAGCGTGTGCGAATAATCTGAGGCAAATCGCCTTGGCGATGACGACCTACGGAGACAGCCACAAGGCTCTTCCGGGCTGGCGAAACGACGTTCCGGCGTACTCGTCTGTCAGAGCCCAGTCGGACTCGAAGACGGCGGCCGTCTCGTGGACGGTACCGATCCTACCGAATCTCGAACAGGTGTCGGTCTACGATTGGTATGCGGCCTACTCCGATGGCCAGTCCTCGTCGACCGATCCGTCGCAATCACCGATCCGCACATATCGTTGTCCGGCCCATAGCGACTTCACCACGAAGTCGGCCCTTTGCTACGCCGTGAACGCGGGAAGCGGTGGAGAGGTTCTCGACGAGCATGGGTCGCCCGCACAGCAGTATTCCTCCGATGGAGTCTTCTGCGATGCGGTCGGAAACCTGTCGGGAAAACCCCTGTTTGACTCGAGCAGACCGGTGTACAAGCCTGCCGAAACCGACATGAAAATGCTCGCCGCTGACGGCACGACCGTCACCATCATGCTTTCGGAACGATCCGGCCCTGCCGTGCCTCCGGACATTTCGTGGTCGGCACATCCGCGAGTGGCGAAGGACTATCGGGCTGCACTCCCGGAGAACCATACGATTCTGCATCCGCTCCCCGTCGGCAGCGGATGGCGGACGGAAATCCAAGTGATCAACCCCACCGCTGACACGCGCCCCCTTCCTTCCCCCGTCCCAGGAGGCGCGGATCTCGACGACTGGAACGTCCGATATCCATCGTCACGGCATCCCCGGGCCGTCAACGTTGCTTTCTGTGACGGTCACGTGCGGGTCATTCGGAATGGGATCGATGCGTGGGTCTATTGTCAGCTGCTCTCGTCTAATTCGAAGTCGGTTTCGCCAGGCGTTGCAGACTGGCAACAATACTTCGATGCTTCCGGGGCGTTGGTACCCTACGCCTTCAACCCGGATGACCTCATCCGCTAAGTTGGTCGAATGTGGTCGATCCATCGCGCATCACTGGCTCGCTGACCGACCGCTGGGGAACGTGGCTTGCCGCGCCGATCGACAACTGCACACTCGCCCTTTTTCGAATCATTTTTGGCATCCTGATCTCGGTCGAACTCATCGGCTCGTGGTCTCGACGGCTGGAGATGATCACGATCCGGCCCATCCGATTTCCCTACATGGGTTTCGAGTGGGTGCCGCTTCTCCCCGGCTGGGCCGCGCCGGTCGTGTATGTCGTCATCATCCTCGCTTGTCTGGGCGTCACCCTCGGTCTTTTCTTCCGTGTGACTGCGACTGTATTCGCGATCGGCTACACGTACACATTCCTCGTCGACCGTGCTTACTTCAACAATCATTTCTACTTGATTTGCCTGCTGGCTAGCTGGCTGGCCGTTGGGGATGCCGATCGACGATGGTCGCTGGATGCATGGCGGATTCCCGGTCGTGCAACGACCATCGTGCCTAGGTGGCAATTGCTCGGGCTGGCGATCCAGATGGCTATCCCCTATGTGCTCGGAGGGATCGCCAAGATCAAGCCCGATTGGCTGCGTGGTGAGCCGATGCGGGCTCAACTGTGGGAGCTCTGGGACAGCCCCTTGTACGGGTCGGTCGTGCAGCAACCATGGGCCGGAGTCACATTTGCATGGGCGGGGATGTTGTTCGACCTCCTGATCGTGCCAGCGCTCCTGTGGCACCGGACGAGATGGCCGGCTTTGGGAGCGATGCTGTTTTTCCACATTACCAACATGCACATGTTCGATATCGGGATCTTCCCATGGCTGGGTATCGGCTCAGCCATCCTTTTCATGCCCCCGTCCCTGGTCAGCCGTGTGGCGAGCCGCTTCGGTTGTGCCGGCCCCCGCGACGTGTCGAGCGTCCGTACAGCCACACCGTGCTCACCGCTCGTAACGTGGGGCTTTGCGATGTGGTTCGGAATCCAGGCCGTTCTTCCCTTCCGGCACTACCTCATCCCCGGCAACGTAGGATGGACGCGGGAAGGCTTTTATTTTGCTTGGACCATGAAACTCGATCTGAAGAGCGAATTCCTTGGATTCCACCTGTGCGATCCTGAAACGGGAGCGTGCCGCGCCGTCAGTCACGACGGCATGCTCACCTCAGTTCAACGGTACTGGCTTCCGGGTGAACCGCAAGGCATCGTCATCTACGCGAAGTTTTTGCGCGACCGGGCGCTCAAGCAGGGAATGCGCGATCCCGTCGTCGTCTGCGATTCCGTGTGCGCACTCAATGGCCGGCCCTATCAGTACATGATCGATCCGGCACTCGATCCGGCCGAGCTTTCTGTCCCGCGCTTTGGCCGTGCCGATTGGATCGTCCCGCTCGATGAGCATGCCCCGACCGGAAATTACAAAATTGGCAGCCAGAAGGAAAACGCCGTCATGGCGGTGATCCACCGCACTCGCATCGAGCGAGGAATCTTTCCCGCGCGACTCCGCGGGCTGAAGATCACCGACGGCACCGATTCCAAGGCTGTTCCGAAGTGATCCTGAACGAATTCAGGATGGGCACTTATTTTCGCTTCGCGCTAACGGCGAGCATTCGTAGGTCGGAACGATCTTTTGTCAGTTTTAGGCGAAACGGTGTTGACTCCGGCGAACGGTATCTCTTCGGCAACTCTACCGAGGCGGCCGATGAGAGAAAGATCGCATAGTCGCCCGAGGGAAGCGACTTCACATTGAAGGTCCCTTGGTTGCTCGTCGTGACCTTGATCGGGTCACTGTCACTATTCTTCAACTGGAACACGAGCTCAACGTTCGGAAGCGGCTCACGATCGAGCATGATGGTGCCCGAGACCGCGTGGCCTGACCGAAGCGTAGAGACGCATAGAAAGGCCGCCACAAGCGCTACTGCGACCGATCCGACGATTGCCGCGACGACTCCCCCGTGAATCTGCGAAGAGCCGCCCGCTCTTCGCACAGCGGGCGATGCCTCGGCGGGTGCCGAGCCGATTCCCTGCGAAGCGAGTTTTTTTGCCCCATCGACATCACCCCGGGCGATCCGCTTTTGGATCTCGGCCATTTGTGCGAGGGCCTGAGCAGCCGACGAAGCCGAGCCGCTTGAATCCAGGGAGCCTTGTCCCGAAGTCCCCATCCGTCGGAGCATCTTCTCGACCGTTCGATCCACGCTACGGGCTGTGCGAGTCGACATGGAAATCACTCACGTCCTTGAGGGGTGCCAACCGGTGCTCGAACCTTTCATCGGAAAGGATAGCCGCGCCCACGACGAGAAAAACGTGTTTTTCGCATGAGCGGTATGATCGTGCCGGCGCGACCATCGTGATTTCGCGGCGAATCATGACGCTCGCCGTCGGCCTCACACATTCCTAACAAAGTCCGGTTGTTCTTCCCGTCGTCCGGCAGCCCCTCCAACCGACTCTCTCACTCCGCCATGGCCACCACGATCCTCTGGATTCGCAACGACCTTCGGTTCGACGACAACCCGGCCCTCGCCGCCGCCGCAGCCCGCGGGGCCGTCGTGCCGGTCTTCATCTGGGCACCCGAAGAAGAGGCCCCATGGGAGCCCGGTGCCGCGTCGCGGTGGTGGCTGCACCATTCGCTTGAAAAACTCGCGGCCGCCTTTGCAAAGGCCGGGGCACCGCTTGTCATCCGTCGCGGGCCCTCGCTCGACGCCCTTCGAAAAATCGCCCGAGAAACATCTGCCACTCACGTTGCGTGGAACCGCCGCTACGAGCCGGCGGTCATCACGCGCGACACCGCCATCAAGAAATCGCTCGCCGCGGATGGCCTCGAGGCCGAGAGCTTCAACGGCTCGCTCCTTTTCGAACCGATGCAGGTCGCCACGAAGGAGGGACGGCCGTACCAGGTTTTTACGCCGTTTTGGCGGGCACTCCTCGCCCGCGAGGAGCCGCGCGAGCCGGTGAAAGCACCGCGGAAGCTGGAGGCCGCTTCCAAGCATCCCAAGAGCCTTTCGATCAACTCGCTTGGCCTGCTTCCGACGATCGAGTGGGCCGCCACGATGCAGAAGACGTGGACGCCCGGAGAGGCCGGGGCCGCAAAGCGGATGGATCGATTTCTCGAAAGGGGTCTCGCGGGGTATGGCACGGAGCGGGACCGGCCCGACCACGATGGCACCAGCGCCCTCTCGCCCCATCTCCACTTCGGCGAACTCTCACCGCGCAGGCTCTGGCACGCCGTCCGTGAGGCCGCCGGTGGAAAGCCGGCATCGAAGATCGCAGGCAGCCCGGAGGTGTATCTCCGCGAACTCGGCTGGCGGGAATTCGCCAGCCACCTGCTCTACCACTTTCCCCACACTCCCGATGCACCGCTGCGGGCCGACTACGCCCGGTTCCCGTGGGCCGACGATCCGGTCGGCCTTCGTGCATGGCAGCGGGGCCGCACCGGCTTTCCGATCGTCGATGCGGGGATGCGGCAGCTGTGGGCCACCGGATGGATGCACAACCGCGTCCGAATGATCGTGGCGAGCTTTCTCGTGAAGGACCTGCGGATCTCGTGGCTCGAGGGAGCGAAGTGGTTTTGGGACACGCTGGTCGATGCCGACCTCGCCGCCAACACGCTCGGCTGGCAATGGGCCGCCGGCTGCGGGGCCGATGCAGCCCCTTACTTCCGGATCTTCAATCCCACGAGCCAGGCCGAGAAGTTCGATCCCGACGGGGCCTACGTCCGCACGTGGGTCGATGTGGCGGCGAACGACTATCCGGAGCCGATCGTGGACCACGCCGAGGCGCGGAAGCGGGCCCTTGCGGCGCTCAAGGTCGTGTCACGAAAATAGTCGGAACACCGACGCCACTATTTCATCCGGGCCTGCGCCGTGCGAACCGTGTTCATCGTGGTCTCCCGGGCGTCGGCGTCACCGATCTTGCCCGCGGCGACATCGGCCTTCGCAAGCAGGGCTTGCGCCGCTTCGGTGTTGCCTGCGGCATACTCCGCGTTGGCGACCGCAAGGAGCGCGTAGGCCTTTCCTTCGGCTCGATCTACCCCTTCCGCGGCGGCGGCGGCATCTCTCAAGAGCGCGGCCGACTTGTCGGCATCCCCCGTCTTGGCATACACGCTCGCCGCGGTCGCCAGCGCCTCGGCTTTGGCCCGCGGCTCGTCGAGCGCCTCGAGGCATGCCTCGAGCTTCTCCACCATCTTCGCAGCTTCGTCTGGCATGCCCCCGCTCACGTAGCCCATCGCCACGACGGCAAGCGCCTCCGCACGGAACCGATCCTCGACATCCTCAGCCAGTTCAGTCGCCTGGGCGAGGAGCGATGTGGCCTGCTCACGATCGGCCAGGCCGTTCTCCTCGCTGCCAAACAGGGCTCCCGCGTCGGCCATGACCTTCGCCTTCCGTCCCGCGTCCTCGAGTTCCTTCGCGATCGTAATCACCTCCGTCAGCACCTTCCGGGCTCCTCTCGGATCACCGACCGCGACGTAACTTCGTGCGACATCGAGCAGGATGGGGATGCCGCCCTCTCCGCTCGCCAGACCGCGAGCCTCTTCGATCGTGTCACGGGCCCCGATCAGATCACCCTTGGCAATCTGGATTTTCGCGACATTCAGCAGCGACATCGCCCGCTGAGGCCCTGCGGGCTTTTGCCTCGCGGCAGCCAGCCGTTCGGTGATCGTGAGCTCCTTCTTTTTGGGCGTGCCGCAGCCCTGGGCCGCCACGAGGGGCACGAGCACCGCGACCATGACGGCGATTCGCCTGCAAGCCGGCATCTGCATCACCGTCGCTCCTGTTCGGGCAAAGGCACTGCCTGAGACTCCGTTCCGCGGCATTCAGGTATGGAACTTCAGCCTGGCCCGCGAGAGCCTCGCATGCGTTTCGGCCATCAGTTCATCCTCCGCCGCCTCATCCTCCGCCTCGTACGTCACCGAGAATCGCAGGAATGCGCCGCAGTCGTCCCACGGAACGGTCGAGATGGAAAGATCATGAATCAGAAACTGGCTGGCATCCTGGGCCGTCGTGAAGGCTCGGTCGCCCGCCGCCACGGGGCTCTTCGTGTAGAGGAAGTACGTTCCGCCCGGCATCTCGCAGTCGAAGCCGACCGCGCGGAGCACGCCGACCAGTTTGTCCAGCCGCCTCCGGTACTTTTCGCGAACCCGGCGAGGAATCTCCGCGTCGGCCAGCGCCGCGGCTGCCGCCTTCTGGATCGCGATGAACTGTCCGGAGTCGCAGTTGTCCTTCACGTCGGCGAACGCGCGGACGATCTTTTCGTGACCGCACACCCATCCCAATCGCCACCCGATCATGTGGAAGCCCTTCGACATCGAATGGACTTCCACGCCCACGTCCTTCGCTCCATCGATCGAGAGGAAGGAGAGGGGCTCGTCGTCGTAGGAGAGCATGATGTGGGCGGCATCCTGCACGACGATGACACGGTGCGCATGGGCCCACTCGACCACACGCTCGTAGAACTCGCGGGTCGCCGTCCTGCCGGTGGGGCTGTTGGGATAGCAGAGGACGAGCAATTTCGTGCGGGAGAGCACGTCGTCCGGAATGCCGTCGAGATCTGGAAAAAAATCATGCTCCGGCACCAGCGGTAGCCTGTGGACCGTGCCGCCGAACCATCGGGTAGCCGTGCCGGCGACCGGATACCCGGGCACCGTCATGAGCGTGACATCCCCCGGATCGATGAAGGCGGCGGGCAGCATCGCATAGGCGGTCTTCGAGCCGATGCAGTGATTGACCTCGGTCTCGGGATTGAGCGAGACGCCAAACTCACGCTGCATGAAGGCCGCCGCCGCCTCCTTGAAGGCGGCGATCCCGTTGTCGGCATAGCCCCGGTTCTCGGGCCGGTCGATCTCGCGTCGCATGACGGCACGGACGTTTTCCGGGGCCATCTCGTCGTTTTCACCAATCCCGAAGTCGAGCATCCGCCGCTCGGGATGCTCGGCCATCGCCTTCCGCTTGGCTCGCTTGATCAGCTCGAACTTGTAGATCTCGTTGCCCTTGCCATAGGAGGCTCCGCCGATCCGTTGGGCGAAGCGATCCTGAAACCAGGGGTCTTGGGACTGGGCGGGGGCGGCGGTGCTGGCCATGGTCGTCGTGGGGGTGGAAATGTCGGCCGGTCGGCGACCGTGCTCAGGCCGTCACGATAGCCGTTTCATCCGGGAAATCCAACCAATTCAATTCGCTGGCGGCCCGCGGATGACGACGAGATCGTCGTCCACTCGGCCGGAACGGGAATCGACCGGAATCAGTGGGCCGGCAGGACGTTGAGCACCGCCGGCAGCGAGGCGTGACCGCCGTCGGCATCGGTGCGGAGGTGGAAGAGCCGCCGGCCGGAGGGCGTCTTCGGGGCCGCGGTCAGAAAGAACTCGCGCTCGTTCTCCCCCTCGACGATGAGCAGGCCGTTGAGACCGAGGTTGTCGATGAACACGCCGTGCGGCAGGTTGCGGTCGGCACCGCCGTCGCGGCCAAACTCGATCCGCTCGTTGAACTCCCGCCGCTCCGCCCGAACCTTGGCCTTGATCGTCTGCCCCGGTCGGATCGTGAACTCGAGCGGCTCGCCCGGCACCTGCTTGACGACGGCCGGATCACTGCCCGCGACGATCTCGATCGTGACCTTCGGCTTCTCGCCGAGTTGGATGTCGCCGAGCGTGCCGAGATCCTGCACGACCTCGCGGCCGCCGATCGTGGCCACCGCCCGCACCTTCACCGCCTTGTCGGCCATCTCGTCGGGCGCCGCCGCGTCGGCCGTCGCCGAGAGCACGCCCCGGGCCCGTTGCTGCCCCGCCTCGATCTCGACGGGACCGTGAAACGTGAAGCCCGCCGGGAGGTTGTCGACCTCGATTCGCACCGGTCCGTCGTAGCCTTCAGATCGCGTTGTCGTGAACGTGAGTTCGCGGCCGCTGCCGGGGCTCACCTTCGGATCCTTGCCTTCGAGGGCCACCGTGACCGACGGATTGGGCCGCCGGATGCCGAGCGTGTAGTGGAAATCGCTCGGCCCCCCGAAGCCACGGACGTCGCTCACCCGCGCCACATACTCGCCGTCGGCCGGCGGCGTGAAGATCAGCTGCGAGTCGGTGCCGAGCCGCCGCGTGGGCTCGTCGTCGTTCTCGTATGGAAGCCGGAAGACGGGCAGACCGTTGGGGATCGGTGTCGCCCCACGGGGCAGCGGCTGCACGATCCAGGCCGGCTCGCCCAGGGCATGCGTGATGGCGGAAGTGTGGAAGAACGTGTGGCGGTTTCCGAATCCGGGATAGACAGCGAAGCCGGAGTCGGGGCCCCGCGGGTAGAGCCAGAGTTTCACGACCTCGCCGCCGACATAGAGATATTCGTCGAGCTCCATCTCTTCCCAATTCTGCACGCGGAAGTCGCCGCTCGCGGCTGAATCCTTGCCGCGGAATGTGAGCCAGGAATCGCGGACCGCCTGGAGCACCACCTGCTCCACGGGCTTGCCATCGCGGTCGAGCAGCTCGATCCGCGAATCGAGCTTCGACTTCGGCGTGCCCGAGGCGGCGATCACTTCGAGCAGAAGCGGCACGCCGGCCTGGGCGGTGAAGCGGAAGCAATCGGTGTCGCCGGCAGATCGGATCGCACCGGAGACCGACACAGGGGTGGCGACGGCTTGGGCCACGGCGGCCGCGTCGTTGGGCTCTTGCTCCGAGGGGCTTGCTGCGGCCGCGGTGGCGGGGCTCGCGGCCGGCGCAGATGTCGTAGCTGGCTGCACTGCCACGGCTGCGTTCCCAGGGCTCGCGGTCTCGAGGCGGGCCACGTCGATCGCGTCGAGCGAGCCATCCATGCGGCCAACGAGGAACCCGCCGTCGGGCCCGGGCACGAGTGCCGCCACAACGTCGGGCTGCCGCGGGAAATCCTGCTCGAGTACGAGGCCGGGCACGCTCCACGATTTGAGCGAGCGGTCTTCGGCCGTCGTGACGAGCCGGCGGCCGTCGGCCGAGAGCGCGATCGCCACGATCGGCGCCTCGTGGGCGAACCGCGCATGCACCGGCGGGTTGATCGCCGGTGCATCGAGCGATGCGAGCTTCCAGAGATGGATCCGCTTGTCGCGGCCGGCGGCGATCACATGCCTGCCGTCGGGCGTGAAGGCGATGCTCGTGACCTCGCCCTGCGGCTGACTCAAGGTGTCGAGCCGTACGCCGTCGCTCGCCCGCCAGAGCTTCACGGTCTCGTCGGCGCTCGCCGAGCCGAACAGTTTGCCCGATGGATGCCAGGCGAGGTCGAAGACGGCGCCGTTATGCACGTCGATCGATCGCAGAAGCGATCCGTCGACCACGTTCCAGAGCTTGATCGACCGGTCGTAGCCCGCCGTCGCGAGCGTGGCTTCGTCGGGTGACAACTCCGCGTCGTAGACGATGTCGCGGTGGCCGGCGAACGAACGAAGCAGCTTGCCCGTCGTCGCATCGCGAATCTCGGCCACGCCACGGAGGCCGGTGATCCCGCCCGCGACGACGAGCCGCGAACCGTCGCGGGAGTCGTGGACGGCGGCGATCGGGCCGGGCAGGTCGGTCATCGTGAGGAGCGGCCGGCGCGAGGGGTTCGCGAGATCCCCAACCGCGATGATGTCGATCGTGCGGCCGCGGGCCACCGCGATCCGGCCGCCGTCGGGGCTGACGGCGAGCGACGTGACGGGCTTGATGCCTGAGAAAGCCTTGAGCGCCGGCACGGCAAGCGTTTCGAGGATCGAGGCGTCGGCGGCGGGTCCGGCCGCGCCGGCCGTAATCCAGGCCTCGAGCGTGGCCAGGTCCGCCGCGGGCACCTGCGGCTCGTCGTCGGGCGGCATGTGGTCGGAGTCGGTGCTCTTGATCCGCTGGATGAGGACCGAGGCCGCCGCGTCGCCAGCCGCGATGGGATCACCGGATCCATCGCCCCCCTTCCGGAGCGTCGCAAACCGCTCGACCGAGAACCCCGACTCCGCCTCGCGGTCGTTGTGGCAGCCGGAGCAGTAGGTCCGCAGGATCGGCGCGATGTCCCGATCAAACGCCGGCGCGGCGAAGCACGTGCCGACCGAGAGAAAAGCGACCACAGAGGGTGCGCAGCTCCTTTGCCAGCCCGGATGCCCTTGAAGCCCGAGGCGCAAGCCGAGGGAATACGGTCTCCTTTGCAACAACGCCCATTCCCTCAGCGTGCGCTTCGGGCTTCTCAGCAGGCGGAGTAACTGGACAGCATTCATTTCAATGCCTGAAGAGGAATTCGCGGCTCGTGAGCAGCGACCAATACATGTCTTCGACGATCTGCCGCTTCTCCTCCGGTGTCGCCGCCTTGAGCATCTCCTCGAAGGGCTTCCGCTCGGCGTCGGTGGGCCGGCGCGAGAGCACCCGCACCCAGGCGTCGTCCACCAGACGCTCGGCCGCCGGATCGGTCGCCATGATCTCTGTGATCCGCCCCTCCTTCGCGGCGAGCTTGTCGTTGAGCGTGGTGCCGTTCGAGAGGTGGAGCACCTGCACGAGGCTCGGCTGGCTCGACCGCTCACACTCACAGGTGATCTCCCGGGCGTTGCGGCCGAAGGTGTCGAGGAAGGCGTTCTTCACGGTCGAATCGCGGAGTTCGAGGGCCCGCGTGTCGGCGTCGTAGACCGTCACCTTCTCCGTCGAGCCGTCGTTCCGCACGATCTCGGCGTAGCGGTCGTGCAGGCCCGTCACGTCGGCGATCGCGTCGGAGAGCACCTCCGCCATCAGCCGCTTCGGATAGGCCCGGGCAAACCAGCGGCGGTCGTCCTTATTCTCCGGCAGCGGCATGCTCGATCGGGCATACGTCTCCGACAGGAGGATCAGCCGCATGAGCGACTTGAGATCGTAGCCCTGCTGCTTCGTGAAGTCGCACAGCGCCGTGAGCAGTTTTTCATCGCTCGCCGGATTGGTCGCCCGCAGGTCGTCCACGGCCTCCACGAGGCCGAGCCCGAAGAAGTTCGCCCACACGCGATTGACGATGGCCCGCGTGAAGTAGGGATTCTCCGGCGACGTCAGCCAACGGGCGAGCGATTCGCGGCGATCGCCGGCGTCGTCGATCGGCAACGGCTCGCCGTCGAGCGGCGCGGGAGGCTGCGGCTTGCCCGTCTTTGGCTGGAGCAGATCGCCACGCGATTCGACGAAGAGCGTCCGCATGCCGTCCCCCTCGCGGGCCTCGCCCCCCCAGCCCTTGGCCCGCACGCGGGAGAAGAGGTTGGCGAACGAGTAATACTGGTCGTTGGTCCATTTTTCGAGCGGATGGTTATGGCACTTCGCGCAGTTGATCGAGAGCGAGAGAAACGCCTGGGCCACGTTTTCGGCCACCGTCTCCGGATCCTGGTGCACCGCGAAGAAATTCGTGGCCCCGTTCTCCACGCTCGAACCGCGGGACGTGACGATCTCGCGGACGAACCGGTCCCACGGCACGTTCTCCGCCACACGGTCGCGAATCCAGCCGTAGTAGGCATTCACCGCCGCTGGCCGCAGCTTCGCCCCCGACACGAGCAAGACGTCGGACCATTTATAGGCCCAGTAATCGATGAACTCGGGCCGCGCGAGCAGGAGCTCCACGAGTCGCTCCTTCTTCGCGGGCGAGCGGTCGGCGAGATAGCCGCGAACTTCCTCCGGACTCGGCAGCCGGCCGATTGTGTCGAGGAAGGCCCGCCGCAGGAATGTCGCCTCGTCGCATGGCGGCGAGGGCTTCACATGGAGCCGCTCGAGCTGCGCGAGGTTGAAGTCGTCGATGAGGTTCGCTCGCGGCGACGAGGCGTAGTCGGCGGCCGACACGGCATACGGAAACGGCGCGTTCACGTTCGCCACGGCGATCTGTGACGAGAACCAGGCCGTCACAGCCCCCGCACCGTGGCCGACCACGGTCACGCTCCCTGCGGGATCGACCGTGGCCACCGTCTCGTCGGCCGACGTGAACCGCGCCCAGCGGGTGACGTCGCGGGTCGAGCCGTCGTCGTAGCGGGCCGTCACCACGACCGCCACCTTCTGTCCGGGGGAGGCCGTGCTCTCACCCGGTGAGAGGTCGATGCCGACGAGCTTCTTTTCGTTCGCGCGGGGCCCCGGGCATCCGGCCTCGATCCAGGCGGCCAGGAGCTTGTAGTCGTCGCTGCCGACGTCGAGCCGCTTGCCGCCTTTGTGGGCCAGCGCCGTCGTCGGCTTCGTGAGCAGGAGGCTCGTGCCAGGATCGGCGAGGTCGATCCGGCGGCCGCGGGCATCACGGGTGATCGTGAGGTAGTCGCTCGTGGGGTCGTAGCCGAAGAGCGAGAGCCGAAAGCCGGCCTTGCCGGCGATCGCGCCGTGGCAGCCGCCGCCGTTGCAGCCGGCCTTCGAGAGGATCGGCATCACGTCGAGTTCGAAACTCGGCTCATCAGCCCGCCCGACCGCGCAGCAGACCAACACCGTCGCGCAGATCACTCGCCTCATACGAAGAGTTCCTTGATCGGGTCGGTGCCGAAGTCGGTGAGAGCGAAGGGGCGGCCGGCAGGGCCGGGGAGGTGCATCTCGTGATCGAGGCCGAGCGAGTGGAAGATCGTGGCCACGAGGTCGCCCGGCCGCACGGGCCGCTCCGCCGGAAACGCGCCGATCGTGTCGCTTGCGCCCACGGCCCGGCCCCCCTTCACGCCGCCACCGGCGAATGAGACGGTGAAGCACTGCGGATAGTGGTCGCGGCCGCCGGCGGGATTGACCTTCGGCGTGCGGCCGAATTCCGCGAGGCCGGCCACGAGCGTGTCGTCGAGGAGGCCGCGCTCGTGGAGGTCTTCGATGAGCGCCGAGTAGGCCTGGTCATACATCGGGCAAACGATGTTCTTCATGCCCTCGATCGACGTGAACGGCTTCGAGCCGTGGATGTCCCACGTGATCTCGTCGAACACCGTGAGGAACGTGTTGATCGTCACGAACCGCACGCCGTTCTCCACCAGCCGCCGCGCAAGCAGGCAGCACTGGCCGAACCGGTTCATGCCGTATCGCTCGCGGACTGCCTGCGGCTCCTGGGAGAGATCGAAGGCCTCGCGGGCCTGCGGGCTCGTCATCAGCCGGTAGGCGGCGTGGAAGTTTTCATCGAGGAGCCTCGCGTCTTCGCTCGCCTCGAACTGCTTCGCGGCCCCCTCGACGATCTCCCGCATCTTCTTGCGGCGATCGAGCCGGGCCACCGAGACCTGGTCGGGGGGCAAGAGATCGGGCACGCGGAAATTTGGCCGCGAGGGATCGGCCATCAGCGCGAAGGGATCCTGGGCCTTGCCGAGGAAGCCGCCCGCCTGGCCGTTGGGCAGGTTGCCGCCACCGCGGCCCATGATCTCGGGGAGCACGACGAACGGCGGCAGATCGGTGCGGCGACCGAGCAGATACGAGGCCACGCTGCCCGCATGCGGCGTCTGGATGCCGCCGGTAAATCGCCGGCCCGTCTGCATGATCTGCCAGCCGGCATCGTGCACGGCGGCGCCGTCGTGCTGGCAGCTGCGGACGAGTGAAAACTTGTCGGCGATCGCCGCGTGCTTCGGTAGGAGTTCCGACACCTCGAAGGCGTCGGTCTTCGTGCGGATCGGCTTGAAGGGGCCGCGAATCTCGAGGGGGGCGTCGGGCTTCATATCCCAGAGATCCATGGTCGATGGGCCGCCGAGATTGAAGATCATGATGCACGACCGCTTCTCGCAGCCGGGGCGGACCTTCCCCTCGGCGGCGGCCCGGGCGTATTGCGGCAGCGAGAGGCCGACGGCGGCCAGCGCCCCCACATGCAGAAAATCCCGGCGGCTCGCGGCACCGCCGCACAGCAGGTCCCTTTCGCCAGGCCGTCCGACCTGAAACTCGAGCATCCTCGTTGCCTCCACCAGGGGGGTCACGGGCGAGTTGGTGCCCGCTTGTGAAGGATAGTCCACGGTTGCCTGGAAGTCATTTGACGGTTGTGGCAGGATTTTGTATTCACGATGCATGCCGCGGTCGTCCCGAGCCCACGAGCCCAGCCTCTTTGCGGCCGATCAGGTGCTCGCCCTCTTTGACGCGCTGCCCGAAGTCCAGCTCTTCGTCAAGGATCGCGAGAGCCGGTTCGTTCGATTCAACAGAGCGTGGCTCGCATTCCACGGTTGCCGATCGGCCGCCGACGCAATCAGCAAGAGCGACTACGACTTCCATCCTCCGGCGCTCGCCGATCAATACGTGGCGGAGGATCAGCGGGTGATGCGGTCCGGCAAGCCACTCCGCGACCAGCCCTGGCTCGTCGCCGACCACACCGGGATGCCTCAGTGGTATCTCTGCACGAAAATCCCGCTTGTCGACTCTGCCGGCCGTGTCTCGGGCATCGCCGGCATCCTGC
>JBJTDB010000039.1:0-14038 GCA_046092145.1 Planctomycetia bacterium | reverse complement strand
GGCCGCCGCGGGCCCCGGGGGGGCCCCCCCCGGGGTTTGGGCCCAGGGCTTCCCCCCCCACGCCAAGGCTGCACGGGCCATGGATGGCCGTGCAGCCGTAAAAACGAACTGGCCCCGTGGTTGGGGAAACCCCGGGCCCGGTGCGGCTATCGAGGTGTGGGTCTTTGGGGGGGGGAACAGCCGCTGAAGAGATTCTGTGTGTTTTGTTGGGCCCCGAGACCAGTGCCTCGGAACACCCAAACAATACCCGCTTCTTGCGGGCGTGTCGAATCCTGATTCACGATTTTTGTACGAGGGCCTTTTTTGCCCTGTTTTCCGATGGTTTCCCCGTGGCTGCCGGCCATGGACCTGGGCCGACAGTCGGGCCCGGGGCACGGTTTTGCGGAGGGAACGCGTGCCACTTCTGAAACGCCGGGGGCCTCGGCTACGCTACGCGATGACGACCACCCGTTCTCCCGGCTGCGCCCCGCGTCGGGACCATCATCACCCAGGTTCCGCCATGCCAGCCCCCATCGATCCCTTCTCCGCCCGCGCCACGTTCGAAACCGGATCGGGCCCTGCCACGCTCCACCGGATCCGCGCCCTCGACGACGCAGGCGTGACCAACACCTCGCGGCTCCCCTATTCGATCCGCACGATCCTCGAGGCGCTCCTGCGCACCTGTGACGGCTACGAGGTGACCGAGGCCGACATCCGATCGCTTGCAACCTGGAATGCCGCCGCTCCAGCGGCGACGGAAATCCCGTTCAAGCCGGCGCGGGTGGTGCTGCAGGACTTCACCGGCGTGCCGTGCGTGGTCGATCTCGCGGCGATGCGGGCGGCGATGCGGCGGCTCGGGGGCGATCCCACGAAGATCAATCCTCTCGTGCCGGTCGATCTCGTCATCGATCATTCCGTGCAGGTCGATTTCTTCGGTGCCTCCGATTCGCTCGAGAAGAACGTCGAGATCGAGTTCGCGCGGAATGCCGAGCGGTATGCGTTCCTGCGGTGGGGCCAGCAGGCCTTCCGGAATTTCCGCGTGGTGCCGCCCGCGATCGGGATCGTGCACCAGGTCAACCTGGAGTTTCTTGCGGGCTGCGTCTTCCTCCGCGATCCCGACCACCGCGAACCGGGCGGGAAGCGGACGCTGCCCGTGGCGGTGCCCGACACGCTCGTCGGCACCGACAGCCACACCACGATGATCAACGGTCTCGGTGTGGTCGGCTGGGGCGTGGGGGGCATCGAGGCGGAGGCCGTGATGCTCGGCCAGGCCCTCTCGCTGCTGCTGCCGGAGGTGGTGGGATTCGAGCTCACCGGCACGCTGCCCGCCGGCACGACGGCCACCGACTTGGTGCTCACCGTCACCGAGATCCTCCGCAAGGAAGGGGTTGTCGGCAAATTCGTCGAATTCTTCGGGCCGGGCCTTTCTGGCATGTCGCTGGCCGATCGTGCCACGATCGCCAACATGGCCCCCGAGTATGGCGCCACGATGGGCTTCTTCCCGGTCGATGACGAAACGCTCGCCTATCTGCGGCTCACCGGACGGCCGGCCGAACAGGTGGCCCTCGTCGAACGCTACATGAAAGAGCAGGGGCTCTTCCGCACCGCCGCGGCGCCGACGCCCGAGTTCACGAAGCGGCTCTCGCTCGATCTGGGCAGCGTGGTGCCGAGCCTCGCCGGTCCGAAGCGGCCGCAGGATCGCGTGCCGCTCTCGCAGGTAAAGCGGAGCTTCGCAGAGGCCCTGACCGCGCCCACGGCGAAGCGAGGCTTCGCTCTCGAGCCTGCGGCGCTCGGTGCGAGCGCGACGGTGCACGGGGCCGCCACAGGTGGCAACGGGCAGTCCTCCACGATCCACCACGGGTCGGTCGTGATCGCCGCGATCACCAGTTGCACCAACACCAGCAACCCCAGCGTGATGGTGGCCGCGGGCCTCGTGGCGCGGAAGGCGGTCGCCAAGGGGCTCGCCACGAAGCCGTGGGTGAAGACGAGCCTCGCGCCCGGATCGCGTGTGGTCACCGACTATCTGGCGAGGTCCGGCCTCGACAAGGATCTCGACGCGCTCGGCTTCGAGACCGTGGGCTACGGGTGCACCACCTGCATCGGCAACTCCGGTCCGCTCCCCGAACCGGTCGCCAAGGCGGTCACGGAGGGCGATCTCGTCGCGGCCGCCGTCCTCTCGGGCAACCGCAATTTCGAGGGCCGCGTGAATCCGCATGTGAAGGCCAACTGGCTCGCCAGCCCTCCGCTGGTCGTCGCCTACGCCCTCGCCGGCACCACCGACATCGATCTCGACCGCGAGCCGATCGGGAAGGGTCGGGATGGTTCCGACGTGTTTCTCCGAGACATCTGGCCGACCGCCGAGGAAGTCCGCAGGACGGTCGACGCGAGCGTCGCCCCGGAGCAGTTCCAGGCACGCTACGGCAATGTGTGGGAGTCGAACCCGCGGTGGAATGCCGTGCCGACCAGTTCGGGCGAACTCTACGACTGGGACGACACGAGCACCTACATCCAGGAGCCGCCGTTCCTGGCCGAGGTGACCCGCGACCCGCAGCCTCCGCAGAGCATCCGTGGCGGTCGCGTGCTGCTCGCGCTCGGCGACAGCGTGACGACCGATCACATTTCGCCGGCCGGCAGCATCGCGAAGGCAAGCCCGGCGGGGCAGTTCCTGATCGGGCATGGCGTCACCCCGGCCGACTTCAACAGCTACGGGGCCCGTCGAGGCAACGACCGCGTGATGACCCGGGGAACATTCGCCAACATCCGCATTCGCAATCTCCTCGCGCCGGGCACGGAAGGGGGCGTGACGCGACTCCTGCCGGGCACCGAGGTCATGCCCGTCTACGACGCGGCGATGGCATACAAGGCCAGCGGAACGCCGCTGGTCGTGCTGGCCGGCGCCGAGTATGGCACCGGAAGCTCCCGGGACTGGGCGGCCAAGGGCACGATGCTGCTTGGAGTGCGGGCGGTGCTCGCCGCCAGTTTCGAGAGGATTCATCGCTCGAATCTCGTCGGGATGGGCGTGCTTCCGCTGGTGCTCCCCGAGTCGTGGCAGCAGCTTGGCCTGACTGGCGAAGAGACCTTCGACATTCCGTTCGAGGGGCTCGCCCCGCGGGCCACCGTCGTCGTGAAGGCCACCCGGCCTGACGGCACGGTGAAGGAGATCCCGTGCCTCGTGCGGATCGACACGCCGGTCGAGCTCGACCAGTTCCGTGCCGGTGGCATCCTTCCCTACGTGCTGCGGAAACTGCTGGCCGGTTGAGGCTCGCCCCCCGACGACAGCCTTCCTGCGGCGATGCCCCTCATCGCCGTCGCGACCCGCTGTCGCAGGTCGTCGCCAGCCACGAGCAGCGCCGGCAGCAGGACCAGCTCCGCGACCGTCGCCGCCACCACGGCGGCGCAGGCCAGCCGGCCGAAGCCTGCCAGTGAGGGCACGCTGCTCACCGTCACCGACGCGAAGCCGACCAGAAGCACCACGCCACCGAGCACGACGGGATTGCCGGTTTCCGCGATCGCCCGGCGGACGGCCGAGGCCATCGAGATCCCGGTGCCACGATGGCGTCGGAGGGCCGAGAGCACATGCACCGTGTCGTCCACGGCCAGGCCCAGGCAGACGTTGAACACGATCACCGTCGCCGGGTCGAGCGACCTGCCGGCCAGGACGACCGCCGCGGCGATGACGGCCAGCGGGAAGACGTTGGGCAACATGCTGATCGCGCCGGTGAGCAGCGAGCGGAAGGCGAACGCCATGATCCCGCCGATGACGGTCATTTCCAGGAGCAGGCTCGCCCCCAGGTCGCTGACGAGCTGGCGGATGTTGCGGGCCGAGACGACCGACATTCCCGAGAGTTCGAACGTCCAGCCCGCTCGGGTCGCCGAGAGCCCTGCCAGCGATGCATCGATCCGGTCGTATATCCCTTCGAGCGCCCGGGAGCCGAGGTCGGGCACCCTGGCTCGAACGATCGCCGTGCGGCTTGCCGGGTCGAGGACGTCATCGACGAGGTCCGGCTCGAGTCGGCGGCGGGCCCGCGGGGGGAGGGAGCCGGCCACGGTGGCATATGAAATCGCCCGGTCGATGCCGCCGGCTTCGGAGAGCACCCGGTGAACGTCGTCGAGCGCATCGAGCACGGCGTCATCCCTCCAGCCGACGCCGTCGGGCCACTGGACGACGACATCGATTCCCATCGACCCACCGAACTCCGCATCGACGCTCCGCAGCGCCAGGGATGACGGGGCCTTTCGGGGGAGCGAATCGACGACGCGGTTGTCGGCGTCGATCCGCATGCCGATGGCAGCCAGCCCGATCGTGGCGAGGATGCCGGCGGCGGCGATCGGCCGGGCATGCCTGACCGAAAAGCCCGTGAGCGCCGCCGCTACGCGGCCGGCCAGACGCGAGGACCGGCCAAGCCGCATGCCGCGGCACAACCGGGTGGTGGCGATGAGGGGCGTCAGCAACGAGACTGCGGCGAAGCTCGCGATCGCCCCCGCAGCCGCCGCGATGCCGAATGTCCGCACGGCTTCGATCTTCGCAGCCGCCAGCGAGGCGAATCCGACGGCCGTGACGAGGCTCGTGATTCCGCAGGCGGTGCCCACCCGACCAAGCGCCGCCGTCGATGCCGCGAACGGATCGATTCCCCGACGCAGACTTCGCCGCATGTCCTCGATGAAATGAATCGAATCACAGGTGCCGACGACCAGGGCCAGCGACGGTACGACGGAGGTGAGGATGTTCACGGGGAGTCCGAAAAGCCCGACGATCCCCATCGCCCACACCGCGCCGACGGTCGGCGGCACGCAGGCCACGACCGTCGATCGCAGGCTTCGGGCCACCGTGGCGGAAAGCACGATGGCCAGCGAGAGCCCCAGGGAGTTGAACATCATCATGTCGCGGCGGAGCGAATGGGCCGCCTCCTGGCGGAGCACGGGCAGGCCCGTGAGGTCGAGCACGAGATCCGGCGCGGCCGCGCGGGATCGATCGAGCGACTGCTCGATGGCGGCGATCGCGCGTCCGAGCGATGGCGTCGTGTCGGCCTCCGCCGTCAGCCGGACGATCACGAGCGTCGTGGAGGCGTCGGCCGTGAGCAGGTGGCCGCCGATCAGCGGGTGATGCACCGCCCGCTCCCGGATGTCGGTGAGTCGTTCGGGTGCGAGGGGATCGGTCGTATTGGGGATCACCGGCAGCAGGGCGCCGGCCACGCCCTCGCGGCGGACGTCGAAGATCGAAAGCACCTCGGCGACCGAGTCGAGAGAGGCGAGTCGATCGGTCAGTTCGCGTAGGGCGGCGAGCGATGCATTCGTGAAGAGGCCCCCTGAGCGGCTCGTGGCCCGAACGATGCAGTCACGGTCGGCCGCGCCAAACCGCGATCCGATCTCGTCGATCCTGCGAAATTCGTTGGCCGCCCCAGCCGAATCGACGCTGCGGAGCAACGACCGCAGGTCGTCGTTGAGACGGAGGCGGGTGATCCCGATGACGGCCAGAAGCGTGCAGGCGGCTACCGCGAGGGTTGCCCACCATCGCCATCGGCCGGTCGGTTCATCGCCTCGAGCAGGTGGAGTTCCTGCGGATCGACCACCCACCCCCGGCAGTTCGGCGCCCCGCATCGGCAGGGAATCGCCGCGTCGGCCGGCCAGCAGTAGTCGATCAGCAGTTCCTCTCCCGGTTCGATCGGACGGATCGTTTGAAGCCACAGCCGGTCTTCCTGCCTGGGGTCGTCGTCATCCCAATAGAAGATTTCGCAGTTGGGATCGCAAGAATGGTTGACGAATCGGAACGGTGAGCCGGGTTCCAGCAGCCGCCCGCTTCGCAGTTCCATGCAATACTGCGAATCCTCGGGATGGTCGTCCATCACCTCTCCGCGGATCTCGCCGATGACGATGCCCGGCGCGAGCCATCGGCGGGCGAAGACGCCTCGGCCGACGTGCGTCTGGCCCACTTTCACGAGTCTGGCGAACCCGTCGGCCGCCTCGCGGCGGCGGCGGGGCTTCAAGACCTGCCCGCCGGTGCTGCCGGAGGAGTGGGGGGCCCTCGTGTCGTGGGCGGAGGGCTGGTGGCTGTCGGGCATGATGGCGGGCGGGAATCGTCGCGGCGAACCGGAGGCGACGAACTCTACCCATCGCCTGGAGCGCGGTCAATGAGACGCGAAGCGGCCCCGGCCTTCACCCCGCCAGTTCATCGCGCACTCGCTCGAGGAGCGTTTTCGTCGCGCGGATGCCCTCCGGCTCCGACAGTCCCTTCCCCTCGTACTCGATGCCCACCCATCCATGGTATCCGGCGTCCAGCATGATCCGCAGCATCCGGCGGTAGTCGGTCCGCACCTCGTTGCCGTCGGCGTCGAATTCGTGACTCTTCGCACTGACACCCTTGGCGAACGGCATCAATTCTTCCATCCCGCGGTAGCGGTCGTAATCGTGGAAGTTGCCGAAATCAGGGAGCGTTCCGCAATTGTTCGCGTTGACCATTGTCATCACGCCGGCAAGCCAGACGCCATTGCTGGAGAGGCCGCCGTGATTCTCCACGATCACGTTCATGTCCATCTGCGACGCATACGTGGCCAACCGACCGAGACCATCGGCCGCGAGCTTCTGCTGCTCCTCGAAGCTGCCTTGGCTGGCCGCATTGACGCGGATCGCGTGGCACCCGAGCCGCTTGGCCGCCTCCACCCAGGGAAAATGGTTCTCGACGGCCTTGGTGCGGGCGCCGCTGTCGGGGTCGCCAAGATCGCCGAGGCGGTCGCACATGATCAGCACGTTGCGGACGCCCTCGTCGTCGGCTCGCTTGGCGAGATCGGCGAGGTAGCCGGCGTCTTGGGCCTTGTCCTTGAAGAACTGGTTGACGTACTCGACCGCATCGATACCGAAATCACGTTTGGCCGTCTTGGGAAGGTCGAGCGTGTCGAGTTCGCCGGCGAAGATCGTGCGGTGCAGCGACCACTGGGCCAGCGAAATACGAAAGAGCGGCTGTGCGGCGGGTGGTGCGGCCCGCAGCGGCGCGGCGGCCAGCACGCCGGCGGCGCAGCTGCCGAGGAAGCCGCGGCGGGTGGTGCGGGAGGGTGGCAACGCGATCATGCGAGGATCCTTTCGCGGGTCACGAGGCCGCAGTCACGGAGACCGGGTGGATGGAGTGTCGGCCTCAGCCTGCATGTATTCCCGCGGCCGGTAGAGCAAGACTACCGGAACGAGCAGCAGCGTCGCCACCGCCATGCAGGCGGTGAAGAACCAGTAGTAGGAGGCTCCTGTCAGGCTCGACTCCCCGGAGGCGTCCCTCGTGAAGGCATTCACGGCTGCCGTGAACAGGTTTCCGAGCGAGATGCTCAGCAGATAGAGGCTCATCACGAGCGACTTCATCTGCGGCGGCGCCTGCGTGTAGCTGAATTCCAGGCAGGTGATCGACACGAGGATCTCGGCCGCCGTGATGACGACGTACGCGGCGAGCTGCCAGACGACCGACGGCCAGCGGGCCGCCTCCGGCCCGAGGCCCGCGGCCGACAGTCTGGCCGACTCTGCGTCGATGAGACCTTGAGCCCGCGCCGAGATCGCGAAGGCGGCGACCGCCAGCACGAACCCAACGAGAATGCGTCGAAGGGGGGTGAAGTCGGCAAACCGGGCCACGGCAGGATAGATCACCATGCCGAAGAGCGGGATGAAGAGAAGCACCAGGAGTGGGTTGATGGCCTGGATCTGGCTTTCGAGCCATTCGATCCCCAGAAACCGTCGATCCATTCGTTCGGCCTGCTGCACCCACGCGCCGCCGGTCTGGTCATAGAGCGACCAAAACACGGCCACGAGCAGGTAGAGCGGGACGAGCTTTCCGATCGCGGCCAGCCCCTCGTGGCCGAAGGTCTCGCGGAAGTAGCCCGTCCCGCGGGGCGGAACATGCACGAACCGGTTGCGTCCAAGCCAAAACACCACCGTCGCCACCGCCATGAGGATGCCTGGCACGCCGAAGGCCCAGCCCGGCCCGTGGTGCTCCAGCAGCCAAGGCGTGAGGAGCGTCGAGAAAAACGAGCCGAAATTGATCGCGAAATAAAACCATCCGAAGACGCGTTCGAGCAGGTGACGGTTCGATGTGCCGAATTGGTCCCCCACATGGGCCGACACGCATGGCTTGATGCCCCCCGATCCGATCGCGACGAGAGCGAGGCCGGCGAGCAGCCAGCCCCTCGGCTCGAGCGTGGCGGCGAGGAACGGACCCGGCATGTCCATGAGCGCGAGGCAGAGGTGGCCGACGCAGTAAACGAGCGAGAGCGCCAGGATCGTGAGGTATTTACCGAGAAAGGCATCGGCAATGATTCCGCCGATCACCGGGAAGAAATAGGCGCTGGCGACGAAGAGATGCATCCATTCGCGCGACTCCGTCTCGCTCATGAAGTTGTCCAGCCCCGCGCTCGAGAGCAGGTGCTGCGTCATGAAGACGACGAGGATCGACTTCATGCCGTAAAACGAAAATCGTTCGGCCGCCTCGTTGCCGACGATGAAGGGGATGCCCTGGGGCATCGTCGTCGTGGCGGCCGGTTGGGTGCGATAGCGGGGAGAGGCGGTCATGGTGGCAGCTCGAGGGAACCTGGGACGCGGGCCGAGAGTGGCTTGAATGTCCGCAATGTGGAGAATGTTTCGCATGCCGCCAACAGCAGATTCGTGTGCCCCGCTCCCGAGGCTTCTCGTCGTCACGGTCGATCGGCTTCCTGCCTGGATGCTCTCGGCCTGGGGGGCGACCTGGGTGGCGATGCCGGCCCTCGACGCCCTTGCCGCCGGCGGACTCTCCTTCGACCGCGTGATCACGCCCTCGCTCGATCCGCGGGAGACGTCCCGTGAACTGCTGGGCGAGTCTGGAGGCATGTCGCTCCTGTCGATCGCCGCATCGCAGGGCCGACGCGTGGCGATCGTCGCCGACCAGCCGGCCATCGTGGAGGCTGTTCCGGCAGGGGCGTCGGTGGACCGCACGATCATCGAGGCCGTCTGTCCGCGTCACATCGCGGCCGATGAGGCATCGACGAATCTTGGCCGGCTCTTCGCGGCAGCCGTGGATGTGGCCGCGGAACGCCGGCATGACCTGATCTGGTGCCATGCGGGCAGCCTCGGGATCGCCTGGGACGCGCCCGATGAGCTTCGTCAGATGTACCTCGATCCCGACGACCCGCCACCGCCGCCCGGTGCGGCCATCCCGAATCACGGGATCGATGCGGGAGCCGACCCTGATCTGCCCGTGGCATTGCGGCATGTCTTCGCAGCGCAGCTCACGCTGCTTGATCGTTGCATCGGCCGGCTGATTGCGACGATGGGGACGGGATCGATCATCCTCGTGGCCGGCCTCCGGGGAATGCCGCTGGGGCTGCATGGCTGGATGGGCGGTGCGGGCGAGGAGGCAGACGACCGGCCGCCGTTCAGCGAATCGACGCACGTTCCGGCGATCCTCGTGGATGCCGAGGGACGGATGGCCGGGCAGCGTTTCGGGGGTCTGGTCGTTCCCGCCGATCTCGGAGCCACGCTCCGCGAACTGACGGGGGCGGGGGGCGTGCCCCCGAGCGAGCCGTGGGAGGGAAGAAGCCTCGTCTCGCTCCTCCGCGAGTGGCGGACGGATCTCCGCGATCGTGTGGTGGTGCGGGCACCCGCGGGAGACGCGATCCTCACGCCGTCGTGGCAGCTGATCGGCGCGCGGTGCGAGGGCGGCGGTCACCGGCAGATGCTCTTCGCCAAGCCGGACGATTTCTTCGAATGCAACGACGTCGCTGATCGATGTGCAGGCGTCGTGGACGCGCTGGCCGCCGTTCTTGGTCGGGGGGGTGCCGACGATTCGGCGGAGGCCTGGCGATCGCCGCTTCCCGCCACCACCGGAAATGCCCACTCCGAGGCCTGAAAAAGCGGCAAAACCAGGGCCAATCGCCCTTTGCCCGCGGCCGCGGCGGCCGCTAGCATCCGCAGCCAGTCCAGCGATCCGTGTCGTGCCGTTTTCCGAGCCTCCCCGGAAGGGATATCGGTCTGGTGTCGCGTCTTGTCCGTGTCCTGCTTCCGTTCGTCGCAGCCATCCTTCCGATGGCTCCGTCGCCGGCCGCGCCGGGGGTGCTCGGTGCCGAGCCGCCGGTGATGATTCGCGTCGAGTGGGGGGGCGGTCGGCCGCGGGCGTGGGCGGGCACGATCCGGGTCATCGATGAGCCGCAGGGGGGCGCGGGCGACGGCATCCTCTGGCAGTCGCTCTGCGCCGACGCGGATGCGGCAGCCTCGATTCGTGCCGCCGGTGACACGCTCCTGCTCGACGATCCGAGGCCTCGCGACACCAACGGCATCCAGTGCGTTGTGCGGCGATGGCAGACGGCGCGGATCGTGGCGCGGATCGCGCCGGCCGGAGAGCCCCAGTCGGTCACCGAAATCGACGTCAGCGTGGCCGATGTGCTCGCCGACATGGTGCCGCGGCCGCTCGACGCCGAGGGCAACCGGCTCACGATCCGGCGTGCAGATGGCGATGCGATCCGCGTGGCGAACGATGGCGATGGCTGGCCCGCCATCTCCTCCGTGCGCCGTCCCGGAGAAACCGTCCGGCTCGAGATTCATCCCTTGCTTGTCTCGAGGGCCGGATCGTCCGCGACCCGGGAACTCTCGATGCGGGTGCGCGATGTGACGGCCAACACCGACCTTCGGTCGGAGTCGCAGCTCATTCATCCGCGCACGGGGGATGCCGTGCCGGTGGGGGACGGGCTGTCCGCGCAGGCCTTCGAGCCTGTCGCCTTCGAGCTGACCCTTCCCGACCGCGACGCCGTCTGTGCGGTGACGCTCGAACTGATCGAACGTGGAGGGCTGCGGTGGTCGCGGCCGGTGGCCAGCCGCACCGTCGAGTTGGTCGCGGTGTCGGATGCCCCGTCGTCGGCGCCGACGGGCGATTGGAAAGTCTTCTATGAACTCGATCCCGCGAGCCCCCGACTGCACGAGCGGCTCCGCCGGCTGTCGGGAAGCATTCCGTCGATCTCGATGCCGTCGCTGCCGATGCCGTCGGTGAAACTGCCGCAACTGCCGTTTCCGTCGCTCACCAGGCCCGATCTTTCGCGGGCGAGACTCCCGGCCGTGCCGTTGCCGTCGGTGCCTCCGATCGTTCCTCGGATCAGCGGTCTGCTCTTGAGCGGCCATTCGACCGTCGAACCGCACCCGCTCGGCCCCATGCTGCAGTTGCCGCCGGCCCGCGCGGCGGACGAGCCGGCGTGGGAGGGCATCGTCATCGCCGGCGTCGAGATCGGGATGCCGCACCTCGTCGAGATCGAATATCCGCTCGACCAGCGGGCGACGTTTGGCGTCGGCGTGCTGGAAACGAATGCCGGCGGAACGCTCGTGCAGCAGCGGCATGCCGGGGGCTTCGAGGTCGTTCCTCCCGAGTCGTCGCCCGATGCCAAAACCCTCGGTCGGCATTCCTTCATCTTCTGGCCATCGACCCGCAATCCGGTCGTAACGGTGATGAATGCCTCGCCGCAGATGCCGGCCGTCTTCGGCAAGGTGCGGGTGTTCGCCGGCCCATCGCGTGTGCCGCGGATGCATTCGGTTGCGGCGACGCCGCCCGGCATCGATCCCCGCACCGCGCGGCGCGTCCACGGATTCGTCTCCACGCCGGCCGGTCTCGGGTTCGGGGCCGGAGGAAGCGTCGGTGCCGATGCGGCCCGGTTGCCGGAAGACTGGAACGGCATCCTGATGGGGGTGCGCCGGTCGGCCGAGTGGCTTGCGGCGCAGGGGGTCGGCGGAGCGATGATCACCGTCTATCGCGATGGCGGTGCGATCTGGCCCTCGGAATGCACGCAGGGCTCGCCGCGATGGCATGGCGGCGGCGGTGAGGCATCGGGGCGAGACGTGCTCGATGTCGTCTGTCGCGTGTATGGTCGCGAGGGTCTGCGGGTCGTGCCTGCGTTGTCGTTCGATGCGCCGCTGCCGGCCCTCGAAGACATCCTCGCGCGGCAGGATGTCGCGACCACGGGCATCGCGACGGTCGGCGCCGATGGCAGGCCGCGGCGGCTCGCGGGAAGTCCGTCGTCGATCCACTACAACATTCTCGATCCCCGGGTGCAGGGGGCGGTGGAGTCGATGGTGGGAGAACTCGCCGCCCGTCTTCGGAAGGCGGATGCGGTCGATGGCGTGGCGATCCTGCTTGGACACGACGGATGGGTCCATCTCCCCGGCGTCGAGTGGGGGCTCGACGACGTCACGTTCGGACGGTTTGCGACCACGGCAGGCGTCGAGGCTCCCGGTGGGACCGATCGGCATGCCCGTCGCGCATCGCTCGTGGCCGGTCCGCTCAGGGAGGCATGGCTCGCGTGGCGGGTCCGTGAACTTGCGTCGTTTCATGCCCGTCTGGCGGCGATCGTCACGAAGGATGCGCCGCACCGCAGCCTCTACGTGGCCCCCACCACGTTGTTGGCGATGGGGGATGTCGCCGCGCGGCTGCGGCCGTCGCTCTCCGGGCGGGAAAACGGTGGTCTCTGGCGGGAGATCGGCGTCGATCCAGCGTCGCTGACGGCCGATTCCAGGATCGTGTTCCTATCGCCGCATGTGCATGGCGGTGGCAGCGGTCTCGTGGAGCGGGGGGCGATCGACGAGGCGAATCGGTCGCCCGCCATCGCCCGTGGCGTGGCGTCGGCGGCTCGGCGGGGCGTGGTCGCCCTCGACATCCCGATGCGGGCGAGGATCGATGACCTGGTGCCACACGGGCCGTTCGGCTCGGCGGCGGCTGACGGGGCGATCGCGGTGCATGCGGTGCGGAGCGGGAAAGAAAGTTCACGACCGTTGGCCGAGGCGTTTCTCTCCGGCGACGCCGAGACGATCTTCGACATGGGATTGATGGTTGCCCAGCCGTCGCTCGAAGGCGTCGTCATGCGGCAGTCCTTCGCGGCCTTGCCGCCTCGGCGGCTCGTCATGGTCGAGGCCCGCCAGTCGCCCATCGTGGTCTGCAGCGGCGAATCGCGGCTCGGAACGGCGATGGTCGTGGTCAACGCATCCGATTCGTCTGTCCAGGCCGATGTCGGTCTCTCGGCTCGGCCTGCCATCGCCGCCGACGCGGTCGATGGCGGTCGCTTCGCCGTGAGCGATACGGGCATTGTGTCGGTGCCGCTCGAGCCATGGGGCATCCGGTCGATCGTCGTGGATGCCGGCGCTCGTCCTTCGACGGCGAAGGCCATCTTCGCGGGATCGGTGCGGACTGCGGTGGCCTCCCAGCTCGACGATGTGCGAAAGCGGTGCGACGCGATCGTGCAGCCGCCCGCCATGGCCGCGCTCGACAATCCCGACTTCGACCTTCCCGGCCAGGACGGCGCGGTTACCGGCTGGGAGATCGTGGAGCGGCAGCGAGGCAGCGTCGTGAGCGTGCCCTCCGATCGTGCCGCGGGAACCAGGGCGGTCGTGTTTTCCTCGACGAACGGGCTTGCGACGCTTCGCAGCAATCCGTTTCCGCCGCCGCCGACGGGCCGCGTGAGTGTGGCAGCGTGGCTTCGGCTCGCCGGTGGCGGGGCTCAGCCGCCGCTCCGTGTGGCGGTGGAGGGGCTTGATCGGACTGGCGAGTATTACCGGTTCGCGCCCGTCGGTGGGCTGCCTGGCGGCTCGCCGGTGGGGGCGGCCTGGTCGCAGTTCGTGCTCCAAATCGACGAACTGCCGTCGGAGGGGCTCGAGTCGCTGCGTGTGCGGTTCGACCTCATGGGGCCGGGGGCGGTGCAGATCGACGACGTGCGGGTGTATGGGGTCGCCTTCGATGCATCGCAGCGGGCTCGGCTGTCGCAGATGATCGCCCGGGCCGAGGAGCGGTTGGCGGCGGACGACGTCGGCGGGTGCGCGGAACTGCTCGATTCGTTCTGGCCACGATTTCTTGTCGCCCACGTGCCGTTGACGGCCGAGCAGGCGACTCAGCCGGGGGGCCAGCCCATGGCCCGTCCCCCGAGAAGGTGGACGTGGAGGTGATCGACGGTCTGACCGCCATCACGGCCACAGTTCACGACGAGCCGGTAGCCGTCGGCGAGGCCGAGCTGTAGGGCGACCCGGGAGGCGACGACGATCAGGTGCCCCAGCAGGCATGCATCGTCGTCGTTGACGTCGGCCAGTGATG
>JBJTDB010000038.1:0-30363 GCA_046092145.1 Planctomycetia bacterium | reverse complement strand
CGATAGGGCTCCATACCCGGTAGCGTACCGCCTGAGTGGCCAACCCGGCTTCGGGCTCCCCGTACTCCGTCGCCGGACGTTCGCTACGGGCCTCCAGCCCTTCGCTCTCTCGGACCTGGCTTCGCTCCGCCATCCATGGCTGCGCTTGCCAGCTACGCCGGCTCTCGGAATACGGGGAGCCCGAAGCCTCGCCGTATCAGGGAAGGCTCGGGGCCTGTGCCACAACCACGAGGAAGCCCCCGGGTTTCCACCCGGGGCTTTCCGGTCCTTGGTGCGGCGTGGGCCTGCTTCGGCTTTCGCGACGGCCGCCCGGAAGGCGGCCGCCGCGGCTCGAAGCAACCTTGGCTTGCCTCGCAGCCGCGCACGCCTGCGGGGGCCATGGATGGCCCCGCAGGCGCATAACTAGCAGCCCGGCCAGCGGGCTTGGACGTCGCGGCCGGCGTAGACGGCGCCGTCGCCGAGCGACTCGGCGATCCGCAGGAGCTGGTTGTATTTCGCGATTCGGTCGCTTCGCGATGCCGAGCCCGTCTTGATCTGGCCGGTCGAGAGGCCGACTGCCAGGTCGGCGATCGTGGCGTCTTCCGTCTCGCCGCTGCGATGGCTGGAAATCGACGTATAGCCCGAACGGTGGGCGAGCGACACGGCGGCAATCGTCTCCGTGAGCGTGCCGATCTGATTGACCTTCACGAGGATGCTGTTGGCCACGCCCTCGGCGATGCCGCGGGCGAGCCGCTCGGAATTGGTGACGAACAGATCGTCTCCGACGAGCTGCACCTTGGCGCCGAGCTTTTCGCTGATCAGCTTCCAGCCCTTCCAGTCATCCTCCGAGCAGCCGTCCTCGATCGACATGATCGGATACTTGCCGGCGAGATCGGCGAAGAAATCGACCATGCCGGCCGAATCGAGCGTCTTTCCCTCGATCGTGTAGGTGCCGCTCTTGGCGTCGTAGAGTTCCGTCGCGGCGACGTCGAGGGCGATGCAGATTTCCTTTCCGGGGGTGTAGCCGGCGTTGGAGATCGCGGCGAGGATCACCTCGAGCGCCTCGGCGCAGGTGCCGATGTGCGGGGCGAAGCCCCCTTCATCGCCGACGGCCGTGGCGAGTTTCTTGTCCTTGAGGACCTTCTTGAGCGCGTGAAACGTCTCGACGCCGGCCCGCAGGGCGTCGTCGAACGTGTCGAAGCCCAGCGGCATCACCATGAACTCCTGCACGTCGAGCGGATTGTCGGCGTGGGCGCCGCCATTGATGATGTTCATCATCGGCGCGGGGAGCAGGCGGGCGGTCGCGCCGCCGAGATAGCGGTAGAGCGGCAGTCCGCAGTGCTCGGCCGCCGCATGGGCGACCGCCATCGACACGCCCAGGATCGCGTTGGCACCGAGATTCTTCTTGTTCGGCGTGCCGTCGAGCTCCAGCATCCGCTCGTCGATCGCAGTCTGGTCGAGGGCATCACATCCTTCGAGTTCCTCGGCGATCTGCGTGTTGACGTTCTCGACCGCCTGGAGCACACCCTTGCCGAGATAGACGGCCTTGTCGCCATCCCGCTTCTCCCAGGCCTCGTGGGCGCCCGTGCTCGCGCCCGAGGGCACCGCCGCCCGCCCAAACGCACCATCGGCGAGGCTCACGTCGACCTCGATGGTCGGATTGCCCCTGCTGTCGAGGATCTGGCGGGCGTGGATGTCGACGATCGTGGACATGAAACCTCCGATGGGGTTGGCAGGCGGAACGGTCTGGGGAACGACGCCGAGGGCCGGGGCGATCGGCGACGCTGATTGTGCCCGAGCAGCGTCGTCATGCAAGACGTTTCAGGGGCGGGCATGGCCCACGCACAAACAGACGGTATTCTGCCTCGTGGAAGGGCATTGCCCTCTCGGTCTCGTCTGGTGCGACCGGGCCACGCGGTGCCACCACTCTTGTTGCATTCATGTTCACCGGACTCGTCGAATCACTGGCCACGGTCGTTGCGGTGGTGGACGAGCCGCCCGGCAAGCGGCTCGTGATCGAGGCGGCCGACATCGCATCGGACGCCACGGTCGGTGACAGCATCTGCACGAGCGGCTGCTGCCTGTCGGTCGTGCGGATCGACGGGCCTCGACTCGAGTTCCAGGCCGGCCCCGAAACCCTGAGTCGCACCACGCTCGGATCGCTGCGGCCGGGTGACCGGGTCAACCTGGAGCGATCAATGCGACTCGCCGACCGGCTCGGGGGCCATCTCGTGACCGGGCATGTCGACGGCCTCGGGCGGCTGGAATCGAGGCGGCAGGATGGGGACTGGCTGACCTGCTTCTTCGCAGCCCCCCCTGCCCTGCTCGCGCAGATGGCATCGAAGGGATCGGTGGCGATCGACGGCGTGAGCCTCACGGTCTGCGACGTCACGGCTTCGGCCTTCAGCGTGGCGCTCATTCCCCACACGCTGGCCCAGACGACCCTCGGCAGGCTCGTCGAGGGAGACCCCGTGAACCTCGAGACCGATCTCGTCTTCAAATATGCCGCCCGATGGCTCGAAGCCCGCGAGGCCGCCCGATGACGGATCGCCCAGCCACGGAGCCGGCCAGGCAGACGACTGCCTACCTCAAGCATCTTTTCGAGCAGGTCGGCTTCACGATCGATGCCCGCCGAGGCCAGAACTTCCTCGTCGATCTCAACCTGCTCGACCTTCTCGAGCGATCCGCCGGCATCACGCCTGCCGACGTGGTCCTGGAGGTCGGCGCCGGCACGGGGGCGCTCACGGAGCGGCTGGCCCGTGCCGCAGGCCGCGTGGTCACGGTCGAAGTCGATCCGCGTCTGGCCCAGCTGGCCCGAGATCGGGTGATCGACTTCGAGAACGTCAGGCTCGTCGAACAGGACGTGCTGGCCGGCAAGCACCGGTTCGCCCCCGAGGTGCTCGCGGCGATCGAGGAAGCGACCACCGCGTTGCCGGGGGGCCGATTCCTGCTCGTGGCGAACCTCCCCTACTGTGTCGCCACGCCCGTGATTTCGAATCTCCTCGCCCTGCCGCGTCCGTTCGATACCGCCACGGTCACCGTGCAGCGGGAAATGGCCGAGCGGATGGTGGCCGCGGCCGGCTCGCATTCCTACAACGCGCTCTCGGTGTGGATCGGCTGCCAGTGCCGTTCGGAGATCATCCGCATCCTGCCGCCGAGTGTCTTCTGGCCTCGGCCAAAGGTCGATTCTGCGATCGTGCGGATCGACCTCGAGCCGGAGCGTCGGGCACGGATCGCAGACCTCGATCGCTTCCATGCATTCGTTCGCGACATCTTCTGCCACCGGCGAAAGGTGCTCCGCGGTGTGCTGGTGCGGATGGCCGGGGGAAAGCAGCGGGCCGACGCGGCCGCACGAGTCGATGCCGTCTACGCAACGCTCGGCCTCGAGCCCTCGATCCGCGCCGAAGACATCCCCCCCGATCGCTTCATCGACCTGGAGCGGGAATTCGCCGCGATGGCTCCGACGCATCCGTGACGAAACGGCCCCCGGGTTTCTCCAAACCGCATGATCGGACCTGGCCGATCGGTCAAAAAAGGCCCGTGCACGCCGGGGAAAGACCGAAACTTCCGGTTGTCTGGCGCATCCGGGTAGACTCTCTCCCGGGCACGAGGAACCTGCCGAATTCCAAGAGGTTTCCCGCCCCGAGGCACCGTCCGTGAATCCAGCACCGTCCACAGAGGCCTCGATCGCCCCCACCATCGTCGATCTGCTCCGGCAGCGGGCGGCCTACCGCCCCCACGACCGGGCATTCACGTTTCTGGTCGATGGGGAGACTGAGGAACTCAACATTTCGTACGCCGAGCTCGACCGGAAGGCGAGGGCGGTCGGGGCCTGGCTCGTGCACGAGGGCATGACAGGCAAACGGGTGCTGCTGCTCTATCCGTCGGGCCTCGATTTCATCGCGGCGTTCATGGGCTGCCTGTATGGGGGGGCGATCGCGGTGCCGGCCTACCCGCCCCGCAAAAACCGCTCCGTGGAGCGGATCGAGGCGATCGCC
This sequence comes from Planctomycetia bacterium, assembly GCA_046092145.1. Taxonomy (GTDB): domain Bacteria; phylum Planctomycetota; class Planctomycetia; order Pirellulales; family UBA1268; genus CACORA01. Next base: position 26,386 of record JBJTDB010000038.1, on the reverse strand, counting down.
GCCGATGCCGATGCGTCGGTGGCGCTGACCACGCGAGACGTCCTCGATCGGTTCGATGCCCTTCGGACAGCGGCCCCGAGCCTCGAGCACCTGATCTGGAAGGTGGACAGCGAACTGGAGCCGACCTGGGCCGACCGCTGGCGTCGGCCCGACATCGATGGCGATACCCTCGCGTTCCTCCAATACACCAGCGGCTCGACCGGCACGCCCAAGGGCGTGATGCTCTCGCACGAGAACCTGCTCCACAACTCGCTGCGGATCATGCAGGCTTTCGAGATCACGCGGAGCCAATCGGGCGTGTTCTGGCTGCCGAGCTTTCATGACATGGGCCTGATCGGCGGCATTCTCGTGCCGCTCTACGGCGGCAAGTTCAACGTGATCATGTCGCCGGTGGCCTTCCTCCAGAAGCCGCTCCGGTGGCTGCAGGCGATCAGCCGCTACCGGGCCACGATCAGCGGCGGGCCGAATTTCGCCTATGAACTTTGCGTGCGGAAGACGACGCCCGAGCAGCGGGCCGCCCTCGACCTCTCCAGCTGGTCGCTGGCCGTCAACGGCGCCGAACCGGTGCGGGCCGAAACGATCGACGCCTTCTGCGAGGCATTCGCCGTGAGCGGATTCCGTCGGGAGGCTTTCTACCCCTGCTACGGGCTCGCCGAGAGCACGCTGATGGTGACCGGGGGCATGAAGTTCGAGCCGCCGGTGATCCGCTCCTTCGACGCGGTTTCGATCGAGACGGGCTCAGCGACGATCAAGCCCGACTCGTCCACCGGCGCGAGGCGACTCGTGGGCAGCGGCCGCGAACTCGACGGCCAGGACGTGCACATCGTCGATCCCCAGACCTGCGAGTCGTTGCCCCCGGGTCGCATCGGGGAGATCTGGGTGAGCGGACCGAGCGTGGCCCAGGGCTATTGGAATCGGCCCGAGGAAACGGCCGCGACCTTCGGCGCCATGCTCGCCCAGGCCGACGCCCAGGCGGGCACCGGCAGCGTCACGCGGTGGCGACCCAACCAGGGGCCCTACATGCGGACGGGCGACCTCGGCTTCTTCGAGAATGGCGAGCTTTTCGTCACCGGCCGGCTGAAGGATCTCATCATCATCCGAGGCCGCAATCACTACCCGCAGGATATCGAGCGGGCCGTCGAGGAGGCGACACCGCTCGTGCGGGCGGGCTCGATCGCCGCCTTCGCCGTCGATGTCGATGGCCGGGAGCGGGTCGTGGTCGTGGCGGAATTGGAACGTGGCAAGCGGGAATCGCACGAGATCGCGGCCGCCTTCGAGGCGATCCGCAGGCGGCTGGCGATGGAGCAGGAGGTGGCCGTCGAGGCGATCGTCTGCGTCCGCCCCAACAGCGTCCCCAAGACCTCCAGCGGCAAAATCCAGCGGCATGCCTGCAAGCGTCAGTTTCTGGAGGGCTCGCTCGACGTGGTGGCCCAGCATGTGGGCTGGCTGGCCGCGGCTGAGCCGGCCGCCCCGGCGGCCTCCGATGCACCCCGTCTTGCCCGTCAGCGGCCGGTGGGCGAATCATCGCGGGCCCATCGCCCCGACCGTGAACTTCCGCAGGAGATCGTGCAGACGGTCTTCGATCATGTGCGGCGGATCGCGAAGGAGCGTGCGGGTAGCCTCTCGCTCGACACGAACATCGTCGAGCTCGGCCTCGATTCGCTGGAGCGGATGGAGATCGTCGCCGGGCTTGAGGAGGCGTTTGGGGCTCGGTTTCCGGAACAGGTGCTGCCGCAGATCGAGACCTGCAGGGAAGTCGCCGAGGCGATCCTCGACCACATGCCGGTGGATGGCCGGCCGGATGTGAAGGCGGCCCGTGTCGTCGCCGAGATCCCGGCCGATGCCTATCGAATCGAGGAATTCCCGGAGGTGCGGGCGCTCGAGCAGAATTTCGCGATGGTCCGCGATGCCGGCCTGACGAATCCCTACTTCACGGTTCACGAGGGGCTCACCAACGACCGCACGATCATCGGCGGCCGCGAGATGGTGAGTTGGGCGAGCTACAACTACCTCGGCATGTCGGGCGACCCGCAGGTGACGGCCGCCGCCAAGGCGGCGATCGACCGATTCGGCACCAGCGTGTCGGCCAGCCGCCTCGTGTCGGGCGAGAAGACGATCCACCAGGAATTGGAGCGGGAGATCGCGAAGCTCGTCGGCGCGGAGGATGCCGTCACGCTCGTCGGTGGCCATGCCACGAACGAAACGGTGATCGGCCATCTCGTCGGTCCCGGCGACCTCATCTTCCACGACGCGCTCGCCCACAACAGCATTCTGCAGGGGGCGATCCTCTCGGGGGCCCGGCGCCGTCCCTTCCCCCACAACGATTTTCACGCGGCCGAAAAACTGCTCGCCCAGGTCCGCAGCCAGTATCGCCGTGTGCTGATCGTCGTGGAGGCCGTCTACAGCATGGATGGCGACTTCGCCAACCTGCCCGAATTCATCGGCCTCGCGAAGCGTCACAAGTCACTGCTCATGGTCGATGAGGCCCACTCGATCGGCGTGATGGGCAGCCGGGGCCGCGGCATCGGCGAGCACTTCGGAGTGAATGCGGCCGATGTCGACATCTGGATGGGCACGCTCTCCAAAGCCTTCGGAAGCTGCGGTGGCTACATCGCCGGCTCGAAGACGCTCGTGCGATGGCTCAAGTACACGGTGCCCGGCTTCGTCTACTCGATCGGCCTGCCGCCGGCCGCCGCAGGAGCGGCGCTCGGTGCGATCCATGTGCTCGAGCGGGAGCCGCAGCGGGTGGCCCAGTTGCAGGCCAACGCCAAGCTTTTCCTCGCCTTGGCAGCCGAGGCCGGCCTGAATACCGGCGACTCGGGCGGATCGGGCGTGGTGCCCGTGATCCTCGGCAGTTCGATCAACAGCCTGAAACTTTCGCGGGCCCTCTTCGGCCGAGGCATCAACGTGCAGCCGATCCTCTATCCGGCGGTCGAGGAGAAGGCGGCTCGGCTCCGATTCTTCATCACGTCGCAGCACACTCCAGACCAGATTCGCCGAACCGTGGCGGCCGTGCAGGAAGAGCTCACGAAGATCGACCCGGGCTACGCGACGCGAGCAGACGATCGTTCGAAGCCCGTGTCGGTCGCGTAGCGCGTCTGCTATAACGCCGGGATGACTGCAGGCATCTCCCCCAACGAGATAACGAGCCATAGGCTCGTTCTTCCCGCAGACGCCAACCATCACGGCACGCTCTACGCGGGCAGCCTCCTCCGCTACGCCCTCGAGGCGGCCTACGCGGCCGCCAGCCGGGCGGTCGGCGCCGAGGCCAATCTCATGCTGCGGCGGGTGGTGAGCCTCGAATGCCGCCGGAGCGTTCCCGTCGGGTCGCTCGTGGAGATCCGCGGGGCCGTCGTGGACGTGCGGCAGGCCTATCTCGTCGTCGGCGTGGTGGGGATGCCCCTTGCAGGGCACACGCTGCCGTGGATGGACGGGCTGCTCGGCTTCGTGCAGGTGGATGAGAAGGGCCTGCCGGTGGCGTTTCCACGGCCTGTCGAGGCGGTGGCGGATGCGACGTTCTGGGAGCCGCTGCGGACGCGGGTGGAGAAGCTCAGTCGCGTCCGCGGGGCGACGGCCGAGTGGATGGCTAAAACTTGACTTCCAAGCCGAAGTCGATGCCGTTGGTGAAGACGTACTCGCTGCCCGCGTTTTGGGCACCGATGCTCGTGTATCGCGGATTCGGCACGAAGTAGGGATTCGGAACCGTTTGTCCCTGGGAATTTGTCATCGTCGGCATGTTTCCGGGGCTCGGCCCTGTGGTCTTCACGACCCACGGATTGGTGATGCTTGCAGCCTGCGTCGGATCCTGCGGCGCCGCAAAGGTGGTCTTCTTCTCCTGGGTCACGTAGCCGGTGTTGCTCGAGGCCCGTGCGATGCCCGAGAGCCACATTCCGGTGTAGCCGAAGTTCAGGTTGATCGCCTTGCTCACGCGGTATTGAGCTCCCAGCCGCCACTCGCCGATCGGCGAGAAGATGAACCGATGCTCCGCCTCGTTCTTGGCATTCTGCTGGCCGACGCCATAGATCTGCAGGAAGAGCGGCGGTGCGGTGAGCGTGGTGGCCGTATCCCCTCCCGGTCCTGTTCCTGTCGTGGTGCCGCCGGCGGTGAACGTCGTGGATGGCGAGAACGTGGCCCGCAGGTAGTCGGCGCCGAGAGAGGCTGGAAAATTGCTTCCCTTGTAGATGTTGTTCTGCCAGTTGAAGCCAGCCGTGAACTTCATTTCGCTGGAGAAGAGCCAGCGGCCGCGTTCGGCCTCGAGGTAGAGCGAGATCTCGGGACCGACCATGTTGTTGCTGGTGTAGGTCTCCCAGGCACCGGTCTGGAGCGGCGTGCCGGCTCCCACGCCGGTAAGCGAGTCGACGCCCGTGATGCCGAGGACGTCGCCAGCCGGCCCCGTGCCGAACGTTTCCTCGATGTTGCCGCCGCCGGCAAGGCCAGTGCTGCCAGCCAGGCCGCCCGTGGTCCCGGTCGTGCCTGTCGTGCCCGTGGTCCCAGTGGTCCCCGTCGTTCCGGTGGTCCCCGTGGTGCCAGTAGTCCCCGTCGTGCCCCCTGCTCCACCACCGATGTTGAAGGCGTATTGATTGCTTTCGTAGCCGAGCTTGTACCGTTCGGCGAACTGGACGAACCGCGGGCCGAGGCCGAACCTCGCCGTGGTTCCGCTCCCTCGTCGGCCCAATTCCCGGCGAACGATCATCGCCGCTCCGGCACTGTTGATCTGGGTGCGATTGTCCTGGGTGAGCTTCTGGGCGATGAGGTGGTCCGGGGGCGGGCTTGTCGACGTGATCGTCGTCGTGACGAGTGCCTGGTTCACGTTGCCAACGCCGCCACCGCCGGTGGTGCCGGTGCCACCACCGCTCGTGTTCGACTGCGTGAACTCCTGCGTAGGCGACGATGCAGCGAATTCGCTGAGCGTCGTGAACTTTTGCTCCTGGCCGACGTTGAAGTAACTGAAGCTCACTCCCCGGTCATCGTAGATCCAGCCACCTTCATAGCGATCGCCCCAGCCCATCTTGGTTCTCATCCAGCTGGTGTCGAGATCGAGTTGGAGCGGGTCACTGCCGAACGTGTAGATGCCGCCGATGAGGCTGTTGCCGCCGCCGGTTGTTCCCGAGGTGAGCGTGGCCTGAATGTTCGCGTTGTTGAGCTGCACGACCGTCTGCGCGGAGATCGGCTGGAACGGAATCAAGTAGAGGCCTTGGGCCGATTCGCCAACGGGCACGGTGCGCGGCACCGTGATGCCCCAATAGAGCCTGTCATACGAGAAAAAGACCCCCTCGTGCGGCCGCGCATACATCGAATACTCGGAGAGATCAGGCGGGGCGAAGAGTTGGAAGTCGTAGAAATCCTGATCCGGAAGGAGCGGCATCCAGTCGCCGGCTCGGGCCGCTCCCATCCCGGGAAGCACCGGGGCGAGGAGCATCGCAATCGATGCTGCGATCGAAAGGGCCAGGCCCGGCTGCCGTGCGGTCGTCGTGTTCGTAGCCATCGCAGGAGTGTCCCGTGGATCAGGAGCCTCGAGCCCGCCGCTGCGGACTCGTCGTTTCGTATCGGTCGTGCCGGTCGATCCAGTTGACGAAACTTGGCAGACCCTGCGGATCAGGTTGGCATGGCCTGATGCAGCGGCGGAATCGTGGCAAATCGGGTAATCTCGGGAAAGCGGCGGCCTGGAGCGGTCGGCTGCCAGCCATGGCCTTTCCTTCGTGCATCGTGAGGCGACGCATGGTCCGATTTACGATTTCCCGAATCAGACGCCTTCCCAAAAACGCCTGGCGTGCGGCCCTTCCCCTGATGGCCACGCTTGCCTGCACGGTGGCCCTGGCCGAACAGCCCCGGGCGGTCGCCCCGCCGGCGGCGGACGAGACGGCGCCGTCGTTCCTCCGGGTTTCCCGGGGCCATCGAAACCAGCCACTCTCCCTCGAAACCTCGATCGTCGAGTACAGCGAGCCCGCCGCCCAGGGGGCATCAGGGGCCGGCCGTCGTGAACCGCTCCAGGTCGATCTGGTGGCCGCCGTCCATGTCGGAAGCGCGGCCTACTACGAGACGCTCGATCGACTCTTCGCCGACTACGACGCCGTGCTCTATGAACTCGTGGCCCCGGAGCATGCCCGGGTGCCGGCGCCCGGCCGCAAGCCCTCGGGGGCCATCGGTTCAGCCCAGAAGGGCCTGACGGATCTTCTCGGTCTGGAGTTCCAGCTCGAGAAGATCGACTACGCATCCCCGAATTTCGTCCACGCCGACCTTTCACCCAAGGAGTTCGACGCGGCGATGGCGAAGCGGGGCGAGTCGTGGTGGTCGATGTTCATGAAGCTCATGCGGGAGAGCATGGCCCGGGCCGACACCCAGAAATCGACCCCCGAGGTCGGCGTCGGCGATCTCTTCGGCATCCTCTTCGGATCCGATCGGGAGGTGCGGCTGCGGCGGATCATGGCTGAGCAGTTCACCGACATGGAGGTGCTCACCAAGGCATTTGGTGGCGAGGAGGGGTCGTCGCTCATCACCGACCGAAATGCCGCCGCCATCAAGGTGCTCCGCGATCAGATCGCGCGGGGGCGCCGTCGGATCGCGATCTTCTACGGCGCGGCCCACATGGACGATTTCGACCGGCGGCTGCGGGAGGACTTCGGCCTTCAGCCCGGTGAAGCGGTCTGGCTCGAGGCCTGGGACCTTCGATTGCCCGCGGCAGGCCGGGGCGGGTGAGCGAGGCGACGTGGTCCGTCGGCAGGCCAATCCTCGTGGCCGCCATCGGCCCTGAGGCTTCGGGACCAGGCATCGGCCGTGGAGCGAAGATCGGCCAGCACCCGTTCGTAGCCCTCGGCTTCGACGGCAGCCCCGACGGGATCGAATTCGAAGTCGCCCCGATAACCCTGGTCGAGAAAGGCCTCGACGGTTTCTTGCAAAGGCAGGATCCCGCGGCCGACCGGCAGCCGTTCCTGCTCCGACGTGGGCGGGCCGTTGCGGTCGGCGACCTGCACGAGCGACGTTCGATCGGCCAGCAGCGGAAGGAGCGACCCGAGGTCTGGATCGTCACCGAAATGCCACAGGTCGATCGTCAGGCCGATGCACGCATGCACCGGATCGCGATCGATCAAGTCATCGACGATGCCGAGCGCTTCGTCGAGCCGGGTGAGGAATCCGCAGCCAGCCGCGACCGACGGATGGAGCGGCTTGATCGCCAGCGAGACGCCCGCCTCCGTGGCCTGCGGCGACAGGATTTCGAGAGCCTGAACGAGCAACCGCTGGGCATGGGATCTCGTGTGGCCGCCCCGGCAGCCGGAGTGAAGCACGAGCACCGGGGCTCCGAGGCCGCCGGCCAGGTCGATCGCCTCCTGGGCGTCGGCCACGCTCTCATCGAAGGTCCGGCCGTCACCGCCGGTGAAGCCTCCGGCCCATTGCACGCTCGACGCCCGGATTCCTGCCCGGTCGAGCAATCGCCGTGTGGAATCGAGCCCGATGTCCGAGAACTTGTGCCGCCATACGGACAGGGCCTCGAACCCGTGCGCCGAGAGGATCGGGAGCTCCTCGGAAAGGTCCCAGCGGGACGTCGTCACCTGGCTCGCTGCCGCACGAAACATGCTCGTGGTTCGCTCCTCGATCAACCGCGTCATCCGTCATCGACCGCGTCGAATCGGACGGCTTCCGCAGGAGGGGCAAAAGTATGGAACGGCCCCGCGAGGACTGTCCAGCCCAGCGTTTTTCAGGATCGATACCCGCTGCTGGGTGAGCCGACCGTTGCCATCGCGAAGCATCCGGGCGTAGTCTGAATCCATGACACCAAGACGGGCTCTCCGCCTCGCCGGCGGGCGAATCGTGATCCCTGCCGCGGCGATCGAATGGCAGTTCGCCCGCAGTTCGGGGCCGGGGGGGCAGCATGTCAACCGCACCAGCAGCAAGGCGGTGTTGCGGTTTGCCGCCGCCCGATCGCCGCATCTCCCCGACGATGTCCGGGCCCGCTTCGTGCACCAGCACCGCGCCCGGCTGACGGCCGCGGGCGAGATCGTGATCGCGAGCCAGCGACACCGCGACCAGCCACGCAACGTCGAGGACTGTCTCGCGAAACTGTCCGCCATGATCGAACGGGCGGCGGTGCCGCCGACGGTGCGGAAGGCCACTCGGAAGCCGCGGGCGGCGGTCGCACGGCGGCTCGACGCCACGCGGCGCCGGTCGCAAACCAAGCGAGGCCGCGGCCGGCCGGCCGAGGAAAGCGGCCGCCGCGGGCTGCTATAATCGGGGCGTGCAGGGAATGCCTGCGGATCGCCTTCGTGGAAGGATCACCACAGATGCCCAGACCTCGCGACATCGACACCGTGCTCAAGGGCTGGGACTTCCAGCCTGGCGATGTGAATGCCCGCCTCGTGAAGGCCCGGAATGGAAGGGACGTCATCCAGATGCGGGTCGATATGGGCCTGCTCCAGATGGAAGTCGAGCATCGTCCCGACGGCATGCGTCCCCATGGCGCGGAAACCTATTACGACTATCTCGTCGGCGAAGCGATCCGCGAAGGGGGATCGTTTCGACTCAGTCGCGAGCAGTGCGCGGAGGCCGATCGGGAGTTCGTGCAGTATTACCACCGCCGCCTCTGCTGGCTTTCGCTGCGGGAATACAGGCGGGCCGCGAAGGACGCCGACCACAGCCTCTCCTTCATGGACTTCGTCCGCGAGCATTCGCCGGACGACGAATGGACCGTGTCGCACGAGCAGTACCGGCCGTTCGTCCTCTTCCACCGGGTGCAGGCCTTGGCCCTGGCGGAACTGGAGGAGCATGGGCCCGAGGCGGCGATCGTCGAGATCAACGGCGGGCTGGCGAGATTTCGCGAACTCTTCGAGCGGTACGAGGCGGCCGATCAGTATGCCGACGACGAACTCGTGAAGCGGCTCGAGCACATGCGGGACAACGTCCGTCGTCGGTATGACGTCGGCCCGACGCTCTCCGAACAGTTGGCGGAGGCCGTTCGGTCGGAGGATTACGAACTGGCGGCCAAGCTCCGCGATCGCATTCGGGGCGCGCATGAAGCCCCCTCCGCCGCCGAAGGCCCATCGGTCGATGGCGCCGCCTGAGTCCGTGGGCGGGCTGGAGGTGAAATTTTTTCAACCTCCGCACTCTGTCTCGTTCATGGACCCGACCGATTCTGCCGGCCATGCCGGCAGAGCGGGGCTTGTTTGTGAATCTGGGAGGGATGCGACGCCCTCCTCGAGCAGCGCTACCTTTGGCACGTGATCTGCATCCTTGGATCCGGTGAGCGAGGCGGCATGTCCGCATCGGCACGATTCGTCCCCGGAGGAGCCTGAGCCCATGAACGCGATCTTCACCCAGCGACGCAACGTCTCGAATCGGCTTTCCGCAACGGTGTTCGTGGCTCGGGTCCGTGGCTCCGACTGCCCTGTTCGTTGCATCCCGCTCACTCCCATCCACGAACTGCTCGGCTTCGAGAACGAGACCGAGTCTGCCGTGGCAGACCTGGCCGACGGTGACCTCGTCGCCGACGTGCTCGATTCGCGGATGATCGCCCCGCCACGTCCGCGGCGCCGCCGGGATCGATCGGTCAGTTCCAGGGCTGCGTTCTACGCCCCCGTCGGCTGACGGTGTGGTACCATCCGGCACCCTCACGGTGCCTTCCCGATGGACAAGCAGTTCACCCGCCCTGCCGGCCACCCGATTCGTCTGGCCGACATCGACCCTGGCGACCATGAGGGGCTCGAGCGGCCGGATGCCGAGGCCGAGACCAGGCGCCACTGCGAGCGCCTCGATGAACTGGCCTCCCGGCTCTATGCGGAAGCCCGCCGCGCGGTGGTGGTGGTGCTCCAGGGCATCGACGCCTCCGGCAAGGACGGGACGATCCGGATGCTCGCAAGCGGGATCAGCCCGCAGTGTCTCGACGTCGTCAGCTTCAAGGCGCCCAGCCAGCTGGAATTGGCGCACGACTTCCTCTGGCGGGTCCACGCGGCGATCCCGGCCCATGGCCGGATCGGCGTCTTCAATCGGTCGCACTACGAGGATGTCGTGGTGGTTCGTGTTCGGTCGCTCGTGCCGGAGCGTGTCTGGCGAGGTCGCTATGACCAGATCAACGCGTTCGAGAGGCTGCTGGTGGACGGCGGCCTGACCTTCGTGAAGTGCTTCCTGCACATCAGCAAGGACGAGCAGCGGAAGCGGCTGGAGGACCGGCTTCGTGACCCGAAGAAACAATGGAAGCTCGGCCCCTCCGACCTCGAGGATCGTCGGCGGTGGGATGATTTCCAGCATGCCTACGACGATGCCCTGACGAAGTGCAACACCGAGCATGCGCCCTGGCATGTCGTGCCGGCCGACCGGAAGTGGTATCGCAATCTCGTCGTGGCTCGGATCCTGCGTCAGACGCTGGAAACGCTCGACCCGCAGTTTCCTCCCTTCGACGCCGATCTCGTCAAAAAACTCGACTGATCCCACCATGAACGGCATGCTGCTGCTCGATCCCGCGATGTGCCGTCGTCGGCAGGCCCGACTCCTCGATAGGATGGCCGCCGCGCGGCTCGATGCCGTGGTGGTGACGTCGCCTGAGCATGTGCAATATCTCACCGGGCATCGCTGGGATTTCCGGTTCTCTCCCGCCGCGGCGATCCTCGCCTCGGGCCGGGTGGTCCTCGTCTGTCCCGACAAGGCCGTGGAAACGTCGGCAGCCGACGACCAGCTGACCTACGAAGCCAAGTGGAAATCGACGCTCCGCACCGATCAGCGCGAGGCGAGCGCCGCGGTGCTGGGAGGCTGGCTCGCCGCGCAGCCGAGGGTGCGACGGGTCGGCATCGAGTTTTCGTCCTGCCCGCCGCATGTGACCCGGCTGTGTGCCGATGCCGAAGCGATCGACATCGAGCCCGACCTTCTCGCGATGCGCCGCCGCAAGGATCCTGACGAACTGGCCCTGCTGCGGCGGGCCATCGACGCGACCGGAGCGATGTATCGCACGGCGAGGGAGATGATCCAGCCCGGGGTCTCGGAGCTCGACATCTTCTCGGCACTGCAGGCCTCGGCCGTCGCGGCCTGCGGCGAGATGCTCACCGGCACGGGCAACGACTACGCATGCGGGATTCGGGGCGGCCCCCCGCGCGACCGCCGGTGCGAGGCCGGCGAGCTCTACATTCTCGACCTCGGGCCGGCCTATCGCGGATACTTCGCCGACACCGCCCGGACGATCGCCGTCGATCGAAGGCCCACGGAGCGGCAGCACGCCGCCTGGCATCACGTCTGCGGGGCGCTGCGGCTGGTGGAGCGGCTCGCCCGGCCGGGGATGCGATGCCGGGATCTCTACGAGCAGGTCCGGGAGTGGCTGGCGGCGGCTCCGGTGGGATCCTGGTCGAGCCATCTCGGCCACGGCATCGGCCTGTTCGTCCACGAGGGGCCCCATCTCAATCCCAACTGGGACGACGTGCTCGAGGAGGGAGACGTGATCGCGGTGGAGCCGGCGCTCTACGCCCCCGAGCTGGCCTGCGGGATGCGGATCGAAAACGACTACCTCGTCACCCGCGACGGCCTCGAACTCCTGAGCCCGTTCCCGCTCGATTTGTGAGCCGAGGGGCGTTGTCTTCGTTCCGCCGCGGCCCGCGCGTCGGCTTTGGCAAGGCGGGCCGCGATCGCATACATTCTTGGGCCGAAGCCCCGGGCTCCTATGGTGGCCCGCTTCGTCACTGGCCCACCGCATTCCACGAAAGCCGATCCATGTCCATCGCCCCGGAAGCATGTCCATCGTCCCTCTCCGGCCCTTCCCGGTGGCACGACATGGCCGCCCGGTCGCTCGCCGGCGAACCGCTCGACCGTGCCGACGCCCGGGCGATCCTCGAATCGTCCGATGCCGAACTGCTCGACGTGCTGGCCGCCGCCTACGCCGTCCGCCGCCACTTTTTCGGCAACACGGTGCAGCTCTTTTTCCTGATGAACGCCAAGAGCGGCCTCTGCCCGGAGGACTGCGGTTACTGCTCCCAGTCGAAGGTGTCGGAAGCCGAGATCCCCAAGTACAACCTGCTCTCGGGGCCGAAACTGCTCGAGGCAGCCAGGCTCGCCGCCGAGCGGCAGTCGAAGACGTTCTGCATCGTGATCTCGGCCCGTGGCCCGTCGCAGCGAGAGCTCGATTTCGTCTGCTCGATCGTGCCACAGATCAAGAGCCACTACGGGCTCAACATCTGCGCCTGCCTCGGTCTGCTCACGCCGGAGCAGGCCCGGATGCTCGCCGATGCCGGCGTCGACAAGGTCAACCACAATCTCAACACCAGCGAGCGTTTCTACGGTGAAGTCTGCTCGACCCACACCTATGCCGATCGCGTGGCGACCTTGGCCGCCTGCCGATCGGCCGGCCTCGAGCTGTGCAGCGGAGGCATCATGGGCATGGGGGAGACGCACGACGACCTCATCGACATGGCCCTCGAGCTTCGCCGTCTGGAGGTCGAATCGATTCCGCTCAATTTTCTGAACTCGATCGAGGGCACGCCGCTGGAGTCGGTGAACCGGATCACTCCGCGGGATTGCCTTCGTGGCTTGGCGATGATGCGGCTGGCGAATCCCTCGTCCGAGATCCGCATCGCCGGCGGTCGCGAGATCCACCTCGGCAGCCTGCAGGCGATGGGGCTCTACGCCGCCAACTCGATGTTCGTCGGCGACTACCTCACCACGAAGGGCCAGCTCCCCGAGGCCGACTACCGGATGATCGAGGATCTCGGCTTCGTGATCACGAAGGGCGCCGAGTCGTCGGAGCCGCCGCCCTGCACGGGCTGACCGTCACTCGCCGAGGGCGCCGAGCGAGGCGAGGAACTCCGCCATTTCGCCCGCGGCGTGCGATTCCCCCTGGCGGCGGGCCTCCTCGATGCCCTCGCGGAGGGCGGCCCGAGCCTCGGCGATGCGGCCGTGCTTGGCGAGGTGCCGGCCGGCCATGTGGTAGGCGGGCACGTAGGATGGCGTGCCGCGGGCGAGATCCTGCAGGATGTCGATGCCGGTCTCCCAGTCGCCGTCGTTCTCCAGCTCCATGGCCAGGCTGTAGCGGAGGAAGAGATCCTCGGGCGCTTCGCGAAGCATCGCCTCGATCTTCTGCCGGCGGGTCGTCATGGCGGGCTACCGTGCCGTGGCCTCGTGCGCCTTCTCCCACGCCTCGATCCGGTCGAGGTGCTGCAGGCTGAGCCCGATGTTGTCGAGGCCCTCGAGCAGGCAGCGGCGACGGAAGGGATCGACCGTGAAGGTGCGTTGGAAGCCGGCATCGTCGCGGAGCGTTCCGCTGGCGAGATCGACGTGCATCCGGAAGGGCCGCCCGGCGGCCGCCTCGGCTGCGGCCCTGCGGAACAGCTCGGCCACGTCCTCCTCGGAGAGACGGATCGGCAGCATCCCGTTTTGGAAGCAGTTGGAGTAGAAGATGTCGGCGAACGTCGGGGCGATCACCACTTTGAAACCGTAGTCGGCCAGCGCCCAGGGCGCATGCTCACGGCTGGAGCCACAGCCGAAGTTGCGGCGGGCGAGGAGGATGCTGGCCCCGGCAAGCCCCGGGCGGTTGAGCTCGAAGTCGGGATCGGGCGAGCCATCGGGCCGGAACCGCCAGTCGAAGAAGAGAAACTGGCCGAAGCCCGTCCGCTCGATCCGCTTCAGGAACTGCTTGGGGATGATCTGTTCGGTATCGACGTTGGCCCGATCGAGCGGGGCGACGATGCCCGAGTGGGAGATGAACGGCTCCATGCGTCTGCTTTCCTGCGGGGCTCGGAGGGATTAGCGGTAGGTCCAGCTGCGAATGTCGACGAAGTGCCCGCGGACGGCGGCTGCGGCCGCCATGGCGGGGGAGACCAGGTGCGTTCGCCCCCCCTTGCCCTGCCGGCCCTCGAAGTTGCGATTGCTCGTCGATGCGCAGCGTTGCCCCGGCGTGAGGATGTCGGGATTCATGCCGAGGCACATGCTGCAGCCCGCCTCCCGCCACTCGAAGCCAGCATCGCGGAAGACCCGGTCGAGCCCCTCCTCCTCGGCCTGACGCTTCACGCGGCCGCTGCCCGGCACCACCATCGCGTGCACGGTGGAGGCGACCCGGTAGCCGCGGACGACCGCGGCCGCGGCCCTGAGATCCTCGATGCGGCTGTTGGTGCACGAGCCGATGAAGACGCGATCGAGGGGGATATCGACGATCTTCGTCCCGCCGGTGAGGCCCATGTAGTCCAGCGCCCTCGCGCCGCTGGATCGCTCGTTGGGATCGGTGAAACCGTCGGGATCGGGCACGGCGGCATCGACGCCCACGACCTGGGCGGGATTGGTGCCCCATGTCACCTGCGGCACGACGGCGCCGCCGTCGAACACCTCCACCCGGTCGTAGGCCGCTCCGGGATCGGATGGCAGCCGCTCCCACCGGGCCACCGCGGCCTCGAAATCCCGCGGGGCGAAATCCCTGCCCCGCAGGTAGTCGAAGGTGATCGCGTCGGGGGCGATCATGCCGGCCCGGGCGCCCGCCTCGATCGACATGTTGCAGACGGTCATCCGCTGCTCCATGCCGAGCCCGCAGATCACCGGACCTGTGTACTCGATCACGAAGCCCGTTCCCCCCTCGGTCGAAAGCCTGCCGATCACGAAGAGGACGAGATCCTTGGCCGTCACGCCGGGATGGAGCATTCCATCGACGCGCACCTCCAGCGACTTCGGCTTGGTTTGCCGGAGCGTCTGCGTGGCCAGCACGTGCTCCACCTCGCTGGTGCCGATGCCGAAGGCGAGCGCCCCCATCGCGCCGTGGGTGGCGGTGTGGCTGTCTCCACAGACGATCGTCATGCCGGGTTGCGTGATGCCGAGTTCGGGGCCGATGACATGCACGATGCCCTGGTCGGCGTCGCCCAGGTCGAAGAGCCTGATGCCAAACTCCCGGCAGTTGGCCCGCAGAGTGTCGATCTGCTGCTTCGATACCGGGTCGGCGATCGGCAGACGACGGTCGGTGGTGGGCACGTTGTGGTCGGGGGTTGCGAACGTCGCCGCAGGCCGCCGGACACGGCGACCGGCCAGCCGCAGCCCCTCGAAGGACTGTGGGCTGGTCACCTCATGCACGAGGTGGCGATCGATGTAGAGGAGCGGGGCCTCGCCTTCCGGCGAGCAGACGACATGGTCGTCCCAGATCTTGTCGAGGAGGGTGCGGGCTGGCATGGGAGGGCTGAAACAATGGCGAAGGGGCAAGGCTTTCGGAGCCCCTTACTGTAGCAGACCGTGGAGCCGGTCCGCTAACCGACGCGGCGAAGCACCGTGCGCGAGGCGAGATCGTCGAGGGTCGCCTTCGGGACGGCCCGCCACGATGGTCCGCTCTGCGGATCCGCGACCGATTCCAGGAGCACGGTCGAGGCGGGTTTCGTGATCCGCTGGATGAAGAACCAGCATCGCTCGAGATGGCGGGGATCGGTGTCGGCCGCGATGAGCACGAGGTCGAACATTCCGAGATGGTTGCAGAGCCTCGCCAGGGATGAATCTGCATTGCCGGGGACGAGCTGGACGCGGCCGAGGCCGGTGAGCCGTTGATGGGCCTGCTTCAGGGACGGGCCGGCCGGCTCCGTGGGGAGCCGCTCTTCGAATCGGTCGAGCCCGACATAGTGGATCGGGCGGCCTTCCGCCGCGGCGCGGGCCACGGAGAGCATCCGTGACGTCCGATCGAGCGGGCCGAGCCCGATCTGCATGATGCGGGACGGCGCGTGCTTGAGCAGGTGCCGATACACGACACGGTCAGCCGCCGGCTTTGCAAACCGCGTCAACCAGATCCGCCGCAGCAGGCCTATCCGTCCCATCTGGAATCTCCCCGATATCACCCCTCCGCGCCGGAACCCCGGCACGGATCCTCAGGGAAATCACGTCGTCCGGGAGCGGGGGCTCGCTCAAGACTCTTTTGCCGAGCCGGTAGACCTTGCCGGACCGGACGTCAGCCGCCGCGGATGCGGCTCAAGGCCTCGGTCGCTGCCGACCGCACCGCCCGGACTGGGTCGTTGTCCGACACGGCTTCGAGGATGGGGATGGCGTCCTGGGCTGTCGCACCGATTTCGCCGAGGGCCACCGCAGCCTCGAGCCTCGCCAGATCGTTGTCGGATCGCAGCGCCTTCCGCAGCCGGGGAATGGCCGCCTCGAAGTGTTCCGATTTGCCCGGTTCGATCTTCAGGATCGCCCACACCGCCACCGTGGCCATCAGTTCGTCCTCGGATGCCATCAGGGCGTGGAGTTCATCGATCGCCGCCGTGGCTTGGGGGCCGATGCGGCCCAGCGCGTAGGCGGCAGAATAGCGGGCGCCCTTCTCTTCCGAGGCGTCGGCGAGGAGCCGCTCGAGGGCTGGAACGGCCGGAGCGGCATCCGGTCCGATGGCGGCCAGCGTGACGGCCGCCTCCCCACGCACGGCCGGATCATCGGCGGAAAGGGCCGCGACGATCTCGTCCTTGGCGGCCGCCGCCTTCGGCCCGATCGCCGCCAGGATTTCGAGGATGGCCTGTCGAGCGGGGGCATCGGCCATCGCGCCGCGGAGCGTTTCGATGGCGTCGCCTCCGAGTCGGATCAGGGCGGCGCCGCCGCGGTTGCCCACGGTGGGATCCGGATCACGAAGCGTCTTCAGGAATTCCACGGCCAAGGCCCGTCGTGTCGGTGCATCGAGCAGATCGGCCATGTCGGAGAGCCCCGACACCGCCGCCACGCGCACCCGTGGGCGATCACTCGACAGCGCCGCGCGAAGCGACTCGACGGCCGCAGTCCGAAGCGACGCATCATCCCGATTGATCTTCGCCCGTGCCCATGCGGCGACGGTGGCCAGCAGCGGATCGTCGCCCGTGGCCATTGTCGCGAGCGGCCCGTCGGCATCCTTCAGCCCGATTTTGCCGGCGGCGAAGGCCGCGGAAAAACGGAGCACGCCCTCGTCGTTGGCCTGCAGCGCCTCGAGCACCGCCGGCGCTGCCGCGACCGCCGCCGGGCCGATGGCGGCGAGGGCGAGCATGGCCTGCATCCGCTCTTCCGGTTCGCCGGTGGCGGCCAGCGCGGTGAGCGCGCCGACGGCGGGAGCGGCTTCCGGCCCGACTTCCGTGAGGCCCACGGCCGCCCAGTAGCGGGCCTTCGGATTCGCAAGCGCCTCGATGAACACGGGAACGGCGGCGCCGTCCATGTCGGCCAGCGTGTGGAGCGCGGGCAGGATCACGGAGGGCTGGCTGTCGGCGAGGACCGTGCCGAGCCTCCCGGCCAGTTCGCTCTCCGGAAGATCGAACGATTGGATCGCATGAACCGCGGCCCGGCGCACCCGCGGATCGCCATGGACCGTGGCCGCGAAGAGCGGTTCGATGGCCGATTCGTAGAGCGTGGCATCCTGCTCGGACATGATGGCGCGTCGGTCGTGGCCGCGGATGAGGCGGATCGCCGCGGCGGCCTGCGCCGCGGTGATCGGGTCTGGATCGCCGAGCATCGCCACGAGCCTCGGCATCGCCGAGATCGCATCCACGCCGATCAGGCCGATCGTTCTGGCGGCCCGCCAGCGAACCCTCGGCTCGGAGTCGGCGGTCGCCTTCACGAGTTCATCCAACGCGGCCTCGGCTCCCTCGCCATAGGTTCCCAGCGCGTCGATCGCGGACACGCGAACGGCACTGTCTTCCGCCGTGGTAAGCGTCTTTCTGAGATCGTCGAGTGACGGACGCCCGTCGGCGGCCGGTTGGGCTGATGCCGCGCCGGGGGCGTCGTCGCACGCGGTGCGGCTTTCTGACAGCCCGAGGCGAGCCACGCCGCCGTGATCAAAAGAAATCCAACGAGAAGCGTGCGGCGCATGGATGATCCTCGCAAACGGAAACCCCGGGTCGGTCGTGCTGATGTCGCCATTCCGGGCGGTCGAAAGTATACTTCCTCCGCCGGAATCGATGCAGTCGTGTCTCCTTCCGCCGAGGCGGAGGCCGCTCCGTTCGCGGAGACTGCTCGGTTCCTCGTGTCCTGCGGTCAGGCCCTTGGAGCGAACAGCGTCATGCAGCCCCATCGTGTCGAAACACGGTTCGGAATGTCGTCCCTCCGAAACCTCGTCCTCCAGGCGATGGTTGCCGGCCTCGTGGCCATCGCGGTGCCGGCGGCGGCCCAGTGGGGCGGCTTCGGCTATAGCCGTGGCGGCTATGCCTCGACGGCGACCCAGGCCGCCGAATACGGCATGTCGGAAATGATGCGGGCCCAGGGCTACATGAATCTCCAAAACTCGGAGGCGGCCAAGAACTGGGAGGAGACGAAGACGCTCGACATCCAAAACCGCATGCGGTGGACCGAGACCTACTTCGAGATGCGGAAGACCAACCGCGAAGCGAGGGCTGCGGAGGAAGGGCCGCCGGTGACGCACGATCAGGCGATCCGGATGGCGAAGATGGCGGCCCCGCCGCGGCTTGTCTCGACACAACTCGATCCCGTCACCGGCCACATCGACTACCCGGTGGTTCTCAGGGACGACATCTTCGCCCCCTACCGCGACGAGCTCGACCGTCTCTTCGCCCAGCGGGCGTCGTCCGGAGGCAGCATGCGGTTCGAGGAGTATCAGGAGATCCAGACCACCGTCGGCAAGTTCGTCGATGCGCTCAAGGAGCACGTCAACAAGTATCCAGCCGGCGAGTATGGCCGTGCCCGCACGTTCCTCAACAGCCTCGCTCACGAGGCCTCGATGCCCTCTGGCTGACCGTCGGCGGCGGTCATGAATCCCCGTGTGGCCGAGGGGCCGCATGCCGCACTCGCTTGAGCAGCGGGAGCGTCGCCAGCCGGAGGATGCCGGAGATTCCGAAGATCGCGAAGTAGGCCGCCTGGTCTTCACCGAGCCATCGCAAGACGATGCCCCCGGTCGCGGCGCCGCCGAGCGTCGCGATCGCCAGGCCGAGGTTGTGGATCGTGACGATCCCCGTGCGTTCGCGGTGATGAACCGCATCGAAGAAGAGGAGCGAGGCGGCGAGTTCGTAGCTGGCCCAGCATGCCCCGGCGATGATCTGCACGACGATCAGATAGCCGACCTGCGACGAGCCGAGCCACAGGGCCGACAAGGGGATCGTCGTCAGTCCGCCGATCCGCAGCAGCTGCACCGATCCGATCCGCGAGCAGAGCCGACCGAAGGCCGGCATGACGGCCGCCTTCGCCAAAAGCCCGGTGCCGATCAGGAGCATGTAGACGAAGTAGGAGAAGCGCCGGTCTTCGAGCATGTAGGGGGTGAAATACGGGGCCGAGAAATGGATCGCGAAGGCGACCGACCAGAGGTAGGCCATGAGCGCGCCCGCGGGCGAGGCAATGAGCGCAGCCACCGTGCGACGGACATGGTGGAGGGGGCGGCCGCGTCGCGGTGTCGCCTCATGGAGGTCCGCCGCCGACTCCGGCGCGGGCGGCTCGCCGCAGGCGACGAGGCAGAGCGTCGAGATCCCGCGGCTCACGCCTGCCACCACGAACAGTCCCGCGAAGGCGACCAGCGACATGCCGTTCCGGTCGGCCGCCTGCAGCACGAGCCCGGCCGTCACGAAGCCGACCAGCGTCGCGAGCTGCCCGAGACGGTTGCGCTGGCCGAAGTAGACCGCGCGAACATGGACCGGCACGAGCGTGCCCATCCAGCTGTTCCAGGCGGGCACGCCCGCCATCCCCGAGGCCCAGTAGACGCTGATCGCGATCAGGAGTTGCCCGAACGTCGCTTCGCCGAGCAGGCCCCAGATCACCAGCGGCACGAAGGCGAGCGATTGCACCGACGTGCATGCGATCACCCAAAGCCGGTTGCTTCCGATGCGGGAGACGGCGAAGGGCGTCACCAGCTGCACCACCGCGCCCACGAGCACGGGCAGGCTCGCGAGGAGCCCAGCCGCGACCGGGCCGAGGCCGAGGGCGAGGGCGAATGCGGGAAAGTAGATCTCCCCGCAGCCCACCATCACGCTGTAGGCGGTGCC
Organism: Planctomycetia bacterium; assembly: GCA_046092145.1. Classification (GTDB taxonomy): domain Bacteria; phylum Planctomycetota; class Planctomycetia; order Pirellulales; family UBA1268; genus CACORA01. The sequence continues at coordinate 6,530 of JBJTDB010000038.1, read as the reverse complement.
ATCGGCGGTGGTGATCCAGAGGTCTCGGCGGAGCTGGCTCGGGCGTTTCGGGCGGAGTCCGGCGGGCGGGGATGCGGCGGGCTTGGAGATCAAGGGAGCGTGTCTATAGTTCAGGTCGATCTCCGGCATTCTTTCCCCGAACGCTCAAAAGAGAAAGGCCACCCATGAAGGCCCTGGTCACCGGTGCCACCGGATTCGTCGGACCGCGTCTGCTCCGCCTGCTCGACGCTCCCGTGGTCGTCTCCCGCCAGCCAGAGCGTGCCCGGCAATCGGTCGGGCATCTCGCGGGCCGGATCGTGCGATGGGATCCGATGCGCGAGCCGCTGCCCGCGGAGGCCCTCGAGGGCGTCGATGTCGTCTACCATCTGGCCGGCGAGTCGGTCGCGGAGGGCCGCTGGACCGCCGCCCAGAAGGCGAGGATTCGCGACAGTCGCGTGATCGGAACGCGGAATCTCGTCCAGGGGATCGCCCAGGCCGGTCGCAAGCCGTCGGTGCTCGTCTCGGCGTCGGCGGTCGGCTTCTATGGCGATCGTGGCGACGAGGAACTCACCGAGGCGGCATCGCCGGCGTCGGACTTTCTCGCCGAGGTGTGCATCGCCTGGGAACGCGAGGCGATGGCTGCGGAGCAGCATGGCGTCCGTACGGTGACCGCCCGCACCGGGATCGTGCTCGGCGCCGGTGGCGGCGCCCTGGCCAAGATGCTCACGCCCTTCCGCCTCGGAGCAGGCGGCCCCCTCGGCAACGGCCGGCAGTGGATGCCATGGGTGCATGTCTCCGATCTCGCCCGCCTCTACGTGCATGCCTCCGACACGCCCTCGATTCGCGGCGCGATGAATGCCGTTGCGCCGAATCCCGTCCGCAACAGCGAGTTCACCAAGGCCCTCGGCCGGCAGTTGCATCGGCCGGCCTTCATGCCCGCCCCCTACCTGGGGCTGCGGCTGCTCTTCGGTGAATTCGCCAAGGTGCTCTTCGCCTCGCAGCGGGTGATCCCGAAGGTCGCGCTCGATACGGGCTTCGTGTTTCAGTATCCCGACATCGCCATTGCCCTCCGCGACATCCTCGCTCCGGCTGCCTGACCGTTGCGGGCGATCCCTCGCTCGATTATCGAGCAGGAAAAACGTGGGCGGCGCGGGAGAGTCGGTCGTGGATTGCGTGCCAGGGTTCGGTGTCTGGTGGCATGTCGCAGATGATGCGGGCGAGATCGCGGTGGTCGAGGGCATGGAGCGTGGCGTAGAGCGCGGCGGCGAAGGCGGCCGGATCGTCGGGCAAGGGCACGACGATGAGCTGATGGGAGCCCGCGAGGGCCCGCACCGAAGGATCGTCGGGCCGCCGGGTGAGCCATCCGATTCGGGCTCCTGCGTGGAGAAGTTCGGCCACGCGGGCCGGTGCATCGACGGCCAGTTCGAGGGGCGTCTTCGGGGCGTAGTGGCGGGCGTGCGCACCGGGTGTGCGGGCCGGCTGTGCCGGAGCGGTCGAGGTCATGGGGCCGATCGCCACGGCGCCGCCGATGACGGCTTCGAGCGATTCGCGGCCGACAGGGCCGGGCCGCAGGATGCGGGGCGGGATCGTGGTGCAGTCCACCACCGTCGATTCGATGCCATGGGTGCATGGGCCGCCGTCGAGGATGAGATCGATGCGGGGGCCGAGGCTCTCGAGCACGTGGGTCGCCCGTGTCGGCGAGAGCGATTCCGAACGGTTCGCGCTGGGAGCGGCCAGCGGGCGGCCTGCCCGTTCGATGAGCCGCCGCGTGAGCCGATGGGCCGGGCATCGGAGGGCGACGGTCGGTCCGCCGGCCGTGACGATATCGGGCACGCTCGGATGCCGCGGCACGACCACCGTCACCGGCCCGGGCCAGCAATGCGATGTGATCGCGTCGGCCGAGGCGGGCCACTCGGAAGCCAGTGATCGGGCCATCGCCGCGTCGCTCACGTGCACGATGAGCGGATTGGTGGCGGGCCGACCCTTGGCCCGGAAGATCCTCGCCACGGCGTCCTCGTCGAGGGCGTCGGCCGCCAGGCCATAGACCGTCTCCGTCGGGATCGCGACCAGCCGGCCCTCTCGGATGAGCGTCGCGGCGCGATCGATTCCCTCGTCGGTGCGAGCCGACGGCGCAGGGGCCGTTTCGGGCCATTCGATCGGCAGGATGTCGGGGAGCCTGCTGGCCATGCGTGACGGTTGCAAGGTTTCGTGGGCCAGAGCATCATGGCATGGGCAGTCGGTCATTCCCAGTCGGCCGCCAGGCACAGGCTTCTCGCTCTCATGGCATCCACCCCCAATCCGTCGCCCAGGCCCGTGGTCGGCATCGTCATGGGCAGCCGTTCGGATTGGGCCACGCTCGAGCGGGCGGCCCAGACGCTCGACCAGTTCGGCGTGCCGCACGAATGCGAGATCGTGTCGGCCCACCGCACGCCGGAGAAGCTCGCCAGCTACGCGGCGTCGGCCGCCGACCGCGGCCTCACGCTGATCATCGCGGGCGCCGGAGGCGCCGCCCATCTCCCCGGGATGATGGCCGCGCAGACGCATCTGCCCGTGCTCGGCGTGCCGGTCGAGTCGTCGATGCTGCGGGGGGTCGATTCCCTGCTTTCGATCGTGCAGATGCCGGCGGGCGTTCCGGTCGGCACGCTCGCCATCGGCCCGGCCGGTGCGGCCAACGCCGCGCTCCTGGCGGTGGCGATCCTCGCCACGACCGACGCGGCCCTGCGCGAGAAACTCATCGCCTATCGCGACGCACAGACCAGGCGGGTGCTGGCCGAGACGCTCGGCGAGCCGACCACGACGGCCAGCGGCGTCGCGCAGGGCCGGCCGTCGGAGAAGTGATTCCCGGCGTGACAGGATCGGGTACCCTCGGCACCGAATGATGTCACCCTCCCCTGCCCCGGCGCGGCCCGACCGTCCGATCCTCCCCGGCGCCGTGCTCGGCGTGATGGGCGGCGGCCAACTCGGCGCCATGTTCGCCGCGGCGGCCACGCGGATGGGCTATCGCGTGGAGGCGATTTCAGACGTGGCCGACTGTCCGTGCGCACGCGTCTGCGACCGGGTGCATGTGGTCGCCTACGACGACCGCGATCGGCTCGTGGAGATCGCGCGGTCGCTCGACGTGCTCACGTTCGAATTCGAAAACATTCCGGTCGAGGCGGCGCGGGCGATGCAGGCCGCCGTGCCGGTGCGGCCGGCCCCCGAGGTGCTTCATACGACGCAAGACCGCGCTCGCGAAAAGGCGTTTCTGGTCGAGCATGGCTTTGCGTGTGCGCCGCACCGGGTCGTCCGTTCGCGAGGCGATCTCGACGCCGCCGTGGCCGATCTGGGGCTGCCGTGCGTGCTCAAGACCGCGGCCTTCGGCTACGACGGCAAGGGGCAGCGGAAGATCGCGACCCTGGCCGATGTCGGGCCCGCGTGGGAGGCGCTCGGGGCCCAGGACTGCGTCCTCGAGGGCTGGGTCGATTTCGACTGCGAGATTTCGGTGGTCGCGGCCCGTGGGCTCGACGCCGCGACGGCCGTCTTCGAGCCGTCGCGCAACGCCCACGCCAACCACATCCTCGACATCGCCTCCGCTCCGTCGGGCCTGCCGCCGGCCGTCACCGCATCGGCCCGCGGGATCGCGTCGGCGGTGCTGGAAAAGCTCGGCCTGGTGGGTGTGGCCTGCGTGGAGTTTTTCGTCACCCGCTCGGGCGAGCTGCTCGTCAACGAGATCGCCCCGCGGCCACACAACTCCGGCCATCTCACGATCAACGCCTGCGACACGAGCCAGTTCGAGCAACAGGTGCGGGCCATCTGCGGCCTGCCGTTGGGATCGACGCGGCAGCTGGCCCCCTCGGCGATGGCCAACCTGCTCGGCGACTGTTGGCAGCACGGCGAGCCCGACTGGGCCGCGGCCCTCGGCCTGCCGGGCGTGAGCCTGCATCTCTATGGCAAGCGGGATCCGCGGCCGGGCAGAAAGATGGGGCATCTCACGGCGGTCGCTGCGACGATCGACGAGGCGATCGCGGGCGTCGCCCGCGCGAGGCGTCTGGCGGCTGGTTCGTGAGCCATCGCCACCCGTCCCCGGAAGAAAGGGGACGCAGCGGACGCAGCACTTTTCAGTCCGCGATCACGGCGCGGCAGAAGAACCCGCAGCCGCGGGTTGTGGTCGATGCCCGCTGGCCGTCGCCGCTGGCCCGCGGCAGGGCATCGGTGGCCAAGACCCGCTTCTCCCCGCCTCTTTTCAGGGAGAGACCAGGTCGAGGCGGTGCGTGCGGGCGATCTGATCCACCTGCGTGGCGATCACGCCGGCCTTCGCACTTCCTGTCTGTCATTTCATGAGTCGCCATCATAAGTGCCTTTTCTGGCAACGATACCACTGTTTGGAGCTTGAAGCGACATTTTTGGCACTTTGCATCCGCGAATGACCTGCGGCCATGGCGATTGCATGGGCCCAGCGAAATGCGTCCCCTTTTTGGGGGCAGCGGTGTGCAGACTGCCAGTCTGCACCTCCGGGGGAGCGGCCACGACGGCGCTCGCGGTCAGCGACGAGGCGTGGCCCGCTTGATGGAGGCGGGCACGGCGATGTCGAGCGTGCTGGCCTCCCGCGGCAGGTCGTGCGACATCGTGTAGGGCTGCTTGAGCATCTCGAGGCCTTGAGGAGAATCAAAGGCCGGGACGCCGTCATAGCATCGCAGCACGATCACCATCGGCCCGCCGATGTGCCCTTCGCCGGGAGGCGTGCGATAGGCGCCGTCGCGAATCGTGGCGCGGGCTTGGAGGCCATCATGACCCTTGGCGGGATCGGGCGAAAACACGATCTCTCCGACCGGCACGGGCTTGCCGTCGATCGTCACCATGCCCGCCACCTCAAACGTAACCGGCCGCCGCTGCCCGCAGCCGATCGGCAGGACAAGCATCGCCGTCAGAGCCATCGCCGTCACACCGCGGGCCACGTGGCAGGTTCCTGTCGCCGCTCGGCTCATGGCAGCCTCTCCGGGTTGCCGTCGTTCCTGATGGCGAGCCGACGGTAGGTATTGATGCCGACGTTTTGCTCGACAAACCGAACGGATCCGTCGGCCATCGCCATTTGGCAGCCCAGGCCGTGGAAGCTCGAGAACGACCGCGCGACCGGATATATCCAAAGAGCCGACGTGGAGAGAACGTTCCCGCCGGGCACGGCGAGGTAGTTGATCGCCTCCACCGCGGCCGCAGACGTGGTCGGTGTGCCGCAGCAGGAGCCGCTATCACCGGCGGCCCGGTATCCGCCGGCCCAGCTCATGTGCTGGGTAGAACTGAACTGGGTCTTGATCTGGTAGATGGTCTCGCCGAGCAGGAACGTGTTCGACATGCCGTCGTTGAAGTCCTTGGCCGCCAGGCGCCCGCTCACGATGATCGCGCCGTTGTTGTAGACGAACCGGTTGGTGTCGGCGGAAAAATATCCCCAGTAGTCGGTGCCATCCCCGCCTCCCATGACGCCGACGTAGTTGCCCTGCGCATTCGCCGGCAGGTTGGAGAAATCCGTCGGGCACTTGAAGTCTGGATTGGATGTCCACTGTCGGGAGGTATTGGTGACGGGGGCGTCATCACGTGCGCCGTCATACCCGGTCGCGGTGAAGGTATCGAATCGGCTCTGGTCTCCCAGATAAGGCAGGATCAGAACGGGCCACGGACGGCCGACGTTTGCTCTGGTACTCATCGAAACGTGTTTGGAGCCATTGACGCTCCACGTGGCCGATTCCTGCGCCGCCGGGAAGACGCTGTTCACATCCATGAAGGTGTGCATGGCGAGAGCGATCTGACGGATTCGGTTTGCGCAGGTGGTGCGCCGCGCCGATTCGCGGGCCGCCTGGATCGCCGGCAAGAGCAGCAAGACCAGCACACCGATGATCCCGATCACGACGAGCAATTCGACCAGCGTGAACCCCCTGAACATCCGACCTTGTTTGAGTGTTTTGAGTTTCATGATCGACCAAGCCTTTCCCCGATATGACGGCACGATAGAAAACGAAAGACGCAACCCGCCGCGTCTTTCTAAGGTAGACGGATGATGCGGCTGCCGCAACGGTTCGCAGCAGCAAAATGCTTCACTTTTCGAATGGTTGATTTCACATTTTCAAGAGCCGACGCTCCGCGGCCCCGTTGGAGATGGGCCCAGCGAAATGCGTCCCCTTTTTGGGGGCAGCGGTGTGCAGACTGCCATTCTGCACCTCCGGGGGAGCGGCCACGACGGCGCTCGCGGTCAGCGACGAGGCGTGGCCCCCGCAGCATCCCCGGGTTTCCAACCGGGGCTCCGCGGCACCCACAAAACGCCACGCCGACAGCAGGATTTGGTGGCTGGCACCTCATTCCTCCGCTCGCCCCCAAGCGATAGTGCGACGGCACGCGGCAGCGAGGGGATGACGCCGGCCATCACCAGCCGGCCTTTTTCCGCTCCGCCTCACCGCTTGGTATCGGATGCCAGGTCGAAGTCTAGAACACCGGCCTTGGAGACCGTGCATCGCAGTTCGGATTGCTCGTTGTATCGTCGGGGAATGATGCCCACGGTCACGGTGGTCAGTGGGTCGCCGTAG
>JBJTDB010000037.1:0-283 GCA_046092145.1 Planctomycetia bacterium | reverse complement strand
CGACATGCGTGGGTCGCGCCCGGCACGGCTCAGAGGCTGTGAATATCGATCACGGGCAGATCGTCGGACGACACCTGAACCGCTTCGCGGTCGTCATGAGCTTGGACGAGCTCGCCCCAGGCGGTAGGCGGGCCGCGAGCGAGCGAAACCGGGGTGGCTCGAGTGGTTCGCCGAGGTGTGTGAGGGGCTGACTTCACGCGGGCGAAGCCATCCTGGCCTTCTTCCGCTTGCGAACCTCCGGTTCGAAGTGAGCCGGCTCCTGCCGGCCGTCTCCTCTGCGTCG
>JBJTDB010000036.1:0-15321 GCA_046092145.1 Planctomycetia bacterium | reverse complement strand
CCGCCTGATGTCGCCGGAAAGTTCGGAGATGACGCAGGACGTGGCCACTGCGTTGCTCGCGACGAAGATCTCGTTCATCACCGAGGTGGCGACTCTCTGTGAGCGGATGGAGGCCGACATCGACGACGTCCGCCGCGGTATCGGGCACGACAGCCGGATCGGCTTCGCCTTCCTCTTTCCCGGCGCGGGATATGGCGGCAGTTGCTTCCCGAAGGACGTGCAGGCGTTGGCCGCCATGGCCCGTGACAAAGGGATCGCGCCCAGGATCCTCACGGCGGTCCACGAGACCAACATGGCCCAGAAGCTGGTGCTCGGCGAGAAGATCGCCATGCATTTCCGCGGTGATCTTGCCGGCCGGAAGATCGCGGTCTGGGGACTCGCCTTCAAGCCTCGGACGGACGACGTCCGCGACGCTCCATCGATCGACCTGATCGAGCGTTTGCTCGCGGGAGGCGCGGCGGTGACCGTCTACGATCCGGAGGCGATGGACAACGTGCGGGCCGTCTATGGGGATCGCTTGGCCTACGCCAACAGTGCGATCGAGGCCCTCGACGGCGCCGAATCCCTGGCGATCGTGACGGAGTGGGGTGATTTTCGCCGCCCCGATTTCGACGAGATGGCCAGGCGGATGAAGGCTCGGACGATTTTCGACGGGCGGAACCTCTATGCCCCGGGTGAGATGCGGGCCCGCGGGTTCGCCTATCACGCCATCGGCAAGGCTCCCGTCTGACGAGAGCCGGCGAGAGGGGCGGTTTGACAGCCTCTCGGCGAGAGGGTTCAATTTCGCCTCCTCGCGGCCATGCCGCGGCCGGGCGGTGCGACCGCCCCTTCCCGTTCACCCGTCCCGTTCTTCCGACCGGAGTCCCCTGATCGTGAAACGCGCCACTCTTCCCGTCATCGCCGCCATGCTTCTTCTTCCGATCGTCGGATGCGGAGGCGCGGTTGTGAACCCCGAGGCTCCTCCGTCGGGTCTCGCCAACATGTTCTACGGTCTCTGGTGGCTGGTCGGCGTGGGAGGCGCGGCGCTCGCACTCTTCCAAGCGTGGCAATTCTTTCAGTGGATGGAGGCGCAGCCCGCCGGCACCCAGAAGATGGTCGAGATCGCCGGCTACGTGCGAACCGGGGCCGATGCCTACCTCAAGCAGCAGTACAAGGTCGTGGGGTGGGCCTTCCTGGCGATCTGCGCGCTTCTGCTGTGGATGGCCCTCGGCCTCGGCGTGCAGAGCCTGTGGGTTCCGTTCGCGTTCCTCTCCGGCGGCATTTTCTCCGGCCTGGCCGGATGGTTCGGCATGAAGACGGCCACGCTCGCGAGCAACCGCACCGCTGCGGGTGCCGAGCGTTCGCTCAATGAAGGCCTCCAGATCGCCTTCCGGTCGGGGGCTGTGATGGGGCTCACGGTCGTGGGCCTCGGCCTGCTCGACATCATGCTCTGGTTCTTCATCCTCTACTGGCTCGTGCCGATGCTCGGCTTCAAGCCGTTGTCGCTCGAGGAAATCACCGTCACGATGCTCTGCTTCGCATGGGGGCCAGCACCCAGGCCCTCTTCGCCCGTGTCGGTGGCGGCATCTTCACCAAGGCGGCCGACGTCGGTGCCGATCTGGTCGGCAAGGTCGAGCACTCGATTCCCGAGGACGATCCGCGGAACCCGGCGACCATCGCCGACAACGTCGGTGACAACGTCGGCGACGTGGCCGGCATGGGGGCCGACCTCTACGAGAGCTACTGCGGCAGCATCCTTGCCACGGCCGCCCTCGGCGTGGCCGCCTTCAGCGGCAACGGCGCGATGCAGCTGGCCGCGGTGTTCCTGCCGATGGCGATCGCCTCGGTCGGCACGCTGCTTTCCGTCTGGGGCATCTACCAGGTCCGCACCCAGGAGGATTCGTCGCAGAAGGCGCTCCTCGCGGCGCTCGCCAAGGGGATCAACTTTGCGACCATCGCCATCGTCGTGGCCACCTTCGCGGTCACCTTCCTGCTGATGGGCGGCTTCACCCACATGGGGATCGCGGTCTCGGTGATCGTGGGCCTGGTGGCGGGCTGGTTGATCGGCAAGTGGACGGAATACGCGACGAGCAACGAATACGCCCCGACCAAGGAGCTGGCCGATCAGGCCTTGACCGGCCCCGCCACCATCATCATCGGCGGCGTGGCGGAGGGGATGCTTTCGACGTGGGCGCCGGTGCTGATCACCGGCGCGGCCACGCTCCTGGCCTTCGGCTTCTCCAACGGCTTCAACTTCTCCGATCCGAACGCCTTCGCCCTGGGGCTCTATGGCGTCGGCATCGCCGCCGTCGGCATGCTTTCCACGCTCGGCATCACGCTGGCGACGGACGCCTACGGGCCGATCGCCGACAATGCCGGCGGCAACGCGCAGATGGCGGGCCTGCCGGAGATGGTCCGCGAGCGGACCGATGCCCTCGATGCCCTCGGCAACACGACCGCGGCGACCGGCAAGGGCTTTGCCATCGGCTCGGCCGCGCTCACGGCGCTGGCACTATTGGCGGCCTATATCGAAGAGGTGCGGATCGGCTTCGATCGGTGGGGCCACGCGGCGGTCGTGACCCGGGACGGCGCCCAGGAAGTGGCCGTCGGCGGGCGGAAGGTCGCCGCAGGCGACTGGATGAAGCTTGCCGACCGTCTCGTCGTGGCCGTCGGCGACAAGTCCGAGGCCAACCAGGTCTACATGATCCTCGATCCGGCGGTCCTCGATGGCCGCAAAGGACGGGATGGAAAGATCGTGGCCGAGCCGGCCGTGAAGGGGCTGGCCGGTGCCGTTCGCAACGCGGTGGCCGGCACCGCCCCGGCAGCCGACGTCGTGGCTCAGTTGGTCAACGAGAACCGGATCGTCGATGTGAAGAAAGCCACGATGCGGGACTACATGCGGTTTTACGACGTCACGCTCATGAACCCGAAGGTGCTCGTCGGCATGTTCGTGGGCGCCATGAGCGTGTTCGTGTTCTGTGCCTTGACGATGAAGGCCGTGGGGCGTGCGGCCAAGGGCATGGTGGAAGAGGTACGGCGACAGTTCCGTGAGAAGCCGGGCATCATGAAGGGCACCGACCTGCCCGACTATGCGGCACCCGTGGCGATCAGCACCAAGGCGGCTCAGCGGGAGATGGTGCTCCCCTCCGTGCTCGCGCTGGTGGTGCCCGTGGCCGTGGGCCTCGTGCTCGGCGTGAGCGGCGTGCTCGGGCTGCTCGTGGGCGGCCTGACCACCGGCTTCTGCGTGGCCGTATTCATGGCCAACTCGGGCGGTGCCTGGGACAACGCGAAGAAGCACATTGAGAGCGGCGTGCATGGCGGCAAGGGGAGCGACGCCCACAAGGCGGCCGTCGTGGGTGATACGGTTGGCGATCCCTTCAAGGACACGAGCGGCCCCAGCCTCAACATCCTCGTGAAGCTCATGAGCATGGTGAGCGTGGTGGTCGCGGGGCTCGTCGTCCGCTACTCGCTGGAAGCGCTCGGGATCTTTTAAAACGGACGAGGCAGAGCGTATTGCCGCCGGGGCGGTACGAGTTGTCTCGCTGTGACTCTCGCTGCGCTCGATTCACACGCTCGCCATCCTCGCACCGACCCCGGCGTTCAGCATCTGGATTCTGGGAATTGCCGGCGTCGTGATCCGCGTTCCTCGAACCGTGCTGCCGCGAAGGAGACTTCTGCCGTTCCGGCGGCACTGCGTATGGCGCCACTAGCCTTTCAGATCGAGGCGACGGATGGGGCGGCCCGGGCGGGTGTGCTCACCACGCCGCATGGAAGCGTGCCGACGCCGATCTTCATGCCCGTGGCCACGATGGCCACCGTGAAGGGCGTCGATATCGAGCGGGTGCGGGAGAGCGGGGCGGGGATGGTGCTTGCCAACGCCTACCATCTCCACCTGCGGCCCGGCGAGGCGATCGTGGAGGAGGGGGGCGGGCTGGCGCGGTTCATGGGCTGGAATGGTCCCACGCTCACCGACAGTGGTGGATTTCAGGTTTTCAGTCTCGCACAGCAGGTGAAGGTGACGGAACGAGGGGCTTTCTTCCGGTCGCACATCGACGGCGCCGCGGTCGAGTTCACGCCCGAGGCGTCGATGCGGATCCAGGAGCGAATTGGTGCCGATGTCGCGATGCAGCTCGATCACGTCGTCGCGCTGCCGGCGGAACGGGCGACCGTCGAGGAGGCGATGCGTCGGTCGCTTCGGTGGGCCGACCGGTGCCGGGCGGCCCACACGCGCGCTGATCAGGCGCTCTTCGGTATCGTGCAGGGGGGGCTCGATCCGGAGTTGCGGCACGAGAGCGCCGAGCGGCTTCGGGCCATGGACTTCCCCGGCTATGCCGTGGGAGGGCTGTCGGTGGGCGAAGGGCCGGACGCGATGGATGCCACGCTCCGATGCACGACGCCTCATCTGCCCGTGGAGAAGCCGCGATACCTCATGGGGGTCGGCCAGCCGCGGGACATCATCGAGGCGGTGGCCATGGGCATCGACATGTTCGACTGCGTGCTGCCGACACGATGCGGCCGCAATTCATTCATCTACACCTTCAACGGACCGGTGCGGCTGAAGAACGCGAAGCACGCCTCGGATCAGTCGCCGCTGGAGGAGGGGTGCCCGTGCCTCGCCTGCCGTCACAGCGCCAGCTACATCCGCCATCTCTTCCTGGCGGGTGAAATGCTCGGGCCGATCCTAGCCTCGATCCACAATCTCGTTTTTTACCAGCGGTTGGTGGCGTCGCTTCGTGCCGCCATCCATGCGGGCCGCTTCGATGCGGTGCGGTCCGATATGCTCGCGAGGCTCTCCGGGGACGCTCCCGGGGAGTGAACGCCCCGACGCCGCGGAACGGGCGCCGGGGCGGCGGGCTTGCCGGTCCGGCGCACCGGTCACTACATTCCCCTGTTCCACGACCGTTCCTAAGAGCGTTTCCCATGCCGCAGCCCCTTCCGATGCCCGTTTTCATCCCTGCCGAAGGGCTCGCCGTCGTGGCGCAGGCTGCAGGCGGCCCGGGGGCCCGACCCGGCGGCCTCGAACTGCTGCTCACCTACCTGCCGATGCTGCTCATCGTGCTGGTCGCGTGGCTGCTGCTCTATCGGCCGGAGCGAGAGCGGCAGCGGCGACACCAGGATCTTCTGGCGGCGCTCAAGAAAAACGAGCGCGTGGTGACGACGTCGGGCATTTACGGCATCGTGGCCAACGTCGATCGAGAAAATGACCGTGTGCTGCTCAAGATCGACGATGCGGCCAACGTCAAGATCGCGGTCACGCTCGCCAGCATCGCCAAGGTGCTCGGCAGCGACGACGAAAGCCCGACGGCCAACGGCTGAGCCCTTCCTTCCCGAACGTTCCCAGCGAGTCCAAGCCAGTGAGTCCAAGCATGATCAGCATTTCCGCATATGGCAGCCTTCCCGTGACGGGCCTCCTGGCGCAGGCCGCCGCCATGCCGGCCGCGGGGCTGCCGTGGTGGCGCGAGGGGTGGGCGATGTGGGGGCTGACGATCCTCACGGTCGCCGGTCCGACGCTGCTTGCATGGCTCGTGGCGAAGCGTTTGAGGGCGTCCGACATGTGGGGCCGGCTGGCCGCCGTCCTCGTCGCGGCCGTTGCCGGGGCCATCGTCTGCTGGTTGGGCTGGCCGCCGAGGCTTGGCATCGATCTCAAGGGGGGCGTGATTCTCGTCTACGAGGTCGATGCCTCGAAGCGGCAGACGCCCGCCGATGGAGAGGGGGCCGCCCCGGAGCCGGTCAACATGGACAAGCTCGTGGCGGCGGTGAGCCGCCGCGTGAATCCAGGCGGCCAGAAGGAGGTCACGGTCCGTCGGTATGGGCTCGATCAGCTCGAGGTGATCGTCCCCGACGTGGACCAGGCAGAAATCGACCTCATCAAGAGGATCGTCTCGAGCGCCGGCGTGCTCGAATTCCGGATCACGGCCAATCCGGAGGACCCGCGGCACAAGCAGGTCATCGAACTGGCGACCAAGTCGCCCGGATCGACGGTCATGGAGGGCGGACGGCCCATCGGCCGCTGGGTGCAGCTCGACACGGCCAAGATGAATCCCGCGGAGGATCGCGGCCTGGTGACGCGGACGACCGCCGACGGCCGCGTGGAAGCGCTCGTCGTGCTCGATCGGTTCGACGTCACCGGCGGATACCTCACGCGGTCCCTGGCCAGTTACGACCAAAACCTCCAGCCGTGCGTCAACTTCTCGTTCAATGCGGCTGGGGCGGCCCTCTTCGGCACGCTGACGGGCCAAAATCTTCCCGACCCCGCCAATCGGCTCACCAGCCGGCTGGGCATCGTGCTCGACGACACGCTCCTTTCGGCCCCCACCATCCGCAGCACGATTTCCGGGGATGGCCAGATCACCGGCAGCTTCAAGCAGGCCGACGTCGATTTTCTCGTGGGGGTGCTCAATGCCGGCAGCCTGCCGGCCGCCCTCTACAGCGATCCGATCAGCGAGCAGAAGATCAGCCCGCAGCTTGGGGCCGATACGATCCGCTCCGGCGCCCGAGCCATGCTTCTGGCGACGATCGTGGTGCTCACCTTCATGCTGGCCTACTACCGGTTCTCCGGGCTGGTGGCCGATCTGGCCGTATTGCTCAACATCGTGCTCGTCGTCGCCCTGATGATCTCGATCAAGGCCGCCTTCACGCTGGCGGGCTTGGCGGGGCTCGTGCTCTCCGTCGGCATGGCGGTCGATGCCAACGTGCTGATCTACGAACGCATGCGCGAGGAGATCGACCGCGGAGCTTCGGTGCGGATGGCGATCCGCAATGGCTTCGCCCGTGCGTTCTCGACGATCGTCGACTCGAACCTCACGACGCTCATCACCGGCGTCGTGCTGTTCGCGATCGGCACCGACCAGCTCAAGGGATTCGCCGTCACGCTGATCCTGGGCCTCACGCTCAATCTCTTCACCGCCGTCTTCTGCTCGCGGGTCGTGTTCGACCTCGCGGAGCGGAATCGGTGGATCACGAAGCTTTCGATGGCGAGAATCTTCGGTCAGCCCAGCTTCCAGTTCGTGCGATGGGTGCGGCCCGCGGTGATCGGGTCGCTCGCGTTCATCCTGCTCGGCCTGGCGGCGGCGGCGGATCGTGGGCAGGGGCTCTTCGACATCGATTTCACCGGCGGCACGAGCGTTCAGGTCGGGTTCAAGCCCGACAAGGGGATGGAGATCGCCGAGGTTCGGGAGGCGGTTTCCGTCCTGCCCGACGTGGCCGTCAGCGCGGTGAGCGTCGGTGAAAGCGAGGAGCGGAATCTGCGGTACAAGATCGACACGTCGCTTCGGGATGCCGACGAGGTGGAGCGGACGCTGCAGCAGGTATTTCCCGACCGCCTGGCGACCTATGAAATGACCTTCCGCGACGTCGCATCCTCCACGACGGATCCGCCCACCGATGCCGAGCGGCCGGAGGGGGCCGCCGAGTCGCAGTCACTCCCGACATCGGCCGTGCTCGAGTTTCCCCAGAAGATCACGTTGCCGGCCCTGCGCGACACGCTGCAGGCGGCGCTCGCGGCGGAGGGCGTCGCCAACACGCCGTTCGAACTCAATGCCGAGGGCATGACCACCCGGACGAAGCCCTATCGCACGTGGGCCATGGCGACTTCCCTCGACGTGGAGCGGACACGAACGGTGCTGGAGCGGGTCGCCACGGAACTGCGGCGGACGCCCGTCTACCTCTCGGCCAACACGATCGGCGGCAAGGTGGCCGGAAACACGAAGGTGACCGCCCTCTACGCCCTCCTCGCGAGCCTTCTCCTGATCGTGCTCTACGTGTGGGTGCGGTTCCAAAACGTCGCCTTCGGTCTGGCCGCCGTCATCGCGCTGGTGCACGACGTGCTCGTGGCCGTGGGGTGCCTGGCGATCAGCACGTTCGTGGCGCCCTTCATGGGCTGGGCGCTCATTGATGACTTCAAAATCAGCCTCGATGTCGTCGCCGCGCTGCTCACGATCGTCGGCTTCTCGATCAACGACACCATCGTGATCTTCGATCGGCTGCGTGAACTTCGCGGCAAGAGCCAGTTCGTGTCGGCGGCGATGATCGACAAGGCCGTGAATCAGACGTTGAGCCGCACGATCCTCACCTCGGGCACGGCCCTGCTGGCGACGTTGATCCTGTATGTCTTCGGCGGCCAGGGGATCCACGCATTCGCCTTCACAATGCTCGTGGGCATCATCGCCGGCTCCTACAGCACGATCTACATCGCGTCGCCAATCGTGCTCTGGCTGCAGCATCGGTTCGGCGGCCACGGAGCGGCCTCGGGCAGCCCGGCGCGTGCGGCTTCCTGATCGGGCCGTCGGCCGTCCGGCGGTGGCCCTGCGAGACCCTGACGCTTTCGCGGGCTGTGCGTGTCGTGCCGGTCGCCGTGGACGGAGGCCCGCTCTGCCGTGGGGAAGATCGTCGCATGGCCCGTCATGACGGGCGGCAGATGGCATGGTTGCAGGGAAGGAATCCCGTTGCCATGCGATTCATCGGAACCGTGCAGTTCCTGCTCGGCCTCGCCATGCTCATTGCCGGCGTGGGAGTCGTGGCGCCACTGGCTGCCGAATGGTATGCCGCCCATGGTCAGGCGGCGCTCGTTCATCCCACAGCGGACGTCGCCACGACGGCCCCTCCCACGAGTCTTCCCGCGCAGTACGGCCACGCCATTCCCGATCCGAGGGGAGCCGCCGCCGGCGACATGCGGGATGACGGCATGAGCAGCCCGGCCTTTGCGCCGCATGCCGAACCCTCGTATGCCGCCCCGCAGATGGTCGCGCCCTACCAGCCGCCGTCCGCGCCATCCCGGATGCCGGCCGCGTTTCCAGGAGTCGTTCAGAATGCGCCGGGGCTCACGCCAACCTATCGATCCACGCTCGACATTCCGCCGCCGCCGCTTCTGGATGCCCATGGCCCGCCCCCCGTTGCCCCGGGCTGGACGGCCCGAGAGCCGCAGCCTGCTGCGATCACGACGTCCGAGATGAAGCCGCTTCCAGCGACCTACACGATTCGCGACGGCGACGACCTGACGTCCCTGGCGATTCGGCTCTATGGGCATCCCGGTGCCGCTGCGGCGATCCTCGCGGCCAACCGCGACCGCTTGGCCGATCCTGCAATCCTGCCGATCGGCGTTCGCTTGCGATTGCCTCCGCCGTGGGCCGTGACGAGCGGCGGTCATGCCGCGGGGCCGCACATGATCGAGCCGGGCGCGGGCACCGGACTGGAGCCTCGTGGTCGTTCGCCGTTCGCTCCGGCGTCGGCCTCGCGAGCCTGGCTCTCCACGGACGGAGCTGCGGCTGCTCCCTGAACGCCGGCCGCTCGTTATCGCGCGTCCTGCATGGCGAGGTCGAAGAACGCCGTCACCATCGTGGGGATCCTTGATTCGGTATCGCCTGCGAGTTTGTCCGCCGACAACGGGCTGGCGGCATGAATGCAGAAGACGGAGGCATCGGAGGTTTTTTCGACGCCCTCCGCCATCTCGCGTTTTTCGCCAGGTCCCTGCACGATCCATTGCCTGGGCCTCATGCTCTTGAGCTGGTCGGTGAGTTTCCTGGCATCCTTGTCGCTGCTTCCGGAGAGCAGCATGATCGGCAGCGTGCGGCTGATCGGATTCGCCTTGATCGCCGGGGTGATCGAGATGCCGCCCTTGACCGTCCACTCGGGGCTGATCATGGCGATGGCGCGAACGTGTCCCCCTTGAGGGCCCTTGGTCGTCGGGGGCCATGCCGTGTCGGCAACGGTCCAGAGCATCGCCAGGGTGGCCCCCGCACCGGAGCCGACGATGCACAGGCGATTGATATCGAGTGATTCCGACTGGTCTTTGATCCAGCCGTGGACGGCCTCGAGATCGCCTCGGGCCGTGGCCTGATCACGAATCCGTCCGCCGGTCGAGGCCGCGATGGCCAGCAGGTCGGCTTTTCGCAAGGATCCGGCATCGAGTTCGCCACCCCGGCCCCCGGCTCCGATTCGCAACGTGCTCGCCCCGTGGCCTCGCAGGTCGGGGGCCACGACGGCATAGCCTGCCTGCTGGAGGCTCTTGGAGAGCGGTTCGACCGACTCGTGGGAACCTTCGAGATCGTGGACGACGATCACCGTCGCCTTGGGCGACGTGCCCTCGCCCGCGGGGTAGTACCAGGCGGCAAGCGACACCCCATCGGAGGTCGTGAGCGAGAGTTTTTTGGCCGGGAGAGGCCCATTCTCGGCCGCGGCGATCGCCCCAGGGTCCAGACCCACGGTGGCCACGGCCCACACGGCCGCGGCCGCCAGCATCTCCCGGGACGGGCGTCCCTTGGCCAACATGTCGAAAAAAAGGTTCATTGGTGTGGATTTTTCTGACCGGGTGGGCGGGCCGAACCGAGTAGAATATGGTAGCAGACATCCGGAAAGGGTCGCGGCATGACATCGGACTCGCACAACGCGTTCGAGGATGAATCGGATCAGCCCGACGGTGCCCCCTATTCGCCCGTCGCCGCTCCGTCGTGGGCGGTGAGTCTCGTTCTCCACGTGGCCGTGCTGCTGGCCTTGGCGCTGGTGGTTCTCGATCCGCCACCGAAGCCCTTGGAGCGGCTCGTGCTCACCCAGTCTCCCTTCGAGGAGGCGAGCCTGATCGAACCCGTCGATGTGGCCGTATCCGATGCGCCGCCCGAAGCCATCGGTGCCGAGGGGGATCAGGGATCGGAGGTGCCTGAGATGGTGGCTCCGGAGATCGCGGAAGTGCCGATCGCCGAGGTCGAATCGGTATCCGATGTTGCAAGCGACATCCAGATCGAGCCGCTCTCCGTCCTGCCGACCTCTCTCACGATCTCCAAGCCGTTGGTCGTGAAGGGGACGATCACCGGGGTCGGAACGTCCGGTGCCGCCGGGGCGGTCGATCGGCTCGCGGCCGAGATCAACGGGTATCTCGAACAGCGCAGCAAGGAAACGAAGATCTATTGGCTCTTCGACCAATCGGTGAGCCTCGCCGGCCAGAGAAAGGACATCGCTGATCGTCTCGAGCGAGTGTTCGACGAACTCGGCGTCTCCCACGGCGGGCCGACGAGCAAACGGCTCTCGCACGTCGTGGTCGGTTTCGGGAAAGATGTCACGCCGATCACAAAAAAGCCGACGCACGACTGCTCGGAAGTGGTTGACGCGATTCGGTCGATCGCCATCGATGAATCGGGAATCGAAAGGACATTCGCAGCCATCATGAAGGCGGCCCAGGATGCGAGGATTTCCCGAACGGCTGTTCCGAAGAAAAACGTGCTGATCATCGCATTCAGCGACGAGGTGGGAAACGATGAGCAGGACGCCGACAAGACGTCGGAGTACTGCCGTCGCCTCGGCATTCCGGTCTATGTCGTCGGAGTGCCGGCCCCCTTTGGACAGCGGCAGGTGAAGATGAAGTTCGTCGATCCTGATCCGCAGTACGACCAGTCAGCGACGTGGGCCGTCGTCGAGCAGGGGCCCGAAACGCTCAATCCGGAGGTCGTGAGAATCGTCTCGGGAGCATTCGCGCATGACGCCATCGATTCGGGATTCGGACCGTTCAGCCTTTCGAAGCTCTGTGCCGCCACGGGCGGCCTCTATTTCGCGGTGCATGCCAACCGCGAGACGGCGGGCCGCGTCAACGACCGCGACGTCGCGCCAATGGCGTCGCAGATGCGGCGTTTTTTCGATCCGGAGGTGATGCGTTTCTACGCACCGGAGTATCGGACGGCGGCCGAGATAGACCAGATGCTGCAGTCGAATCAGGCCAAGCGGGCGCTCGTCGATGCGGCGAAAGCCTCCGTCATCCACCCGATGGAATCGCCGACCATGATCTTCCCTCGCAAGGACGACGCCGAACTCGTGCGATTGCTCGGCCTCGCCCAGAGAGACGCGGCGGTGCTGCAGACGAAAATCGATGCGGCCCATGCCACGCTCGCCAAGGGGCTCGCCGACCGGCCCAAGATCAAGGAGAAGCGGTGGCAGGCCGGCTACGACCTGGCCATGGGGCGGGTGCTTGCCCTCAAGGTGCGGACCCATGCCTACAACAGCATGCTCGGCGGGGCGAAATCGGGGAAGAAGTTCACGAAGCCCGACAGCGATACCTGGCAGCTGGTGATGTCCAACGACCTTTCGTCCCTCGATTCGCCGACGCAGAAACTGGCGAAGCAGGCCCGCGAATTTCTCGAGCGAGTCATCGCGGAGCACCCTGGTACGCCGTGGGCGATGCTGGCGGCGGACGAACTGGAAACGCCGCTGGCCTATGTCTGGGAGGAGTTGCACACTGGCGTAAATGAGAAGGATCGGATGGGTGATGGCAACGCCAATCAGAACAGGTCGAGGCCAAAGGACGACGAAAAGCGGAAGCTCCAGCAAAAGAGCAGGCGCGACCTCAAAAACGTCTAGATCGCATTCCAGATAGCTGTAGCGACGATCTGACAAACTGAGAAAGGTAGGCGAGGGGGTCGGCGAACGCTCGAGGAGCGTGGGGCGTATCCTCGCCCCGCGACAATTCGAAGGACCGCCCAGCGGCGACTTTTGCCGCCCCCGAGCCGGCGATACACGTAGGCTGGATGCGTTCTGGATGTCCTCTGGCGTTTCCATGATCGACCGAGCGGAAGAAGGCCATGGATGGCTTCTTCCGCGTGAATCTGGCATCGCCGGATGCGATGCCCCGTCGATCATGGAAACCCTCTGGCGTTTCCATCGATCGACCGAGCGGAAGAAGGCCATGGATGGCTTCTTCCGCGTAAATCATAGATCGAGGTTTTCCTCCGCGAACGTCGTCCGGCTGTCGTGGGCGTGGAATAGCCGGGCCATGCGGCGGCCGAGGATCTGAAGAAACATCGCGCGGAACTGCGATTCCGACCGGTCCGTGGAAGGTATGGCACCATTGCCGGGGTAGGCGAAGTCGTCGATGCGTCGCTGAAACACCATGTCTTTCGCGGCCACGTCGAAGACCTGCACGACGGCGGAGGCGCGACCGCGGTAGAGGGTCGTGCCCTCGTGGATCCGGAACTGCTCGAGGTCGATGCCGACGACCATGTCGGCATCGAGAGCCTTGCCGAGCGTCGTGTAGTCGACCCAGTCATTCTCGTCGATCCAGCGGGCCACCTCCTGCTGGCCGATGACCTTCACGGAGCGGATGTTCTGTTTCATGAGGGCGCCGACGATCGACGCCAGTTCGCGAGCCGATCCAGCGTCGCTGAATTCCAGTTCCACGATCGGACGGCAGACGATGGCGACGTGCTTGCCCTTGAGACCGTCGTATTCCGCCGGCAGGTCGTTGGGCTGGATCAGGTAGGCGATCGTGCCGAGCGTGGAGCAGCCACCGAGCGAGACGGCAACGACCGCTGCCAAGATCGCGGGAAGCCAGTGACGGGAGGAAGGGCGGAGGCGGAGCATGGGCGATCCTTTCACGTGCCGGGTCGCGGCGTCGGGGGAGGGAGGGTACCGGCTGCTCGGAACGGGCTCAATGCCGCTTGATCCGGCGTTTCATCGGAGAAAACGGATGGAGCGGGGGATCTCGCGATACGATAGGACTCGGTTTCCCCCGCCACCCCATGCCTGACCCGACGGCGATGACTTTCTCCCCCCATCCGCTGCTCCAGGATCTCGGGGCGGCCCTGCCGCGCCACGGGTTCTGGGAGTCACCGGTGATCGTGGGTGTCTCGGGCGGGGCCGACAGCACGGCGTTGCTCATCGGGCTGTGCCATCTCGCCGACGGGCTCGAAGGACATCGTGCCAGCCTGTGTGTCGCCCATGCCGAGCATGATCTGAGGGACGAGGCGGCGGCCGATCGCGACGTCGTGGCGTCGCTCGCCACGCGTCTTGGGCTGCGGTTCGAGACACGGCGATTGCCGGTTCGTGCCGATGCCGGCGGCGAGGGGGTGGAGGCGCGGGCCCGTCGGCTGCGGTACCGTTTTTTCGAGGAGGTGGCCCGGGATACCGGGAGCCGTCATGTGGCCGTCGGGCACACGGCCGACGACCAGGCCGAAACGATCCTCCACCGTGCCCTGCGCGGGACCGGGCCTGCGGGGCTGGCGGGCATGTCGGCAGCCCGCGAACTGTGCGACGGCGTCGCGCTCCTGCGGCCGATGCTCGGCATCCGGCGGTCGGTCGTGCGGCAGTGGCTCACCGACCTCGGGGAACGGTGGTGCGAGGATGCCACGAATGGCGACACCCGCTACGCCCGTAATTTTCTTCGGCATGAGATCCTCGGGCGGTGTGAACAGGGAGCCTATCCCGCGGCCACCGAGGCCTTGGTGCGGTTGGGCGGGCAGGCTTCGACCCTCGCCGGAGCGATCGCTTCCGCGGCCGAGTATCTGCTCGACGAGCATGCCCTGCGGCAGCAGGATGGTGGCGTGGTTCTCGACGCGGCCGCCATGGCGGCACTCGATCGCCACCTGCTCGCCGAGGTGTTCGCCGCGCTGTGGCGGCGGGAGGGCTGGCCTCGCCGTCACATGACGGCCCGCCATTACGGCCAGCTTGCCGAGATGCTCGCCTCGGCGGCCGACGGCGGTCTGCCGCCGAGGGTGGAGTTGCCAGGCGGAGTGGCCGTGGTGGCGGCCGCCCCTGGGCGGCTCACATGCCAATGGCAGCCCGCCTACGACGCCATCTCGACCCGCCGGTAACCGCCGATGCTCGCGAAATAGAGCAGGAAGAGCAGGTAGATGCCCGCCATCGTGGCCGGGATGAACGAGTCGGCCTCGAGTGTTCGGCGATCTCCCTGCTGATCGGCCTCGAGGGCCTTTCTCTGCTCGGCCGTGGCGGTGGCACCGGCTGCACGGGCTGCTGCGATCTTCTGACCGTCGAGCCCATACGCGGTCGTGCCGGC
Source organism: Planctomycetia bacterium (assembly GCA_046092145.1). Taxonomy (GTDB): domain Bacteria; phylum Planctomycetota; class Planctomycetia; order Pirellulales; family UBA1268; genus CACORA01. The sequence continues at coordinate 572 of JBJTDB010000036.1, read as the reverse complement.
AAGATCGAGGAATCGGCTCGGCTTCTCGGCCTTGTACTGCTCGTACACGGCGGGGGCGGCCTTCTGCAGCGCCTCGCCGGCAAACCGATCCTTGCAGTAGCCGAGTCCCGGGCCGCCGAGCAATCCGGCGGAGAGCATGCCGATGCCTCCCATGATCGACATCGCCACGGCGCCGGTCTGCGGGAAGCGATCGCCCACGACGGCGAGCATCGTCGGCCAGAAGAATGTCTTGCCCACGGCATAGATGCCGAGTGCCGCCAGCGCCACCGGAAAGGTGGTCATTCCGCTGGCGAATCGCAGGCCCACCCAGGCCAGCACCGACGACACCAACAGCAGGCCGATGGGCGAGAGCCGGAGCTTCGTCTCGATGAAATGGGCGCAGAACCGCAGGCCGAACATGATCACCGACGTCCAGATGAAGAGCGCCTTGCCCTGCTCCGAGGAGAACAGGTTGCCGGTGATGTTCTGGATCCAGCTGTCGGTGCCGAGCTCCACCGCGCCGACGAGGGCGTGGGCGACGAACAGGACGAACAGCAGGAACGAGCCGATGGAAAAGCCCGTCATCACGGTGA
>JBJTDB010000035.1:0-2977 GCA_046092145.1 Planctomycetia bacterium | reverse complement strand
CTCGAAGGGGAGCGACGCCTTCGAATTCACCCTCACCGGCGCCCCGCCCGATGCCAAGCCGATCGCCTTCCGGCGACGGAAATAATCGCGTCGCCGGCCGTGGTGCCGGGAGGCTGCGAGCAGGCTATTTCGCGGCCTGCTCGGGCAGCGCATGGCCAAATACGGACCACACCACGCCGTCGCCCACGATGGACAGGGTCATCCGGCCCTCCGGGGTGATGATCAGGCTTACGCTGCGGCCGTGCTCCATCCCGGAGAAGACGTGCGCGCCTGCCGCCTCGTGGACTGTATCGAGTTTCGTCACTTCATCGCGTCGGGACTCCGGCGCCAGGAGCGTCAGGGTTTTCTTCTCGGCATCGACCCGAAAGAAGGTGGGGCGCTCGCGATCTCCAAGATCAGGCGGCCCGATAGTGCCGTCCTCGTCCACCGCCACGGCCGATGTGACCGAACACAGCCATGTCTGGCCGGCGTGCGCTCTGCTCTCCGTCACGAGGGCCGCGGCCAGCGTCACCAGAACAATTGTCATCGCTTTTGAAATCATTGCTTCTGCTCCGTTGATTGGATGGTCTTTCGTGGTCCGTGGTCACCGAACGGTATATCCCTTGGCTTCCATGGCCGCCATGAAGTTCCTGCTCCAGACGGCGAACTGTTGTTGATAGGCCGCTACGGCGGCATCGGAGGATCCGTCCGCCGTCTTCATGGCGCGCCGCGACCGTACGCCTCCCGTCAGCCCCAGGGATGTCGCGCCGATGGCGGCTCCCTTGCCGGCATCGCCGGCGACCGCGCCGATGGCCGCGCCCATGAGAGCGCCGCCCGCCCCGCCCTTGATGGCACCGCCGCGTGCGGCACCTGCAGCCGTGGCCGCAGCGTGAGTCTGTTGGTCGAGGACGGCCTTGGCCTGGTACGGATCCCATCCCGTCTGTTTCGTGGCCCAGTCGTATGCGGCAGATTCGTCTGCCCGCTGCTGTTCGGGGCTTTGGCCCTTGGCGGGAAAGATCGCGAGATTGCCCGGGTTCGTGCTGAGAGCCGGTGGACCGGACTGCGCCGTCCCTGCCGCCACCGCGATCGTAACCGTCGCCGTGACGGCCAGCGACAGTCGCCTCATCCATCTAATGCTCTTGATGCTCGAATCCATCATGCTATCTCCTCGATGGTCTCCTTCGTTGGCCACGTCGGGGGGTGATAGCAGCGACGCATTCTGCGTGGGAATATGAAATTCCACGCGAGCCGCTCCGAGCGAGAAACAGGCGCGAAACAGGCGCGAGAAATATGCAAAAGATGACAGAACGATTCGGCGGAGCGGTTCACGGCAGCCGCGCGACCGTGGGCGACATCAGAACCGCTGGATCATGTCGAAGCCGAGCATCGTCTGTTGGTTGCTCGCGCCGTCGTTGTATGGGGCACGAGGGCCGCCGTGTGGGCCGCCAAAGAAGTCCCACCGAAAAGCCGGCCGGAAGAGGAAGTTTTTCGTCGGCGACCAGTTCGGCCCGAGGGTGAGAGAGTAAAAGTTGCCGGGGAGCGGCACATGGTTGGGATTGCTCGGACGGTTCAGCCCCACGCGAGTGCCGTCGGTGTCCTGAAACCACTCGAATCGCGCTCCCCATGCCCATGCGTCGCTCACCCGGTAATAGAGATACTGGTCGATGCCGGCCCACAGGGCGGTGCCACCATCGGCGAGGCCCTGTGTCTGCGTGCCAAGCCACTGGTGGAAGAGATACTCCCATTGTCTCGATGGGCGGTATTCGAGGATCAGGCTGTAGCGGGTGCGGTTGGCGGACACGAGCACCGGCGCCGGCTGAAAAAGTGGCGAGAAGTCATTTGCTTCATCGCCGGTGATGATCGCGAACGACGTGGCAAGGGAGTTGTCGTCGTTCTTGACCCGGGCCCGTCCGAGGAAGTTGGCTTTGCTGTAGGGCGAGGCCAAGCCGTTCCAGCCGTTCACGATCCCGGCGTCGAACTCCATATGGTCATTGGCCTTCCAGTTCACGAGTCCACCCCAGTGCGTGAACGGCCCGGCGAATTGGTAGCTGTAACTTTTGAGGTAGAAAAAGTTGCCGACCGCCGGCACGCCTTCGTAGCCCACGATCGTGTAGAAGTGGCCGAGTTTGAGCGAGAGATCCTGGTTTCCGACCTCGGCATAGAGTTGCGGGATGGCCAGTCCGTAATACTCGCCGCTGTTCCAATCCCGCGAGCCGGGATTTGTCTCCCAGCCCAGCGACATGGCCAGAGGAAAATCCTCGCCATAGAGCAGGTCGGCACGGGCGCCGATGCCGTTCGAACCGTCGGTGGGAAGTGTTCGCTCGCCGATGAGATAGACCTGGTTCATCATCGGCTCGTTGGCGCGATCGACGGCGTTGTAAGGGCCGTTGAACTTGCTCGCAGGCACACCGAAGTTGCCCACGAAGCCACCATCCAGCCAGCCGTACACACCACCCCGTTCCGATTCTCCGAACAGGAACCAGTCTTGGCCTGACGGAATGATGCCCGTCATCACTTCGTCGGTGAGTACGGGATCGAACGACTCAAACGAGCCCGCCTGCCGCGACCCGCCGAAAAAATCATCTTCCTGTCCGACTGCGACGACTGCAGAGACGAGCGTCATGACCACGATCGTCATGGCGGACATGGGAGTGTGCCAAAGCGGCTGCATCGAGGTCCCTCCGGAGCATCTGTGGCGGCGTCGCTGCAATCGCCAATGACACGGGTCATCGTGTGAACACGTGGTTTTGGTGCGACGATCGCGTTATCGGCGAGACGAGGTGATGATCCGTCCGGTTACGGAGGTTCGAAGACAGAGTCCTGATTCATCTCGCCAGGTCCCGCGATCGGGACGAGCGGGCTGATTTACCCCGTTTGCCACGCCGGTTCTCCGAATTCCGCACGTTCTGTGCTCTCTCCGACACAATCGCCGCCACTGAACGGAACCCTCCTCGGCAACCGATGGTCTCGCGAGACCCGTGAGCCCTGCGTACGAATG
>JBJTDB010000034.1:0-729 GCA_046092145.1 Planctomycetia bacterium | reverse complement strand
GAGCCGCCCCGGCTTGTCGAGGCCGGTGACGAAGTCGGTCGGGGTCTTGTTTGATCGCGAGAGTTTCACGATCCGGTCGCCCGTGCTGACGAAGACGGTGCCGTCGGCGCCGACCGCGATTCCCGCCGGCGTTGGCACCTCTGCCGTGTCGAGCCGGTCGCCCTTCTCGGGGTCATACCAGCGGAGGGCGTTTTGTTTTTCGTAGGCCACGACGAGCACGCCCGCGTGGGCGTCCATGTCGCTGGCGTCCATCTCCTTGCTGGCATCGTCCCATTGCACCTCCATCCCGTTCGGCTGCTTCCCGGTTCCGAAGTCTGCCTGAAATTGCGGGGCGAGGTTTCCGGTGGCCGGGTCGTAGACAAAGACGCACTGCTTCGAGAGCTTTGCCTTGATCCGCGGGTCGCCCCAGGCCGTGTGCCCGAGCATGAAGAGTTTTCCGCCGTCCGCGGCGAGGCTCAGCGCCCCATCCCACGGCCGCGGGTGCAGCGCGGTCCAGAGCCGCGACGCTCCGTCGGGCGTCATCTTCAGCATGCAGGTCTCGATGTTTTCCGTTGTGTGGGCCGCGACGTAGATTCCGGTCTCGTCCACGGCGACGCCGAATGGTGAATGATGCGTGCCGGGCCCGCCGGCGACTACACCTGGAAACTCCTGCAGACGCCGGGGCTCAAGGCGACCTACCTCATGAGCCTCGGCTCGAACTACCCGCCCGGTGACGCATGGAACACCGCC
>JBJTDB010000033.1:0-13532 GCA_046092145.1 Planctomycetia bacterium | reverse complement strand
TATTGGATCAAGCGGCCGATTTTCGCCCTCGGGGTGGCACTGGCGATCGCCTTGATCTGCGCGGTTTTTGTCAGCCCGGTTGCCCTTGTGTCGTGCGCGGCCATCCTCCTCGTGATCGGGCTCGGCTATGGCTGGCCCCAGGTGACGGTCCGGGGACTCTCGGCGAGCCTCCGATTCCTGGAGCGGCGGATCACCGAAGGGGAAACGGCTCACGCGGTGGTCGCCGTGCGGAATGCCTGGCCATGGCCCGTGTGGGGAGTCACGCTCGAAGTCGATCTCGGTGACGCGATGCCGTCTGCTGTTTCATTGGCCCGGATCGGGGGATGGTCCACGGCAGAGTTCACCTGGCCGTGCGTGCCGGCATGTCGTGGCGAGTACCCGGATGCACCACCCCGGCTGACGACGAGCTTTCCGTTCGGATTGTCAGTCGGATACCGGCAGGTGGTCCCTGAGCGACGGGTGCTCGTGTGGCCGAGAATCGTGGAGCTCGACACGCTCGCCGACGCTGCCGAGACCCGTCCCGCCGAGGATCTTTTTTCGGAAACCCGTATCGGAGATTCCGGTGACATGCTCGGCACCCGCCCCTTTCGAAACGGCGATTCGCTGCGACGGGTCCACTGGGCGTGCACCGCACGTCTTGGGACGATGGTCGTGTGCGAGCGGCAGGCGGCCGTGCTCTCCGCGGTGAGGGTGGTCTTCGACTCCGATCCCGTGGTGCACTCCGGCGCGGGGGCAGGCAGCACGCTGGAGCAATCGATCCGGGTGGCGGCCAGCGTCTGTGCCGCCTACCAGCAGGCCAATGCGATGGTCGAGTGCTGTTATGGCCATGAGTCGATTCGTGTCGCTCCTGGCGGCCCTGGCTTGGCGCGATTCCTCGATGCCCTTGCCCGGTTCCAGGCATGCGATCATGAGCATCACGACTGTCAGCATACGCATCGAGCATCCGCCTGTCATCGAATTCATCACGGCAACTGCGGTGTTTTTCAGGTGACGATCACGACCCGAAGAGGTCTGTCGTTCCGCACCGAGCATCGCCACGTACACGGCGATCAACTCTGGCTCGTGATCGACGATGGCGATACCTCGGCGACCCCGTCGCATCCTGCCGGTCGCGTTGTGTCGGTCGGCTCGGCAACACTTCCGCTTTCCGCATTTCGCCGGACATGGAGACAACTCTGCCATGCCGGGTGAACGACACGAACACGGACGGGACGGAAGCCGCTGGTTGACCGTGGCGATGGCCGGCTTGGCCTGCATCGCAGTCGAACTGGCCGTGCGTGGCTTGCATGGGCCGGTCGATATGCGGGCGTTCGTGGCCGGAGGGGCCGTGGTGAGCGTGATCGTGCTCGCGGGCGGCGAATTGCTTCGCCGACGATGGCCGAGCGTAGGGGCGGCCTCGCGGGGCAGAGTGCTCTGGGTCTGCGGGAGCGTGGTGGCCGCCGTCGCCACCGAGGTGATTGCGCGGGCCCTCGCCGGAGATATGCTCCTGCTCGATGCCTTCCTGCTGATCGTGCTTCGGGACGTCGTCATCGCCCTCGCGATGCTGGCCCATCACCCCGATGCCAGGCCAGCCTGCGTCGGCTTCGCCACCTTCATCGTCGTGTTCGCATCGGCCAGCGCGCATGCGATCTGGGCGCAGGGATTCGTCATTGCCTTCGCGGTCATCGGGGTCTGGTGGCTCGTCGGGAGCCACTGGGAAACACTCGAACAACGGCTCGAAGCCTCGTCGCGACGGTCCCTGCCGCGACGGTGGATGCTCGCGCTGCCGCTCGCCGTGCTGGCATTGCTCGTCGTCATGCCCGTGTCGGCCCGCCAGATCCGGCAGGCCGACGGCTTCATGCCCACCTCCGGTGGCCAACGCGACTCCTCGTCGGCGGCCACCAGTGGCGTCGGCGACGGCGATGCCCTCGTGGCCGGCCTCGACAACATCCGCAGCTTCGCACCGCTGGAAAACGCCCCGTTCATGACGTCGCATGAGCCATCGCTCTACGACGTTTTCGACGACACCTACAACGAGCCCGTGAAGAAATCGAAGACCGAGCGTGCGATCTCGCTCGTGAATCAGGGCCAGGTCCGCCAAGAGGATCACTCGATGGCGACGTCCAAGCGGCCGGGCCGGGAGTTTTCGACCGTTCGGAAGGGGGGCGCGCCATCACGCCGGCGGATCGCCGATCTGAACTCGCATGCCATCCTGCAGGTGAAGGGCCGCGTGCCGGTGCATCTCAAACTCGAGAGCTTCGACCGCTACGACGGTATCGAATGGCAGCCCGAGGAGACTCCATCGTGGCAAGGAGGGCTTTCGCTCAAGGCCATAGGCACACATAACTGGTTGAGTGTCGAGCCAAACACACGGTGCGACATCTATGGCGAGCCGGAGACGCATGCCCTCCGCATCATCCGGCTCGACACCAACCGAATTCCGGCGACGACCCGGCTCGCGGGTGTTCATATCGATCACCTCGATCGAACGGATCTCTTTCGGTGGGCCCAGCCTGGCATCCTGCAGATGGATCGCGACAAGCTCCCGGAGCTTCTGACCGTCCATGTGCAGTCGCAACTCATCGATCCCTGGATGATGACGGAGTCGTTTCCGCGTTTCAGAGGGGGACCTGACGATTGCCGGTTCGTCGGGGATGATCCGCAGTCGCAGGCCGTCAAGGCCTTGGTGGAATCATGGGTGGCTGGGATTCCCAGGGGCTCCAAGCAGATTGAACGGGTCATCGACCGGATTCGCAGCGACCATGTGCTCGATCCGGAGGCCCGGGCAGGTTCGGAATGCACCCATTCCGTGGCGGAGTTTTTGCTGGAAACCCGCCGTGGCCCCGACTATCTCTTCGCGTCTTCGGCCGTGTGCGCCCTGCGTTCGCTCGGTTATGCGGCCCGCTTGGTGAGCGGTTTCTACGCCGATCCGCGGAGGTATGAGGCCCGCTCCGATCACACGCCGGTGATGGCGAGTGACGTGCATGTATGGGCGGAAGTCCATGCCGGCTTCGGGCACTGGATGCCGGTGGAGCCAACGCCCGGTTATCAACTGCTCGAGCCCCGTCGCGGTGTGGCCAGACACGTTGCCCGTGCCGCGACGGTGGCCTGGAGTCTAATCGTGGGGCATCCTTTCGTCTCCGGAGCACTCATGCTCGCCGCCGCCGCCCTCGTATGGCATCGTCGATTCCTCGTCGACGTGGTCGATGAGGGGTTGTGCAGACTGTGGGCGGCACGTCTCGGCGAGTCAACTCCTGCAAAGGCTGTCGTGGCGACCGTGGGCTTCTTAGACCGAAGGTGCGGCCGTACTGGAGTGCCGCGACCGCGGCATCTGACGCCGGCTCGCTGGCTCGCGATGCTGCATGAACGGATCGCCGATGCAGCACCCGGAGCAGCGCCGCCGGCGGTTGTCCAAACGTTCATCGATGCCGTGGATGCGGCGATGTATGACCCAACCGGTTCTGAACCGATTTCCATGTCGCCCGTGAGGGCCGCGCCCGCGGTCTGGTCGTGGCGTCATCTCACCGCCGTCCGGAGACTATCGGCATGACGATCGCCGCGGAATACCACGAAAGAGCCCTCGATTCGATCGGCCAGGTTCGAAAACACCTCAACGAGGTGCTCAAGGGCAAGGAACCGGTCGTCGAGCAGGTGCTTATCTGCCTGCTTGCCCAAGGACATTTGCTTCTCGAGGATCGCCCTGGGCTTGGGAAGACGACGTTGGCCAAGGCGCTCGCGGCGTCTCTCGGAGGTGATTTTTCGCGGGTGCAGTGCACGCCCGATCTGCTCCCAAGCGATATCACCGGGTTCAGTATTTTCGACCAGAAAACACGGGAATTCGAGTTTCGGCGAGGGCCCGTCTTCGCCGACATCCTCCTGGCCGACGAGATCAATCGGGCAACGCCACGGACGCAAAGCGCCTTGCTCGAGGCGATGGCGGAGCGGCAGGTGACGGTCGATGCCGAGCGGTTCGCACTCTCTGAGACGTTCTTCGTGATCGCCACGCAGAATCCGCACGAGCAGCATGGCACGTATCCGTTGCCCGAGGCTCAACTCGATCGCTTCGCGATGAAACTCGAGGTCGGCTACCCGTTGCCCGAGGACGAACGTGACATGCTGGCGGCTGCGATCGGCGAGGCGACGGGCAGAAGGCCGACCCCGCCGGAGGTTCTTGGAATGAAGCACCTTGCAGGGATCCAATCGTCCGTCGCGGCGACTCCCGTATCAGCAGGCGTGCAGGATTACCTCGTGCGGCTTGCCTCCGCCTCGCGGTCGCATCGTGACATCGCCCTGGGCGTGAGCCCGCGTGGACTATTGACCTGGCAGCGAACCGCCCAGGCGAGGGCATGGCTGAGCGGACGGCGGTTCGTCACGCCCGATGATGTGCAGCAGGTCGCCGCCCCCGTGCTCTCCGTGCGTCTGGGGCTCGAGAGCCATGAGGCCAGCAGTGTGATCGAGGATCTTCTTGCACGTGTGGAGGTGCCATGATGGATGTGTTCTGGGGAGCGGTCTTGCGGATGCTGCAGGCCTTCCTGCAGGGGGCGCCCTTCATCTTCACGGGGCTTTGCATCACAGGTCTCTTGAGCCGGCTGATGGGCCACCATGGCACGCGGAGGCTCTTTGGCTCGAATTCGCTCGTGTCATTGGCGCAATCGTGGCTCATCGGGATGCTTCTGCCGGGGTGCTCGCTGGGTGTGATTCCGATCTGCCGACAGCTTCGGGCGAGTGGCATCGCCGTCGGTACGATTTTCGCGTTCGCGCTGTCGAGCCCTCTGTTCGATCCGCTCTCACTGCTCTACGGCCTCACGCTATCCAAGCCATTCACGATCATGGCGTTCGCGGCATGTTCGCTCATCGTCGTGATGGTGTCGGGCGGAATATTCGATCGGCTGTTTCCCGACACGGAGTCCCATTTCGCGGAGCTTCCTGCCCCTCCACAGGGCATCCAGCGGATGCTGTCGATCCTCGTGGCCATGGCCCGCGAAACGGTCAGCGGCACGGCCGGGCTGATCGGGATCGGGATCCTCGGAGTGGGCCTCCTGGCGGTGGTCCTGCCGGCAGGATCCCTGCAATTGACCATGGATCACAAGAACCCGTGGTCTCCACTGCTCATGACCGCGATCGCGACGCCTGCCTACGCCACGCCGATGATCGTGATGGCCCAACTCGGGTCGATGTTTCAGCACGGCAACTCGATCGGTGCGGCCTTCATCCTGCTGACTCTCGGGGCCGGCGTGAATCTCGGGCTGATCGCGTGGATGCTCCTGAACTACGGGTGGCGCAAACTGGTCGTCTGGTTCGGCATTATTTTTCTGGCCGTACTCTTCATTTCGTATGGGATCGAGCGGCCGCTCTACCCGCAGGGAGTCGAGCCACTCGGCCATACCCATGCCTTCGACCGATACTGTGCCCCGTTTCATCAGGGGCAGGTTCCGGGTGATGGTTATCTCGCCGAGATCGGCCGCCGAGTGACTCAGGAGACCCTGCCGCACGAATGGTTTGGCGCCGGCGCGTTGGCCGGCCTGGCTGTGCTTGGGGGAGCGCTCCGGGCCATCGACCCGAACGGACGCGTTGAGCAATGGCTCGTGCGGCCTCATGCCGCGGGAAGAAACGTAGGCCGCTGGGACATCGTGATCCCGGGGCCGTTGCTTGCGGTGATCGGACTTGCCGCGATCGTCGCACTGAGCATCGTCGGGTGCTATGCCTACTATCCGCCCGCTGCGGAGGTGCTCCCGGAATTGGCCGATGCCAACATCGAAGTCACGCACTCTGCGATGACCGGCGATACCGAACGCGCGGCGCAGTGGATTCCGGTTGCGGAGAACTGGGCTCGTCGTCTGCTCGTTGGGTGTTACCTCCGGCACGGACACGTGAGCGACGATGACCTTGCGAAAGTACGTCTTTACGAGAGCCGTCTCGAACAACTCGAGGATGCGATCGAAGAGGGAGAGGCGAACGAGGGTCTTCGGGATCACTCGCTGGCGATCGGCGAGGCCCACCGGCTGCTTGGACGGGCTTTTCGCGAAAAATCGGGCCAATGAGTCGATGCCTCGGCGGACGGATTTGACTCCTGGCCTAGAATCGAGCGTCAGGAAGGGCGATGGCGGACGCGCGCGGCCATGACGCGCACGTCCGCAGGTGTCGTGGCAGGCATGCCGATCACGCTTGCCGCGAGGCCCCATGGCACGTCCAGTCTCCTCACCCGATCTCTCCACGATCGCCTTCGTGGGAACCTACGTTCCGCGGTGCTGTGGCATCGCCACGTTCACCCGCGACCTGCGGTGCGCCGTCGCCGAACGACTGCCCGAGACGGAGTGCATCGTGGTGCCGATGAACGACGGGGGGCGGGCGTATGACTATCCGGTCGAGGCCCGCTTTGAATGCCCCGATGGCGATCGTCGGGCCTTCCAACGCGCCGCCGAGTTCCTCGATCTCGCCAACATCGATGTCGTGTCGCTGCAGCATGAATTCGGGATCTTCGGAGGTGAGGCCGGGGAGCATGTCATCGACCTCCTCGAGCGGCTTCGGGCCCCTGTGCATACGACGCTCCACACGGTGCTCGCCGAGCCGTCGCCCGCGCAGCGGCGGGTGATGGGCGAGATCATCCACCTTTCCGCGAGGTTGGCCGTGATGACCGAGCGAGGGCGGATGCTCTTGCGCGATGTCTATGGCGTCGCCGACGAGCGGATCGACGTGATTCCCCACGGCATTCCCGACATGCCGCTGACGGATCCCGATGATGCCAAGGTGCGATTCGGCCTGGAGGGCAGGCGGGTTCTTCTCACCTTCGGGCTGCTTTCGCCGAGCAAGGGGATCGATCATGTCATTGAGGCGCTGCCGGAGATCGTGGATCGCCATCCCGGCACGCGGTATCTCGTCGTGGGAGCGACCCATCCGCACCTGCTCCGCGAGCAGGGGGAGCGGTATCGCGATCAGCTTGCGGCGCGTGCCGAGAGGCTCGGTGTCGCCGAGCACGTCGAGTTTCACAACCGCTTCCTCGACATGCCCGATCTGCTCGCCTTTCTCGCGGCAGCCGATATCTACGTGACGCCGTATCTCAACCGCGACCAGATCACCTCCGGCACCCTCGCCTATGCCTTCGGCTGTGGCAAGCCGGTGCTCTCGACTCCGTATTGGCATGCCGCCGAGTTGCTGGCCGACGGCCGCGGGGTGATCGTGCCCTTTCGCGATCCGGGGGCGATTGCGCGGGAAGTGGGCGGGCTCCTGGCCGACCACGCACGTCGCGACGCCATGCGACGGCAGGCCCACGCGGCGGGGCGGGAGATGGTCTGGAGCCGGGTCGCCGCCCGGTATGCCGAGGCCTTCTGTCGCACCCGAACCGCAACGATGGTGAAGCGGCGCGGGGCGGTGGCCGGTGCGCCGACCCGGCTCCCGGGCCACGAACTGCCGCGGCTGGTTCTCGACCACCTGTGGCGGCTCACCGACTCGGCCGGCATCTTTCAGCACGCCACCTACGAGCTGCCGAACCGCGCCGAAGGCTACTGCACCGACGACAACGCTCGCGCGCTGGCCCTCATGGTCGTCCTCGAAGACATGGGTCTGGGATCGGCACGCACGGCCGAGGCGGCGGCCACCTATGCGGCATTCGTGGGGCACGCCTTCGATCCGCGGACCGGTCGCTTCCGCAATTTCATGGGCTTCGATCGCCGCTGGCTCGACGATCACGGCAGCGATGACTGCCTCGGCCGCTCGATCATCGCCCTTGGCACGTGCATCGGTCGTTCCCGCAACCTCGGCCTGCAACGCTGGGCGATGCGTCATTTCGAGCCGGCGGTGCGCGCCGTCGTCGGGTCGTCGAGCCCGCGGGCGTGGGCGCTGGCGATCGTCGGCATCCAGGAATACCTGCGCCGCATGCACGGCGATCGAATGGCGGCCGCCGCACGGGCCTCGCTGCTGGCTCGACTCCTCGAGCAGCAGCATCGCAACGCATCGCCCGAGTGGCCCTGGTTTGAGGACATCGTCGCCTATGAAAACGCCAGGCCCTGCCAGGCGCTGATCTGCGGTGGCCGCTGGTCCGGTGACGATCGGGCCGTGGCGACGGGCCTCGGCATGCTCGAATGGCTCGCCGGAATCCAGCTCTCGCCTGCGGGTCGATTTTCTCCGGTGGGATGCAAGGGGTTTTTCCCGCGGGGCGGCGAGGTGGCGGCGTTTGACCAGCAGCCGATCGAAGCCCAGGCGATGATCGCGGCCTGCGTCGAGGCCTTTCACGCCACCGGCGACCAGCGATGGCGCGATCGCGCCTGGCATGCCTTCGAGTGGTTCCGCGGCTACAACGTCCTCGGGATGGCATTGTGTGATCCGCACACGGGAGGCTGTCGCGACGGCCTGCAGGAGGATCGGGCCAACGAGAACCAGGGGGCCGAGTCGACGCTCGCGTGGCTGACGGCGCTGGTCGACATGAAGGCCTTGGAAACCGGCCTCGCCTGCCCGTCGCCGGTCGGCGTCCGTGGACGGCGAGGCGCCGCGCCATGCAGGTGAACCGCACCGACGTTCTCCTGCGGCCCAACAGCGGCCGAGTGCTCTATCGCCCCTTTGAACCGACCCAGTCCCAGCGGGCGATGAAGATCATCAGCCGCGTGATGGAGCTTCCCGAGGAGGAGGTCGAGTCGCTTCTGGCGGACGTGCTCTCCGAGTTTCATGGACGCCATCAGAGGCTGCGAGACTTCTTCCGGGAGCGGTATGCCGCGGTGCGGCACCACCTGCTCACGGATCGTCCGCTCACGGAATCCCGCGAACTGCTCATCGGCTCCTACTTCACGCAGGAATACGCGCTGGAAAGCGCCGCGCTCTTCAACCCGTCGCTCGTCTGGCATCCGGACCAGCGGGGCGTTTCGGCGGGCTCGCGACGGTTCGTGCTGAGCCTACGGGCCACTGGCGAGGGCCATGTGTCGAGCGTCGGCTTCCGGGCCGGCGTCGTCGATGCGACGGGCCGCATCACGGTGGCGGCGCCGACGGGCTACGTCACCGCGCCGCACGTGCTGGCCAACTCCCGCTATGAGAAGACGCTCTTCATCAAGAAACTCGTCGAGCTGGGGATCACCGACGGATTCGTCGATCTCGTCTTCGGGGCCCTCGACGACCAGTTCACGCTCGGGGATCTGGAGTCGTCGCTGGCCCACACGTCGCGGCAGCATCGCACGCGGCGTCGGGAATGGGAGCCGTTCGCCTCGGCGATCCTCGCGCTGGCCCGGGCGAACTACGAGATCGAATGCGATCCCGGCTCCGATATTTCCGAGCGGGTGATCTTTCCCTATTCACCGGCCGAGACCAATGGCATCGAGGATGCCCGCTTCGTGCGGTTCGTGGAGGACGACGGCTCCATCCGCTACTACGCCACCTACACGGCCTTCGATGGCAGCGTGATGCTGCCGCAGTTCGTCGAAACCGACGACTTCGTGCGGTTCCGCGTGAGCACGCTCAACGGGCCCGAGATCGCCAACAAGGGCATGGCCCTCTTCCCGCGGCGGATCAACGGGGCCTAATCGATGCTCTCGCGACAGGATGGCGAGAACATCTACGTGATGGAATCGGACATGCTCCACTTTTGGTACGCCAGGCGGCTCGTCCTGCGACCGACCTATTCGTGGGAGTTCGTCCAGATCGGCAACTGTGGCTCGCCGATCGAGACGCCGGCCGGCTGGCTCGTGCTCACGCACGGCGTGGGGCCGATGCGGAAATACGCGATCGGCGCGGTGCTCCTGGCCCTCGACGACCCGACGCATGTCATCGGCAGGCTCGCATCGCCGATCCTTTCGCCGAACGAGAATGAACGGGCCGGCTACGTGCCCAACGTCGTCTACAGCTGCGGCGGCGCGGTGCACGGCGGAGTGCTCGTGATTCCCTACTCGATGAGCGACTATACGACCACGTTCGCCACCGTGCCGCTGGCTGAACTGCTCGAGGCGCTGACGGCGTAGGAGCGTGCGTCAGGCGTTGGCGAATCGCTTGGCGACGTCATCCCAGTTCACCAGCTTCCACCAGGCCTTGATGTAGTCGGGCCGACGGTTCTGGTAGTTGAGGTAGTAGGCATGCTCCCAGACATCGATGCCGAGAATCGGCTTCTTGCCCTGCGAGATGGGTGAATCCTGGTTTGGCGTGGCCATCACCTCGAGCGCGGAGGGCCCCTTCACGAGCCATGCCCAACCGCTGCCGAACTGTCCGGCAGCCGCCGCCGAAAAAGTCTCCTGGAACTTCTCGAACGACCCGAACGTAGACGCGATCGCGGTCGCGAGAGGGCCAGCGGGAGCGTTGGCGTCACGGGGCGGCCGCATCACCGTCCAGAAGAGGCTGTGGTTGGCGTGGCCCCCGCCGTGATTGCGGATCGCGGTGCGGACGGCCTCCGGGATCGCGGAGAGATCGGCAAGCAACTGCTCGACCGTCTTGCCGGCCAGCGAGGGCTCGGCGGCCACCGCGGCGTTGAGCTTGTCGAGGTAGGTCTGGTGATGCTTGGTGTGGTGGATCGTCATCGTCCGCTCGTCGATGACGGGGGCGAGGGCGTCGGTCGGATAGGGAAGGGGGGGCAGCGAGAATGCAGCCTTGGTCTCTGCGGCCACCGAAGGGCGACCCAGGGCGACGGCACCGCTCAGGGCAGCGCCCGCCTGAAGGAAGCGGCGGCGCGTGGTCGGCGCGGGGAGGATACGAGATGCAGTCATGGGGAACTCCTGTCGGGCTGAAGTAGAATTCCGAACCGGGGGCACGTCGGGCGGAATTTTCGGTGATTCGCGAAGCGATGTCCATGCCGGGCTTTGGGCAGCGGGCCCGGGGAGACGAAGACCAAAAGGTTGCCCGATGCCCGGGGGTGGATTTATTCTGCCTCGGTGAGAACGTTCAACGACTTCGATGCGTGGGGGGAGGCTGTCAGCGGCGCGAGCCTCCGTCTGGCCTGTGATGCCATCGAGGCGCCCGCATGGACGCTGGGAATCCTCGACCTCGGAGGAGTCGTCCTCCAGGTGGCGTCGGAAGGTGGGGGGAATCTCTGCTACGGCGCGAACACACACGCCGGCCTCACCTTCTTCGTGCCGCTCACGCATGCATGCGAGCATGTCGTCAATGGGGAGCCGCTCGACGATGACTCGCTCCTCGCCATTTCCCGCGGTGCGGATTTCAGCATTCAAGTCCGCCGCAAGGCCCACTCCTGGTGCTCGATCGCGCTCGGCCCTGCTGCCGGGATGCCCGACGTGCCGGTTCGCGGAAGCGCACGTATGGCCTGTCGCCCGGGAGCGGTTCAATCACTTCGCAGTCTGGCCAGGTCGATTGCATCCTCGCTGTTCGAAACGCCGGCGGGCACCGCTGCTCATCGGGCCGCCGGGCTCGAACTCGCCAACGCTGCGGTGTCGTGCCTGGCCCCCGTGCAGCTGCCGCAGACCACCCCCGGCCGGCCCCGCTTGGCTCGAAGGGAAATCATCCGCCGCGCGATGGAGGCGATCGAAGCCGGCCCGATGCTGCCGACGGCGGCGGATCTGGCCCGATATGCCGGCGTCAACGGTCGCACGCTGTTGCGGACATTCCAGGAAACCTTTGGCGTGCCGCCAAAGCAATACCTGATGCTGCAGGAGTTGCACCTCATCCGTCGTGTTTTGGTCGATGGCGCACCTGAGGAGGCCACCGTGGCCGATGTCCTCGTGCGCCACGGCATTTGGGAGTTTGGCCGCTTCGCAGGCCGCTACCGCAGGCACTTCGGCGAACTGCCCTCCGACACGCTCAAGCGATCCCGGGCCTGACCGAGGTGGACCGTTACCGGCCCGATCCCGGTGATGCCGTGACCGCCTCCATCACGCGATCGAGATTGAAGCTTCCGGGCTTTTGCCGTGGGGGAAACTCACGGAAGCTCTGCAGCCACTGGCCGACGTGGGCCGCGGCGGGGGCGATCGCGAACATGTGCTCGAGATACCACCGCTGGTAGTCCATGCCGATCTCCTGGGCGAGTTCGAAGGGATCCATGCGCAGATTGACGAGCGTCGGGGCACGCAGTTCCACGAACGGCTGCTGCCAGACATGCATGCCGTGGGCCTGCTGCTGGAGGAAGGTCACTTTCCAATTCTCGTATCGCAGCGCTGCCACGCTTCCATCGTCGGTCCAATAGATGAAGTCCTTGCGTGGCCATGCCGCCTCGCCTCGGAGCGCCGGGCCGAGGTCGTAGCCGTCGAGGTGCACCTTGTAGGTGCGGTCGCCGATACGGCGGCCCTTCTTGAGGTCTTCCTTGGCCGTCTTGTCGCCTGCCGCGGCGCAGAGCGTTGCGAGCATGTCTTCGTGGGCGCCGATGTCGTTGATCACCGTGCCTGGCTTGATCACGCCCGGCCACTTGATGGCACAGGGCACGCGGTAGCCCCCTTCCCACTGCGTATTCTTTTCGCCGCGAAACATCGTCGTGCCGCCGTCGGGCCAGGTGAAGGCCTCGGCGCCGTTGTCAGTGGAGTACATCACGATCGTGTTTTCATCGAGCCCGAGTTCCTTGAGCTTGGCGAGCACCTCGCCGACCTGCCGGTCGTGCTCCACCATGCCGTCGGCATAGATTCCCAGGCCGGTCTTCCCCGCCACGCCATCCTTCAGGTGCGTGAAGATGTGCATCTTCGTGGAGTTCCACCAGATGAAGAACGGCTTGCCCGACTGCTTCGACTTCTCCATGAAGGCGAATGTCTTGGCGTTGACCTCCTCGTCGAACGTCTCCATCCGCTTCTTTGTGAGCGGGCCGGTGTCGGTGATTTTGCCTCCCGCGAAGGAGTGGATCACACCCCGTGGGCCGAACCGCTTTTTGAATTCGGGATTCTTCGGGTAGTCGGGATGCTCCGGCTCCTCCTCGGCGTTCAGGTGGTAGAGGTTGCCGTAGAACTCGTCGAAGCCGTGGTTCGTGGGGAGCATCTCGTCACGATCACCGAGATGGTTCTTGCCAAACTGGCCCGTCATATAGCCCCGCGCCTTGAGGAGCGTGGCGATCGTCGGGTCTTCCTTCTTCATGCCCTCGGGTGCGCCGGGCAGGCCCACTTTCGTGAGGCCGGTGCGGATCGGGGATTGGCCTGTGATGAAGGCGGCGCGGCCGGCGGTGCAGCTCTGCTGGCCGTACCAGTCGGTGAAGAGGGCCCCGTCGCGGGCGATCGAATCGATGTTGGGTGTCCTGTAGCCCATCATGCCGAGGTTGTAGGCCCCGACGTTGAACTGGCCGATGTCGTCCCCCCAGATCACGAGGATGTTGGGCTGGCGCGGGGCCTACAACCACGGCATGATGGGCTATCGTACGCCCAACATCGATCGGATCGCCCGCGAGGGCGCCCTATTCACCGACTGGTATGGGCAGCAGAGCTGCACGGCCGGCCGGGCCGCCTTCATCACGGGGCAGGCGCCGATCCGCACGGGGCTGACGAAGGTCGGCCTGCCGGGCGCGCCGGAGGGGATGAGGAAGGAAGACCCCACGATCGCCACCCTGCTCCAGGCGCGGGGCTACATGACCGGCCAGTTCGGCAAGAACCATCTCGGCGACCGCGACGACATGCTGCCCACGAGTCATGGCTTCGACGAGTTCTTCGGCAACCTCTACC
>JBJTDB010000032.1:0-4905 GCA_046092145.1 Planctomycetia bacterium | reverse complement strand
GCGGCGTTGTAGCCGAAGTTGCCGTCACCGCCGAGCACCTTCTCGCACACGATCGAGCCATCCTGGCCGGCGTTCGTCGAGATCATCGTCACCGGAGCCCGGGAGGCCCGGATCACGATGTTGAATCCGATCGTCTCGTCGTCCGACAGGCCCTTCGGCTTCACCTGCGAACTGGCCCGAAGGAGGGCCACGCCGCCACCGGGGAGGATTCCCTCTTCGACGGCCGCACGGGTCGCATGGAGGGCGTCTTCGACGCGGGCCTTCTTCTCCTTCATCTCGCTCTCGGTCGCGGCGCCGACATTGATCTTCGCCACGCCGCCGGCGAGCTTCGCGAGCCGCTCCTCCAGCTTCTCGCGGTCGTAGTCGCTCGTCGAGGCATCGATCTCACGGCGGATCTGCTCGATCCGGGCCTTGATCTCGGCGTTCTTGCCGGAGCCTTCGATGATCGTCGTGTTGTCCTTGTCGATGATCACCTTCTTGGCCCGGCCCAGCTCGGCGAGCCCGACGCTCTCCAGCTTGATGCCGAGGTTCTCGAAGACGCCCGTGGCGCCGGTGAGGATCGCGATGTCCTCGAGCATCGCCTTGCGGCGATCACCGTAGCCGGGAGCCTTCACGGCCGCCACCTGGAACGTGCCGCGGAGACGGTTGATGACGAGCGTGGCCAAGGCCTCGCCGTCCACCTCCTCGCAGATGATCAGAAGCGGCTTGCCGGCGTTCACGACGGCCTCGAGCATCGGGACGATGTCCTTCACCGTCGAGATCTTCTTCTCGTAGACGAGGATGTAGCAGTCCTCGAGGACGCACTGCATCTGCTGCGGGTTGTTCACGAAGTAGGGGGAGAGATAGCCGCGGTCGAACTGCATGCCCTCCACGAACTCGATCTCGGTCTTGAGGCTCTTGCCCTCGTCCACCGTGATCACGCCATCCTTGCCGACCTTGTCCATGGCCTCGGCGAGCAGTTCGCCGATCTCCATGTCGTTGTTGGCGGCGATGGCGGCCACCTGGGCCATCTCTTTCTTGCCCTTCACGGGGATCGACATGCTCTTGAGCTTGGCCGTGATCTCCTCGACCGCCTTCTCGATGCCGGCCTTCATCTGCACGGGGTTCACGCCCGAGACGACGGCCTTGAGGCCCTCGTTGAAGACGGCCTCGGCGAGGACGGTCGCGGTGGTCGTGCCGTCGCCGGCCACGTCGCTCGTCTTGCTGGCGACTTCACGGACCATCCTGGCGCCCATGTTTTCGTAGACGTCCTCGAGATCGATCTCCTTGGCGACGGTCACGCCGTCTTTGGTCACCGTCGGGGAACCGAAACTCTTCTGAAGGATCACATTGCGGCCCTTGGGGCCGAGCGTCACCTTCACCGCGCGGGCGAGCTTCGTGACGCCACGCCGCATCGCCTCACGGGCTTCCTGATCGAACGCCATCATCTTCGCCATGGTCTCGTGTCTCCTGAGAAAGGGGTGTCTGGGTTTCGGTGATTGAATGTGGAAGCGGACGGTGACCGAGCGATCAGCCGAGGATCGCCAGGATGTCGTCTTCCCGCATGAGCAGGAGCTCGTCGTCGCCCACCTTGAAGGGCTCGCCGGCGTAGCTCGTGAACACGACGCGATCGCCGGGCTTCACCTGCAACGGATGCCGATGGCCCTTGTCGTCGAGCTTGCCCTCGCCCACGCTCACGATCGTGCCGCGGGCGGGCTTGTCCTTGGCGGAGTCGGGCAGCACGATCCCGCCGGCGGTCTTCTGCTCGCTCGCCTCGCGTTCCACGACCACGCGGTCGCCGAGGGGAATCAACGTGGCTTTCTTACGGGCGGGCTTGGTCGCGGTCGCTGACATCGGGGATGCCTTTCTCCTGACGGGGACGAGGGGGATGCTGGGGAAGGTTGCGGTCCGGGCTGCCGGAACGGGCTCCAGCAGACCGGTTTTCGAGCCGAATGCAACTGGCGCGCCAGACTCGCGAGCGGATTGCGATCCCGGGTTTCGGGCGGGGCCACGGCCCAGAATAACCGGCTGGGTTTGGCCCCGGCCGCAGGTCGGCCTCTGGCGTCATCGCTGCCAAACTGGCAGAGTACCGGGACAGGCCTGCCCGAGAGTAAGGTTTCCCCCATGGCAACTCACCGCCGCATCGATGTCTCCGAGCAAGGCCCCGTGACGGTCGTTCAGATCGTGGACAGAAAGATCCTCGACGAATCAGCGATCCAGGAACTGGGGGGCGAGATTCTCGGCCTCATCGACCAGGATGGAAAACGATCCCTCGCGCTCGACTTTTCGCATGTCGAGTTTCTGTCGAGCTCGGCCCTCGGCAAACTGATCACACTCGATCGCCGCATGAAATCCCATGGCGGCCGGCTGGCGCTGTGCAGCATCCGGCCGGAGATTCTCGAGGTGTTTCAGATCACCAAGCTCAACAAAGTGTTCGACATCCACAAAGACGTCGCCGACGCGACATCGGCGCTCGGGGCCTAAAGGCCGGGCGACATCGGAGGCGGACACCATGGGGAGCCACTTTCCTGCCGACTCGCGAACGGGCGGCCCATCTGCGGGAGCACCGGGCGGCTGGCGACGCGACGTGCGCTTGCCGAGCGAGCGGGGCGCGAGCCGGACGATCACCGAAGAGCTGCTCCAACAACTCGGGCATCATGGCTGGTCGCCATCCGACATCTTTGCGATCCACCTCGCGACCGAAGAGGCGATCACCAATGCGATCGTGCACGGCAACAAGCTGGACGAAAAAAAGCACGTGCAGGTCTGCTGCGAGGTGACCCCTGACCTCGTCAAGATCGAGGTCACCGACGAAGGGCCGGGCTTCGACCCATCGACGATTCCCGACTGCACGCTCGAGGAGCGGCTGGACGTGCCCAACGGCCGGGGCGTGATGCTGATGCGGTCGTTCATGACGCGGCTGGAGTACAGCCCCAAGGGCAACCGCGTGCTGATGGAGAAGCGCCGGGAGCCGTCCGAGGGCTAGCAGGCCGGCCGCCGGAGACTTCCCGGGTAGATATCGATTTCGCCCAGTGGATCGGTTATTTTGGTCGTCTCGGACTACGGTCTCGATCCCCGATAGCTCAACGGTAGAGCGAGCGGCTGTTAACCGCTAGGTTGTAGGTTCGAATCCTACTCGGGGAGCTTTGGCTCTTTTCGCAAGAGACCGCACGAAGCCGTAGGAGGTCGCAAGTCCTTCTGCGGCTTGCTCTTTTGATGGGGGTGCCGTTTTGTCGGTGCGACCTCCTGCTGGCCCCTGCGAGCAGAGAGTGCGGCGCTTTCTGCGGCGCTTTTTGCGGCGCCTTCAAAAGCGAACACTTACGGGATCAGGCACCGTGACGAAGGCTCCTGAACCTTCTTGCCGCCTCAAGGTGAAGGTGGTGCCCGGTTCGTCACGGGACGAGATCGTGGGCTGGCTCGGCGAAGCCTTGAAGATCAAGGTGATGGCGCCGCCCGAGAAGGGACGGGCCAACGAGGCGGTCGTGGAGATGCTGGCCGAACGACTCGGGCTGACCACCGATGCCGTCGCCGTGGTGAGCGGTCACTCGTCGGCGTCCAAGGTGGTCGCCATCAATCACATGGACAACGAGATGCTCAAGAAGTCTCTCGGGGAGCCGTGACCAAAAACAAAACCACCCGGCCGTCCGTCTCGGAACTCGGTCGGGTGGCTCTTGGGTCCGCTACCAGGATCAGCCTGCATGGCGGTTCAGCGCTCGCCACGCCTCCAGAGCCTTCTCGTAGTCCTCGTCCGTGATTTGGAGGTAGTGCTTCAAGGCGACGGCCGGCGTGTTGCCGATCCACTCGCAAGCCACCTCCATGTTATGAACCTTGATCAACTCCGACTGCCGACTCGAACGCAGGTTTTGGAACAACTTCGGCCAGGGTGTGATCCCCGCCCGTTTGAGAATCCGCTGCATCTGCGTCCGCAGGTTCGTCTTCGGGTTTCGGATTCGGGAAATGACCCACTCCGAGTCCTTGTTCTTGGCCCGAAAACAAGCCTCGAAGAAGGGGCGAAGTTCCGGGAAGAGCGGGACGTTTCGTGTTTCCCTGCCTTCATGCCGGGCGGTCTTGATGCAGTTCACGGTGAACTGCTCCTTTTTCCAGTCCACGTCGCTCCACTTCAGGGCGAGGATCTCGGTAGGACATCGAAGGCCGCCATAGCGGCAGAGGGCAAAGATCAGCCTCCACTGGTCGGTCGGACAATGGGCCAATACCCGCTCCGCCAAGGATCGACTCACGTAGAACTGCCGGCTTTTCGGACTCGCCAGGTCCGTGAGCCGTTTCATCCCTGCAAACGGATTTTCACGGATCAGTCGCTGCCGGAATGCTGACCGAAAAAACTGGCGGGCTTTTCGGCAGACCCCTCGGATCGTGTTCTCCGCCAGCCCGCCCGTCGTTCCCAGCCACGCCCTGTAGAGTTCCGCTTCTCCTGCCGTGATGGAATCCATCTCCCTGGTGGCCCCGAAATAGTCCTCAAGCCAAATCCTTGCCGCCCTCAAGTTGGACTGGGTTCCTGGCTTCAGATCCGTTCGGGCGGCGAGATAGTCGTCAATGAACCCTGACAAGGTCGTTCTCACCCTCCGCGCACCGTCTAAGGATAGCCCGGCCAATGGCACTTCCGCAACGGTTGCCGGGCTGATGAGCCACTCGTGAGCCTCGGGGAGAGCGGCCTGGGCGTCCGGAGCGGGTTTCTCGAAACGCCTCGCACCGGCTTCGGTGGCGTTTTTCTCGCGTGTGCGCAGACCGCGTCCCAGTCGGCCGTTCCCGGGGCTTCGACGCCTCGTGTCCGACTCCGGTCAGAGGCTGTGAATGTCGATCGCGGGCAGTTCGTCGGGCGAGGCTTGAAAGACGTCGCGGTCGTCATGCGCCTGCACGAGCTCTCCCCAGTCGGTGGGCGGGCCACGAGCGGGACAGACACAGCCCCCA
>JBJTDB010000031.1:0-4116 GCA_046092145.1 Planctomycetia bacterium | reverse complement strand
GCGGCTCGCGCCGGTGCGGGAGCGACCGGCGGTGGCTGGCCGGAGGTGGTGATCGAGAACGCCCACCTCCGCTGTGCGTTTCTGCCGGGGAAGGGAGGCGAGATGATCTCGCTCGTCGATCGGCGGACGGGGCATGAACTGCTCGGCCGGCTGCGGCCGACGCCGCCCGACGATGGCAGCCTCGCCGGCGCGCTGCCGGCGGCCACCGAAGAGACGTTCAACCGCTGGTATGCCGGCGGCTGGCAGGAGCTGCTTCCCAATGGCGACGCCCCCTGCGAGGTGGACGGCGTTTGTCATTCCTTTCACGGCGAGTCGTGGGCCAGGCCGTGGCGGATCGTGCGCCAGACGGCAACGTCGCTTTCGCTCGAGGTCGATCTCTCGTGGCCGCCGCTGCGCCTCGAGCGAACGGTCACGCTCGATGACACGGCGGCGGGCCTCGTGATCGAGGAGCGGCTGACGAACACCGGGGCGGCGACCGCGCGGCGTCTCCGGGGCCACCACCCGGTCTTCGGCGGGCCGCTCCTTGGCCCCGGCGCGCGGATCATCGCCCCCGCGGGCGCGATGGAAACGGTGCGGTGCGACGCCACGTCGCGGCTCGAGGCTGCGGCCGGGCTCGAGTGGCCTCATGGTCGCGGCGTGGGCGGCCGCGACGTGGATGTGTCGCTCGTGCAGCCGCGGGAGCGGCGCAGCCACGATCTCTGTCTGCTCACCGGCTTTCGCGAGGGAACCGTGGGCCTCGAAAACCCGGCCCTCGGCCTGCGGGTGATGATGGAGTTTGACCCCGCGCTCTTCCGCTGGCTCTGGATCTGGCAGCTCTATGGTGGCGGCGAGGCGGAGCCGTTTGCGGGCGGCTATGTCGTGGGCCTCGAACCCTGGACCGGCCCGCCGCAGCTCTCCCGCGGGATCGCGGCCGGTCATGCCTTGGAGCTGGAGCCCGGGACCACCCGGGAGACGAGCCTGCGCCTGCGGGTGACCGAGGCATGAGTCGCCTGGTGGATCGGGAATTCCAAGGCAGGCCACGCCCTCACGGCGGCGCGGCCGATTCGCCCGGCCGGAGGAAGATGATCTCCTCGCTCGATCGGCCGTGAACGAAGAGCCTCGCGACGCGGCCCGCGAGCTTGTCGGTCTCGCCCCGGGCCGTGCCGATCACCTGCACGTAATACTGCCCGCCATCGCGAATCTTCGCGGGCCGGCTCCAGCCGCGCGGATCGGCGACGTCGGGATTGAACGCGACATACGCTCCCTCCTGCGACCAGCCCGGATCCCGGGCACGGTTCATCAGCATGACGTACTGCGAGAGGTGGGTGTTCCAGTGGATCGAAGGCCCCCAGAAGACGTCGGGCGTCTTTCCGTGCCAGCTGCTGGCGGCGGGAAAGACCGGCGTGCAGCGGCCCCCGATGCCGGGTTCCTTCCACCCGTCGTCCCGCCATTTGAAGACCTTTCCGACGGGGGCGTCGCGGTCGGCATACCGCATGCGGGCGACGGCGATCCCCTGTTCCTCGGTCGGACCGCAGTAGGTGCTGAAGAGGAAGTAGAGGTGCTCTCGCGCCGCATCGGGGATCACCGAAAAATCCCCGTGGCCGCCGGCAAAGAACCCGTTCGCCGTGCCGCAATCGTCGCTGCCGGCCGGAGGGCTGAGCACGATCCCGAGGTCGGTCCACGTGCGGCCGTCGTCGTGCGACACGGCCGCCCCGATCTTCGGCGACGTGAGGGCGAACGGCTTCTTCAGCTCGGGGCAGCAATCCCCCGGCTCGTTGTGGTACCAGCCGTAGAGCGTGCCCGAATCGGCCTTCCAGGTCGCCTCGAACCAGCGGCCCCAGCGGTCCTTGTGAAACTCGGCGTCGTTGTCGATCCGGCTCTCGCAGACGTCGGCCAGGTGGAGGAGATCGGGCCCCGCGCACCGGCTGGGCAGCGGCTTCGGGATCCCGCCGCCCGACGTGAAGACGAAGAGCGTGTCGCCATCCCAATGGGCGGGCATGTTGCTGTCGATCGCGTACTGCTTCGTGTCTGATGGGAGACGAAGCTCGGCGGCAGGCCGAACCACGACGGTGGGCGAAGACGGTTCAGCCGCGGTCAAAGACAGGCTGCGGATCGCGACGAGGCAGGCAAGCAGCGGGATGGTGGCTGTGAACAGCGGGCACCACGAAGAGGAACGCGACGCCATCGGGTTCTCCGGCATGAGGTGATGACTGGCTTTCGGCAGATCCTGACACAGTCCCGATGTTCCATGCAACCAACACATGACCAGCGGAGCTGCGGCCGGCTGCAGCAGCTGCGAGCCGCAGAAAATGCCATGCCGGGCGCAGGATCGGCCATTCCACTGCGGCCGGCCGTGAGGCATACCTCACGACCATGAAGAAGACGTTTTCCAGACGCTGGGTATCGTGCGCGAGTGCCATGGTCGCGGCCATCGCGATGCAGGTCGCAGGAGCCGCACCGCCGCCGCTCGAAGCCCGGATCGACGCGGCCGGCCAGTCGGCCGTGATCGCCAACGGGCTCGTGGGCATGGAGATCGGCTGGAAGGATGGCCTGCGGCTCGCGCACTTTAAAAACCTCGCGACCGGTGTCGACTGGATCCCGCAGGCCCCCGCGTTCGACTACGGCCCCGGCAGGGAGGGCATGCTGCCCGGGCTCGTGTGGCGGCGCGACGACATCTGGCCCGATCTCGCGCCGCCGTCACGGGAGTTTGTCCTGCGCTACACGCCCGACGCCGATGTCGCATCGCTGCGGTCGCCCCCGGCCGGCGACCAGTCGCCCGCCAAGCCGGTCACGCTCACCGGCGACACGCGCGTCACGCTCGATGCCGGCAGGTCGCGGGCGGTGGTCGAGGGGGATGTCGCGCGGCTCGACCTCGCGGTTGCCGTCGAGGGGCATCCGCTCGTGATCGGCCTGCATGCGGAGATGCGTGTTGGCGTGCCGGCCGTGCGCCGCTGGACGAGCGTCACGAATACGGGTGATTCCCCGTGCCTTGTGCATCGGCTCTCGAGCGCCGCGGTTTCGCTGCGGCCCGGGCCGGGCGATCTCGAAATCTCCTGGATCGAGGCCTGCACGCATCCCACGCTCGGCCCGCGGAGCCCGACACGCTGGCGGCAGGCGACGCGTCACACCGAACTGCTCGGCCCCGCGACACGGCGGTCGATCCGCTCCGACGCCACCGCGGCCTTGCCGCACGACGGATCGAGCGGCGCGATGGCCTGGCTCGCGCTCCGCGATCCAGCGATCGACCAAGGGCTCGTCGCCGGCTGGGAATGGTCGGGATCGTTCGCGGCCGACGTGGGAGATTTCGAGGAGGGGGCGGGCGTCTTCGGCCTGCGGCTCGGCTTCGGCGACGAGGGCGGCTACGCCCGCACGCTCGCGCCGGCCGCGACCTTCACGACGCCGCGGGTGTTCTTCGGCTTCTTTAAAGGCGACGTGGAGGAGGCGGCGCGGGCCACGCGGCGGGTGGCCGAGCGGCTCTATGGTCTGCCCTGGCCCGAGGGGCGGCCGCCGATGTTCGTGGGTTACGACACCTGGTCGAACTGGCAGGATCTCTCGGCCGGGCCCATCAATCATCTCAAGCCCGAGCGGCTCGATGCGGAGATCGAGCGGTGCCGTGCCCTGGGCGTGGAGCTCTTCATCCTCGACTACGACTGGTTCAAGCTGCTCGGGGATTTCGCGTCGGATCCCGACCGCTTTCCCGATGGCGTCGAGGCGGTGGCGCGGAAGGT
Organism: Planctomycetia bacterium; assembly: GCA_046092145.1. GTDB lineage: Bacteria > Planctomycetota > Planctomycetia > Pirellulales > UBA1268 > CACORA01. Next base: position 409 of record JBJTDB010000031.1, on the reverse strand, counting down.
GAAGGCGGCCGGGATGAAGTTCGGGCTTTGGATGGGGTTTGGGCAGGCCCACGCCGATTCGCAGCTCGTCCGCGAGCACCCGGAATTCGTCGCCGTGCGAAACGGCCGGCCGGTGACGGGCGGCTGGGGCATGCGGAGCCTCTGCTTCGCGTCGGAGCCCTGCCGGGAATACGTGCTCGAAAAACTCTGCGGCATCGTGGATCGCTTCGGCGTCGACTGGCTCAAGACCGACTTCGATCAGATCACCACATCCGACTCGCCCGCACACGCCCCCCAGGCCACCGACTCACGGATTGAATCGGTGGAGGGCTACTACTGGATCCTCGAGCGGCTCCACGAGCGGCGGCCGAAGCTCTATCTCGACAACTGGACGCCGCCGATGGGGGGCGCCGATTTCGGCAATTTCGCG
>JBJTDB010000030.1:0-26637 GCA_046092145.1 Planctomycetia bacterium | reverse complement strand
ACCGAGGCCCGCCCCGATCGGACGTCGTCCCCAAGCACCAGCGATTCCGCAAGACTTCGTGCGGGCGACCGTCCGGTTGCATCACGAAATTCCCGCGACGCCAGCCAGAGCGCGGCTGACAGATCGGCTCCGGCATGCTCCCAAACAGCCTGCCAGGCGGCCTCATGCCCGCCGCTCCCCTGACGCCAGCCGTCCGCCAAAAACAGCACGGCCCTCGTCAGACCGAGACAGGCCTGACGAGGGACCGGCAGTGCAATCGGGGCCGAGCTGTCGCGATCGAGCAGCAGCCAGGCTCCAGACGGCGGGAGGGCGGCCATCACGAACCGGCAGCAACCGACTCCATGTCGAGCAGGCCGCAGATCCGATCGACGAGCACCTCGGCTTCGAACGGCTTCTGCAGAAACTCGTTGGCTCCGGATGCCTTGAGGTCTTCGATCTTGTCGGGCTCGCACATGCCGGAGATGCAGATGATCCGCACCTCGTCCATGGTCGAGTCGCTCCGAACCCGCTGGCAGACTTCCTTGCCATTGATGTCGGGCAGCATGACATCGAGCACGATGAGGTCAGGACGGTAGTCCTTCACCATCATGCCGGCATCGAACCCGTTATTGACGCTCCGCGTCTCGAAGCGGCCATCACGCTCGAGAACGTCGGTGATCAGTTCGACGAGATCCTGATCGTCGTCCACGACGAGAATCTTCCGCCGGCCGCTCTCGAGCGCGTCGGTCGGAATGCCGTTGTCCCGCATGAAGAGGAACAACTGATCGCGGGGGATCCGACGAAACCGGCTGCCCGGCACGCGGAATCCCTTCAACTGTCCCGAATCGAAGCAGCGGATGATCGTCTGCTGACTGACTTTGCAGATCTTGGCCGCCTCACCTGTCGTATACACGGTCTTTTGCATCGCTTTACCACCCTCTCCCTAGCCGTGGCACAGCTAGTCGAAAAACGGAATCCGGGGCATCAATCGTCCGCGATTCAGCCCCGAACACCTAAGGCCTCCTGTTGCCATTTGCAGACGCTCCAACCGTCGGTTGCCCAAACGGCCGAACGTCCGTCGTCGCACTCCATCTCGACGAATCCATCCGGGGGACGCAAGGTGCGAAAGCCAGCGAAGGAATTCCGTTTCCAAGATCGTCCACGGATTCGATCGAACCAGCCTCCTTGCTTGCCATCCTTGCCAGATACCGGACTCTACTGTCATTTTGCGCATTGAGTCAATACGGCTCCAATCGCCGCAAACGCCGTGTTTGCATGGCTTTGGGCATCCCTCCCGAACGGGCCCAAAAATTTTTTCGACGCCCCCTGCCACTTACGACCGCTGCGGCGCCGCGATCTCGAGCAGTTCCAACGCCGGTTTTCCCGACAGCGAGATTTCGGCGACACGGCCATAGGTGTGGCGGACGCCACACCCCATGAGCCGGCCAAGATCGGCCCCTGGCTCGACCTCGAACAGTCTCACGCGATGCACCTCGCGGAGCATTCCTGAGTCGATCAGCAGCCGGCCGAGCGGGACGTCTGCCGCCCTGATGGCGGCGGCAATTCCCGCATCGACGGCATCAAGGTCGAGTTTCACGATGCCGTATTGCACGATCTCACCGTCGGGCCCCTCCAGGAGAATTTCCCGGGCATATCGACCTGCTTCATCGGCGTTCGCGACCCGCACGACCCGCAATCGCACCGGCCCGCCATGGTGCCGTTCCATGGCCACCGTCATGTGACTGCGGTGGTCGAGCAACGTGCGGTAGGGCTGGGGAACATCCGCCCCCTCCACGGGCCGGATGGCAGCGAAGCGATCCCACTCGGAGTGGAAGCAGCCGAGGAGTCGTGACGCACGCGAAATCGTTTCGTCTGCGGCATCCACGGTCAGCCTACCATCCCCGCGGCCGCTCCATCCGGAACCGCGAGGTCGAGCAGGAATTCGAGAACCTCACGCAGCCGCGGAATGCGGCAGGTGGCCGCGGCAGCCGCTGCCGCTGAACGCTGCTCATCGACGATCGACGCTGCCCGGCGGAATACTTCCGCAGACTCATAGAGGCTCCGGGCGATCGCGATCGCCTCAGCGACCTCGCGGGAGGAGGCGTCTGCGGCACCGGCCCGCGCCGCCGCGTCGCGGAGACGCCCGGCATCGGACGGCCCCAGTCGATCCATCGCCAAGGCCCACATCAGCGTCGGACGCCCACCCAGCAGGTCACCCGCAACACGCCGATTGTTCTCCAGATCGCCGCTCCAATCCTTGAGGTCGTTGAGCACCTGAAAGCCCGTGCCGACGTGCAGGGCATACCGACGTACGGCACCGGCCTGCTCCGGGGCGATACCCGCCAGACGGATGCCCATGACCAGCGCCGCCTCGAAGGCTGGCGATGTCTTGAGGCCGTAGATCTCCATGGAGTCGGCGGGGGAAAGCCGTTTTTCGGCGGCATCACGCCACCAGAGCTCCGCGCCCTGTCCCTGAGCCAGCCGCATGTGGGCATCGGCGAGATTCGTCAAGACATCCTGGCGGGCCTGAGGATCGACACCGGGCAGGCAGGAGACGATGCGATACCCCAAGCCGACCAAGTAGTCGCCCACGTTGATCGCCGTCGGCACGCCGTGTTCGACGTGAAGCGTTTCCCGGCCGTACCGCATCCGGTCGTCGTCTTCGATGTCGTCGTGGACGAGCGACGCCTTGTGAAACACCTCGATGGCTACCGCGGCGGCCTGTGCCGCACCCCGCGGAGGCAGAGATCCTTCAGCCGTCGCCTCCAAAACACCATCGCGACGGTCGGCAGCGACGGCATCGAACGCGGCCAGGGTGATAAACGGCCGCAGAAACTTTCCGCCTCTGGCGAGAAAGTCCAAGGCAAGCCGCTCCGTGGCCCCCAGTGGCTGCAACGAGGACGTCGCGCCTGCGATACCACCGCCAGACGGGGCGTCGATGCCCAACCGCCGCAGAAGCGATGGAAGCGCCCCGGGCGAGAACAATTCTGCAGCCTCCCGAAGAAGCGGGAGGTAGTCTCCGACGGGCGCCGCCGAACCACCGGCCACCCCAAGGAGCCCGAGGATCCATTCCGGGTCGATCGCCTGCTCCGCCGCAGCAGCCGCGCACGAGACGCCTCGGCCGGCCTGCACTTCCTCGTAGGGCACGGCCGCCACGGGAAGGGCGAATGCGGGCAATTTCGAAAATGCCTTTTCAAGGTCGACGAGTCTGGCGACACCGAGAATGCCGTCATACTGGCCCGCGAGGAGACTCCCCATCGCGGCCACGGCCCGCGAGGTCGATTCGACCACCCACCCGCTGTCGCGAGCGGCGGTCCAGAGCGTCGTGATCGTGCACCGCGGTCCACAGACATGCGGCATGCCATCCACACGTGGCCCTTCGGCGATCGGACAATCGGGCAGAAGCAGAAGCCTCCGGCCCGACGGACCCGAAGCCAGCCGCGCCCGCCAAAATTCCGAGACGATCGTCACCATCGTCCAGCCAACGTGCTCCGGCGGCCCGCCCGCGCGGGACACCAGCGCCTCAGCCTGCCTCCGGAGACCGGCGACGGTTTTCACCTCGCCCGGAACCGTGGCCGATCGCCACGACGAGGCAAGGTCGGAGGCCATCGCTCGCAGCCGTTCCCGAAGCAGCTTCGATGCGGGGCAGGCCATGTCGAGCGTGGCCGCGGATGACGGAGGCATCAGTTTTGGGGCGTGGGATCTCATGCCGGTTGCCAGAGAAACCGAATTCGGGCCGGGCCGTTAACACACATCATCGCATGTCTCGTCAGGAACCGTCAAAAAACCGCGGCAGGAGCGAATCGACCCGCAGCAGGCCCCTTCGCGACAGCCTCGGCTGGGGATGAATCGCCTCCAGAAACCCCTCGTCCTGGAGGGACCGCCACTGCGGCGCCCAAAGCTCGAGCGGGTCGATCCCGTACTTCGCCGCGAGCCGGCCCGCGTCGAGCCACCCCCGCTTCAGGCCGAGAACCATTTCGCGGATCAGGAGTTCCCGACGCGTCGGCACGAGTCCACGCCCGATCGGCAGCCGATCGGCCTCGACCTCGGAGCAATAGCCGTCCCAGTGTGCCGCATTCTGATAGTGGATTCCCGAAAGGTGTCCGAAACTGGCCACGCCGAGCGCCACGAGGTCACTCCCCTCCCAGAGCATGTCACGATAGAGGAATTGAACGCGCGACGGGTCGCGAACCAGCGTGTAGCCGCTGGAAACGCTGTAGCCTCGTTCGATGAACCGTGTGAAGGCCCGATCGACCCATGCCCGTTTTGTCGGCCAGTCGGCCACCGGCGTTCGCCCGCCCGCTTCGCGGGCATCGTGCACGAAGGTCGTGTTGAGCGGCAACTCCATTTGGTAGATCGTCACGCTGTCGGGCTCCAGCGCCAGCGTTTTTTCGACGGTCATCTCCCACGACTCGGCCGTTTCGCCGACCATGCCGGCGATGAGGTCGATGTTCGTGCTCGGAAAATCGGCCCGCGTGATCCACTCCCAGGCTCGGAGGATCTCGGCCGAGAGATGGGCACGACCGTTGGATTCGAGGATCGCATCGTCGAAGTTTTCGACGCCCAGCGAGATCCGCGTCATCCCGAGCGACTTGAGCGATTGAACCTTGGGCTCGGAGAGGGTGCCCGGCTCGCACTCGAACGTCACCTCCTCGGCGTCGCTCCATCCGAAGCTTCGATGCAGGCCATCGACGAGCCGCTCGAGCTGCTTGACGCCCAGGAACGAAGGGGTGCCGCCACCGAAGTAGACGGAGCGGAGACGGCGACCAGCGACGGCCGGCCTGGCAGCGACGAGTTCCGCCTCGTGGGCCAGCGCCTGCGAGTACCGTTCGACGTCGGCCGCCGAAACGTCGGTGTAGACGCGGAAGTAGCAGAATTTGCAACGCTTGCGGCAGAAGGGGATGTGGAGATAGAGCCCCATCGGCTCGGCCGAAGGCGGGGCGTCGAATGCGGCCAGCACGGACGGCACGGCGCCGGCATTCCACCGGGAGAACGGAGGATAGTTGGCGACGAAATAGCTGCCCGGCTCGGTCGCCTCGCTCATCGTTTCAGTCCTTCGCCACCCCCCGCGCGGCCAGCAGGTCATCGAAGTCTCGCACGTGGTAGGCGACCTTGGCCTTGTCGAGAACACGGCAGAGCCCTCGCATCGCGATGCCCATGCCATCCGGGCCACTCGTGCCGCCGAACTGACCACCGCCTCGCACGTGGGGCTCGAGATCGACGAACACGCCAGGAATGCCGCGTCGCTGCAGTTTCTTCGTCAGCGTGGGAAGCATCGTCTTGAGGTCGCCCAGAATCCGGTCGTGGCCTCCGGTGCCGATGTCGGCAGGCACGAAGTTGGCCAGCGCATCCTCCTCGACGTGCTTGCCGCGGGCGGCCCGGCCCACGCGTCGGTAATCCTTCACGTGAACCCATCCGAGCCCCGGCTTCATGGCCTGCCACTCATCCCATACCTCCGCCGTGGAGAACCCCTGGACGATCAGGTTCGCGGCGTCGAAGACGAGCACGAGCGCGGGGTGGTTCACGCGGCGGTGAATCTCGGCCAGAAGCCGGCCAGTGTGCCCGACGAGGTTGGCCTCCACCTCCAGGCCGAACGTGAGGTCGGAGCGATGACAGGCCTCCGCGATCCTCCCGATCCGGTCGACCGCCTCTTCGAGATGGTCTTCCGGCTTCTCGCCGCGAGGGGGATAAAACGAGAATCCACGGATCAGTTTCGTCTCGAAGGCATGGGCCAGATCGCACGCCCTGGCGACGTCCCGAGCGAGGTATTGCTTGAAGGGCACAAAGGCGTTTTTCGTGCCGTCGGCCCTGTCAATGAGTTTGATCTTGCCGATCGGCGAGGCGATCGACGCGACGTTCAGGCCGTACTCATCCTCGAGATGACGGATCTTTTGGATCTCGGGAAGCGTGAGCTTCATGACGTTCTTCACGCCCTTGCCGACATCGATATGCCTGAGGCTGTAGTACTCCAGGCCGATGGCCGCGAGCGCCGTGAACTGCTCGACGGCCGTGAGATGGAATGCCGCCTCGTCGGCGAGCGCGGAAAGAAGGACTCGGATCGGCTGGGCCATGGCTGAGCGGCTCCACGGAGGATGCGAAGGGGAGGGGACGGGCAACGGCTGTTCGTCAGCTGGACGCCGGCAGATGCCGGCCCGATGGGTGCGACACGACGATCCGCGACGAGATGCCACCGCGGGGGGTGAACTGGGCCACGAGCGTCATCTGCCTGGGGGCAAGGACGGCGACCAGATCGTCCAGGATCCGATTCGTGACGTTTTCGTAGAAGATTCCTTCGTTGCGGAAGGCCTGGAGATACAATGTGAGGCTCTTGAGTTCGACACATGTGCCTTCCGGGATGTAGCGGAAGGTGAGCGTGCCGAAATCGGGCTGGCCGGTCTTCGGGCAGACACTCGTGAATTCCGGACACACGATCTCGATGGTGTAATCGCGACCGGGAAACTGGTTGGCGAAGGTTTCCAACTGGTCGCGGGAAGGTGCTGTGGTGTTCATGCAAGGAAGTGTGCCATGAATCGGGTCGGATCGAAAGCGGCAGCCGTGGTGCTGCTGTCCGGCGGGCTCGACTCGGCAACCGCGGCCGCCTGGGCGCGTCGGGAAGGCTATGCCCTGGCGGCCCTCTCCATCGACTACGGCCAGCGTCATCGCGTGGAACTCGACTGCGCGAAAGCCGTCGCGGCGAGCCTCGGGATCACCGACCATGTCGTGATGCCGATCGATCTGGCCGCCTTCGGCTCCAGTGCCCTCGTCGATCCGACGATCGTGGTGCCGAAGGATCGTTCCGCGGCCGATATCGCGGCCGGCATTCCGGCCACCTACGTGCCGGCCCGCAACACGGTCTTCCTCTCGCTGGCCCTCGCGATGGCGGAGGCGCGCGGCGCCGAGGCGATCGTTCTCGGTGTCAACGCGATCGACTACAGCGGCTATCCCGATTGCCGTCCCGAATACCTCGATGCGTTCCGCCGGCTCGCGGTCCTCGCCACCAAGGCGGGCGTCTCGGGACGACCGATCGAGATCCTCGCACCACTGGTGTCGCTCACCAAGACCGCGATCATCGGCCTGGGGCTCGAACTCGGCATCGACTACGGGCTGACGACGAGCTGCTACGATCCCGATGCCCATGGCCGACCGTGCGGCGACTGCGACTCCTGCAGGATTCGAGCGGACGGATTCGCCGCCGCCGGGGCCGCCGACCCACGGCAGCCGACGGCCTGACGGAACACCCCATGCGGATCGCCGAAATCTACGGGTCGCTTCAGGGAGAGGGGCTTCTGGCCGGCACGCCCAGTGCCTTCGTCCGCACCAGCGGCTGCAACCTTCGATGCCGTTGGTGCGACACGCCGTTCACATCCTGGGAACCGACCGGCGACGAGATGACCAACGATGCGATCGTGTCGGCCGTCGAATCGCTCGGGCGACGGCATGTCGTCGTGACCGGCGGGGAGCCGCTCCTGTTCGGTGAAACGGTCGAACTCTGCAGGCGGCTGCGGCAGCGCGGCCATCATGTGACGATCGAAACGGCCGGCAGCGTCGTGCCGACAGCGTCACCGATTGCGGGAGCGGCCGATCTCATGTCGATCAGCCCGAAGCTCGCCTCGTCCACACCCCCGTCGGACACGCCGGCGGGCTGGGCGTCCCGACACGCCTCGGCACGGCGGCGAGACGACGTGCTCCGTGCGCTCATGGCTGCCGCCAGGTGGCAGCTCAAATTCGTCGTCGATGGGCCGTCCGACCTCGATGAGGCGGTGGCATGGCTTGCCGACCTCGGTCTTGGCCCCGAAAGCGGCCCGATCTTCATGATGCCGCAGGGCACGACGAGCGACGTCTTGGTCCGCAAGACGGACTGGCGCGATGCCGCCTGCCGCCGTCATCGATTCCGCCTCGCGCCACGGCACCATATCGAATGGTTTGGCTATGCCCGCGGGACGTGACCCCGCGGCCCGAAGACCAGCACCGTCGCGGCCCCCACGGCGACGACGAGCATCCCCGCAAGAAACCACGGGCTGACCGCTCCGACGGGCGTGTGGGCAAACGCGAGCGTGGCGAGCGTGTTGATCACCGGCGCGCAGCCGAACACGACCGGCATGACGGTGAACGGCTTCCCGCCGCAGGCGAAGGCGAGGATCGTTCCCAGGGCCCCGAGCGCCCCGAGCGCCCCGGCCCCCATGCTCCAAAGGCCGCCGCGGAGCGACCATGTGCCTGCATCACCAAGCGGCACGAGCAGCCCCAGCGGCACGAGCACGGCGATCAGGAAATAAGCCGCACCGATGCAGACCAACGGCCGCAGCCGGCTCCCACCCATCGCCGCCTGGCCGCGATGGAGCACGGGCCCATACGCGCCCCATGACACCATCGCCATCGCGACGGCCACGAGCACCTCCACGAACCGCTCGGCTCCGGCTGCCACGCCTGCCGCTGCCGCGGCGACGGCAGGGGGCTGCGGCTGGGGCTTGAAGACGAGCACCGTCACGGCGCCGGTGACGACGAGGATGAGCCCAGCAAGAAACGGCGCCTTGAGCTGGTTGAAGGCCCGGTTCATGAAGGCGGTGAGCAGCGTGTTGACCACCGGCGCGCCACCGAAGACCAGCGGCATGACGTAGATCGGTTTTCCTCCGAAGAAGAGCGCCAGGATCACGCCGAGTGCGCCGAGCGCCCCCGCCGTGCCGGCGAGCAGGCTCCAGAGAGCGCCCTGGATGGTCCAGGTCCCGCGCTCGCCGCGGCGCAGCAGGGCCAACGGAATCAGCACGGCAATCAGGAAGTAGGCGAGCCCCACGCACACGAATGGCCTCATCGCCGAATGCATGGATTCCCGGCCGAAGTGGAGCACCGGCCCGTAGAGCCCCCAGCAGAGCGCCGTCAGGGCGATCGACGCCAGCATCCCAAGAACATGCATCATCGGTTCGACTCCAGAAGTTCGATCGCCCTGGCCCCGACAGCATCCACGGAAAGCAGCCGCATGCAATCATGATGCTCGAGCGGGCAGACCGGCTCGCCGCACGGAGAGCATGGCAGATCGAGCCGCATCTCGACCAGCCGGGCATGATCGGCACGGCTCAGCCGGGGATCCATCGGCCCGAGGAGGACGATCGTCGGCCGCTGGAAGGCGGCGGCGATGTGCCGCGGCCCGCTGTCGGTCGTGACGACCAGGTCGGCGCGGCGGATGACGGCCTTCGAGAGTCCGAACGGCAGATGCCGCTCGTCGGCGAGGCTTTGCACCGCACGATGAGCCGCCCCCTGCACGATGGCCCGCGCCTCGTCGCGGTCTCCGGGCCCGCAATGCACGAGGACGCGGGCATGCCTGAGACGATCGACGATGAACCGTGCCAATGCCGCCACGTTGCCTTGTCCCCATTGCTTCGCCTGGCCGAAGGCCGCCCCGTCATTGAGCACCACGAGCGGTCCATTCGGATCGCTCTCGGGGAAAAGGCGGTGGAGAACATCGTCGGCACACGACTCGTCGGCAGTCGTGGTCGCCAGCTCCAACCGCAGCGGCTCGGGCGCAACGCCGATTCGCTCGGCGAGCCAGACGGGATAGGCGGCCGAGGAGAATGGCTCGATGCGCCAGCCGTTCCGGGGTGGATCGACGGGATCGGTGAGCAGCAGTCGCCGACAGTGCATGGCCATGCCGATGCGGCGACGGGCTCCACCGCGATGGGCGAGCCAGGCCGAGGAAAGCGAGTTGGGCACGATGATCGCCACGTCGGGACGATCCGCCCGCAGACGTCGGGCCACAGGTCGAAATCGCTGCGCCGGATCACGGCTGCGTCGATCGTAGGCAATCGTGCCATCGAACCAAGGCGACCCTTCGAGCAGTTCGACGGCGAGGGGACGAACGACCCCGGTGATCCGCGCCTGACCGCCGAAATGCCGCCGCAATCCGCGGAGCATGGGCGTCGCCATGACGATGTCGCCGACCCAGCGGGGCATGATCACCACGATGTGCATGGGCGGCAACCTATCAGACGACGGGAGCACCCGGCCACCGTCATTCGCCACGCGGGCGCACCGGAATCGTGCCGCCACGCGTGGCCAGCAATCCGGCCGCCACGGCCGCGGCCAGCGTGAGCAGTCCGGAGACGGCGAGGCCGCCCCATGGGACAACCGCACCCGCCGTGATCGCAAGCGGCATCAGGGCAAGACAACCGGCCACCGCTCCGCCCAGGATGCCGGCCCCGACCATGAAGAGGGTTTCCAACACGATCAGCCCGCGCACCCTGCGAAGGGGAAAGCCGATCGACCGCAGGACGGCCAGCGATCCGATCCGCTCGAATACGCCCTGCAGCTGCACGGCCGCCACGCCGAGCGTGCCCAGCAGCAGCCCGAAGCTGCCGAGCATCTGGAAGCCCGACAGGAAGGTGTTCTGCACCGCATACAGACTGCGGAGACGATCGACGGACGTCTGCACCGACACACCCACGTCGGCCCAGGCCGACGCCACGGCCCGGCCGACGTCGGACCGCGTCGATGGATCGACCGCCGTGGCATCGACCAGGGCCAGCGAATACCCAGACCGCCTCGGTTCCATCCGAAGAAAATTCCGCTCCGACACGATCACCACACCCTGAAGGATGCCTGGTTCGAGCAGGCCCACCACCTCCAGTTCGTGCGACGGCGCATCACCCGTCGCAGGCAGCCGGAAACGCGATCCGACGCCACCGACCCTGAGCGCCCAGCGTGCGGTCGCCTCGTCGAGGATCGCCGGAATCGGCTCGGCAGCAGCGGGCTCGCGCTCGAGCAGCGTCCAGGCATTCTCCTCTCCGACGGCTAGCGGGGCATGCGCGAGAAAGCGGAATCCGCCCCGGGCGATGAATGACGGCCCCACGCCATAGACCGCCGGCCTCGCCGCGGCATAGAGATTGCTGCAACTGGCCTCGTCCCCACCGTTCACGCGAATCCGTTCGATCGTGCAGGCCTCAAGCACGGCCCGCTCCTCGTCGGAAAGGCCGAGGGTCGCGGCGGTCTCGGGATCGGTCGGATCGATCCCATTCGGCTCGGCGAACGACGCGAGATGAGTCCAGCCTCCCGTCGGGGAGAAACGGTCGGTCGGCCGTTCGGGCAATCGCAGGGCGAAGGCCGACACGACAACCACCAGAAACTCGGCGAGGGCGACGATCGCGATCACCGCGACGGTCCGCGACCGGTAATGAGCAAGACCGCGACGGGCCAACTGAGCAAGCGAGCGGACGGTTCCATGCGGTCCAGGCGAGCCGCGCCATCGGGAAGGGGACTCATCGCGAAGCAGCGGAAGCGGCAGGGCCCGCGCCGCACGGCATGCCGCCCACCACAGCGAGGCGAGCGAGACCCCGGCGGCCGCCACGGCTCCGGGCCACATCGCCGCCAGCCTGGGCACGGCCGCGCCAAAGACCTGCCGCGAGCCGCCCGCCACGGCGGCCTCCCATGATCGCGCCAGCCATGCGATCAGCATGCGAGACCAGAGCGGCGCGACGACCAGCCCGACGACCGCCCCCGCCACCACCGCGATGCCACCGACGAGCAGGAGCAGACCCGCAAGCTTCCTGGCCGGCCATCCCAAGGCCGCGAGCATTCCCGTCTCGCGTCGATGGGCGGCCACGAGCACGTGGAAGAGAAGCCATTCCAGCAGAAGCCCCGCCGCCACGACGACGAGCGAAAGTCCGAGAAAGAGACTCCCGAAGGGTGTCGAACCACGGGCCGCCTCGAGAGCCTGCGACGCCACGGGCAGGATGCGAAAGCCGGTCGATTCCGGTGTGATCTCGGAGGCAAGCGATTCTCGCAATGCTTCCAGATCATCGACGACGCCGACGGGCAGGTGCCAGGCCGTCGTCGCCCCAAAACGACTGGCAGCGATGCTGCGTGCCATCTCCAACGAGACGAACGCCTTCGGGGTGGCGCCATGGGCCTTCCAGTAACGGTCGTCTTGATCGTCCGGCGGAGTGGTTCGCACGCGGGTGCGGTCGAAGGGGAAGGGGGGATCCCAGTCGGCGATCGACGCCTCGTCGGTGATGCCATCGACTTCGGGCACGAGATCGCGGGCGACGGCGGCGCCCTGCATCGCCGCGATACCGCTGATCGTCAACCGGGAGGTTGTCTCCTCCACTCGCCCATGAAGCGTTTCCGGAAGAAAGCTGGTCAGCTCGACCGTGTCACCAACCGTGATGGGGCTTCCCTGCGCCGCGAGGTCGTCGGCCATCCAACGATCGACGACGATCTCGCCGGGGCCGGGCAGCGGCATGGGCCGTCCTTCCTCGTCCACGAGGCTGCCGGCAGGATGCGACGTCGAGTCGATTCCGACGACGGTGGAATAGGGAATCGATCCCTGCCGGCCTGATGGACGGATCGCGTTGGCCAGAAAGACGAGCGACGGGCGACCACCGAGCGGAGCGAGGATCGCGGCGGCCGCACGATCGACCCCGGGGTCGAGCAGCAGCCGGCGACTGGTGAGCCGCAGCGCCGATCCCGCATCCGTGGCGTCGGCGACGACCGGCTGGAGATCGAGCCCGAAGTCGGCGAGCGTCGGCCGCAGGCAGCCGCGCACGCGGTCGGCGATACCCTTTCCCGATGGCGTCGGCCCGGCCGCAGCGCACACCAGCGTCGTGGCCGCTTCGTCGTGGCCCAGCATCGCCTGCCCAAGCGTGAGCGACGCCACGACCAGCCCTCCGGTGACCTGCGTCGGCCGCAGCGAGAAGTCGCCAAGGCCGCCCCGTGGCAGGATGTCGCGCACCCGCACGCGGCGGCTCGTCGATTCGGCCGACCGCCTTCCCAGGGGACTGTCGGCAGGCACCGCGGAGCGACCGGGCACCCGAAGAATCAACGGATCGCCGACGGCGATGCCGAGCGTCTCCGCGAGCGGCTCGTTGATCGCCACCTCGTCGTTTTCAAGGAAAGGCGACGACCCGGAAAAGCCCAACCGCTCCGGATTCGCACACGCCAGGATCGCGGCCGCGGGTGGCGGAGGCGGGCGATTCCACGGCAAGCTCGAGCACGATCGCCGGCACGACCGTCACGGGGGAACCACGATCGAGGCATGCCGCAAGCTCGTCGGCCAAGTCCGCACGGAACGGGGCGTCGGCGACGACCGCCGTATCGATTCGCCTCAGACGGCTCCTTGCCAGATCGTGCAAGCCCCGCTGCACGGCATCGCCCACGCCGAGGGCACCAGCGACCACGGCGGTGACGATGCCACTGGCGGCAGCGAGCGCGAGCACCTGCGGCCACCATGCCCGCGCGCATCGCACGGCCAAGGCGGCCAACGATCGGACGGCGAGCGGCGTGCCGGCGGTGCTCATGGCGGCGCGGAACCCTCGGGCCGCGGCGCGAACCGACCATCCACGAGCTGGCGAATGGCATCGTCGCTCCCAGCCGCAATGCGGGCGGCGATCGATGATGCGTGCGTCACGACGACGAGCATGGCCGATGATTCTGCAGCCAATTCGACGAGAAGATCGGCCACCGCGGCGGCCGCGTGGGCATCGAGCTGCCCGGTCGGCTCATCGGCCAGGATCAACTGCGGCGCGTTGAGCAACGCTCTGGCAATCGCCACACGCTGTCGCTCGCCACCCGAGAGCCTCGATGGAGCATGATCGAGCCGCCGTGCGAGGCCGACGCGATCGAGCAGCCGCCTCGCCCGTTCCTCGGCAGGCTCCGTGACGCGACCGGCAGCCAATGCCGGGATCACGACATTATCGAGCGCGGTGCAGCCGGGGAGCAGGTGATGCTCCTGGAAGACGAAACCGATCCGCGTGTTGCGAAATGCGGCGAGGTCGTTCGCCGAGAGTTCGAAGGGGTCCACGCCGTCGAGCCTGACCGTGCCCGACGTCGGTCGCTCGAGACCACCGAGGATCGCAAGGAGCGTGCTCTTGCCCGAGCCGCTCGGCCCCATCACCACCAGCCGCTGCCCTGGCTCCATCCTCAGCGAGACCGCATCGAGCATCCGCAGCGGCCCGTCCGCCGACGGGTAGTCCTTCGTGATGCGATCGGCTTCGAGCACGTCATCCTCGGCGACCGGTCACACGCCATACGGCTCGAGACGGGACACAATGCCGACGGCCTTGGTGGAGAATTATTCTCCGACGTACGGCAGCAGGGCCATGAAACGCGCCCGCTTGATGGCTCGGGTAACGGCATGCTGACTGGCCGCCGTGCAGCCGCTCTTCCGCCGGCTGATGATCTTGGCCTGACGGTTCACGAGTTTCCCGAGGAGCTCGAGATCCTTGTAATCGACATACATCGGTCGCGGCCGGGCGCCGTCGATGAAGATGGGATCGCGACGCTTGACCTTCGCACGAGGCTTTGTCTTCTTACGAGCAGTCTTGGCCTTGGCGAATTTGGAAGGGAAGGCACTCATGATCTCGGCGAACCTCGAAGCGTCGGAAACTCGGACGAAAGAATGAACGATTTCTCAGCGATTGCAAGGGCTCTCGCCGAAAGGCTCACGGGAGCCGGGGATCAATCCTCCGGCTCCCGTGATCAATGAACGGGAAAGGGAAGCGAAGAGGGCCGAAAAGCACCCTCTGAGGGAACTAGTAACGGTCGCCGCCGCCGTAGCCGCCACGACCACCACCGCCACCGCCGTAGCCGCCACGACCACCGCCGTAGCCGCCACGGCCACCGCCGCCGCCGCCACCACCACCCGGTCGAGGAGTCCGCTCGCGGGCCTCGTTGACCGTCAACGGCCGCCCGTTGATCTCGTGCCCATTGAGCGCGGAGATCGCGGCCTGCAGGCCTTCATCCGTCTCCAGCTCAACGAACCCGAAACCGCGAGACCGACCCGTCTCACGATCGGAGATCACCTCCGCGCTGCGAACGGCGCCGTGCGGAGAAAACATCGCCTCAAGATCGGCGGACGTGGTGGACCAAGGCAAATTCCCCACGTAAATCTTCCGAGACATAACAAGAAACCTCAGTTCCCGGGAGCTGAAACGAAACAAATCGACTCATCGACCATCGCCAATCGCACGAACCGCAACTCCCGATCGAACCGGAGGGTGCAGACGAAAGTCAGTCGGACTGGAGAAAGGGTATCAGTTTCCCCAAGACCCCACAACGGCGGCGTAAGGCAGATTCCAGGAATTTTCAGGGCTGCCCCACCAGCCCAGCTGGGCTCCTGGGGATGGCCTGAGAAAGCGGCCCTGTTTTCGCTCACGACTCGAAAATCGCGTCGGAAATAGGAAACCGGGCCGTCCGGCCCAGGTCGTCGAGGGTCCGCCGCTGGCCTGCTTCCGGCCATGGTGCGACCCCCTCGATCTCGGGCATCAATTCCACGATCTGGTCGATCAGCATGGCCACCAGTCGACCGGTCGCCGATCCCCTCGTGCGTTCGCGAATTGCGGCGGCCGTCTTCATGATCTTGACCATTCGGGCCCGTTCGAGGACTGGAGCGGAAAGCTGGCCTTCGGCCTCGACGAGCAGCTCCGCGACCGGAACCTCGAGAACCTGCTGCCAGCCGAGCAATTCGGACAGTTTGAGGTCGCTTGCGGCCAGTTCCTGCCGCCGCACCTCCGCAATGGGAAGCCGCAGGTACCGGGCCACGGTCCGCAACGTCACGCCCTGCTGACGACGGACCTCGGCGATCCGATGCAGACCGCGTCGCGGGCCTGGGCCTCCGAAGCTGTTCGGGAGGTCCGGACTCTCTGAAAAGTCGTCGAACTCGAACTCGCAACGTCCAACGCAATCAACGGTCGCCATGGCTTTTTCTCCCGATATGTGACATGGATCGAATGCAGATGCCATGAGGGGAAAGCAGACGGCGTGCCAAAGACGAAAAAATGATTTTCTCGAAGCAAATCGACGTTTTTATGGCCCAAAGGCCCACACCCCGGCACGTCAGTGAAGAAAAACAAGGACGGCGTTGCATTCTGCAACAGAACTGCCCGAATACACTCGTGCTCGAACTGGTATGCGACACGATCGGCCGCAACGGCCCGCTCACGGGCCTCGCAGACCGCACGACGCGGACTCCACGTCTGCCCTCAGGCCCGCTCGTAGAGGATCGGATTGAGCGGATCGCTCATGATCTCGCCGACCCGCGTCGATGGCGTCCAGTTGCGGTGATCGTTTCGCTGGTTGTCGTTGCGAGGCTCCGCCAGCCGCATGTCGATGTCCATGAAGATCACGGTATGGACCTTGCGCGGCCGGTCGGTCGTGTTCGGCCCCGCGCGATGCAGCGTCCAGCCGAGATGAAACGAGACGTCGCCCTCGGCATAGGGCTCGGCTCGCTCGACGATGCCTTCCTCCCGCAAGGCCTCGCGGATCGACCGCTCCGATTCGTCCGAGATCTCGAGATCGTGGCCGATTTTTTTGAGGTGGGTGCCCGGGGCGAAGGAGAGCGGCCCCAGTTCCATGGGCACGGCGTGCAGCGGAATCCATGCCGTCGCGCACAAGCCGCTCGCCATTGGCCAATACTGCTGGTCGGCATGCCAGGGCGTGTAGCCGCCGCCCGGTTCCTTGTAGAGGGCCTGGTCGTGCCACATCCGCACGCCGCGGGTGCCGAGCAGGTCGGTCGCGATCCCGGCGAGCCGCCGCGAGAAGCTCAGCCGCTTGGCCGCGTCGCTCATCGTCCAGAGATTGCCCACCTGGATGAACGCCTTTCCGTAGGTGTCGCGGCGCTCCAGCGGCACGTCGGCAAGGGGATTTCGCTCGAGCGTGAGGCGGGTGATCTCGTGGTCGAACTCTTCGAGCGTGGATCGGTCAAAGACACCAGGAAGACGGATGAATCCATCCTCGCGGAACCGTTTCCGCTGCTCTTCGGACACGGAATAGGGGGCGTCGAGAGGGGCCGGGGAGGACGGCGATGTGGTGGCGTGCATGGCAGTGAGTTCCGTAGGAAGAGCAGGGCCGATGACCGTGGACGCCAATGGAGCGGATGGCCGCCGGGCAGTCTCCGCCAAGACTGGCGCAGACTGGTACGATCTTGACATGGGGCATCGGCCCCCTCGGAAGGTTTTTCTTCGGAGCGTTTCTCATGCTTCCCGATCTCGAGCGGGTCGAACCGCCCCCAGGCCGATCATTTGCATGGCAGGCTTTCGACCTGGCCTCGTTTCCCTATCGATGGCACTTCCACGCCGCCTACGAACTCACGCTCATCACGTCCGGCCAGGGGCGGCGATTCGTCGGAGATTCGATTGAGCTGTTCGAGCCGGGTGATCTCGTGCTCCTCGGCCCGAACCTGCCGCATACCTGGCATTCGGAGCCGTCTCGCAGGCGACGCAGTCGGGCCGTCGTGATCCGCTTCGAAGGGGATTGCCTCGGTACCGACTTTTTCGACCACGGAGAGATGGGTCGAGTCCGCATCCTCCTGGAGCGATCGCGGCGGGGCCTTGCGTTCGGGAGAACTCCGACTAGTCGCGAGGTCGCCGACGTGGTCACCGAGGGCACGGCCGCATCGGCGTTCGATCAAGTGATTCGACTCCTTGAATCGCTCCAGATCCTCGCCACGAAAGGCCGGGGCAGAGAGCTTTCGAGCGATCGTTACGCATGGTCGCCCAGGGCCGCAGACGCCCGTCGCATTGATCGTGTCTGCAGGCACGCCATGCAGCATCTTTCCGAACCCCTCACCGGAAGCGATATGGCAGGCATTGCGAGCCTGTCGCCGGAGGCTTTCTGCCGGTTCTTTCGGCGTATGACCGGCCGCACGTTCGTAGGCTGGCTGCACGAGGTGCGGATCGGCCATGCCTGTCGGCTTCTGGCGACGACGAGCCGGCCCGTCCTCGAGATCGCGGTCACCTCCGGATTCGACAACCTCTCCAATTTCAACCGCGTCTTTCGCCGGCTGCGGAACTGCACGCCCCGGGAATTCCGCCAGCGGGCGGGCGGGCACCGACCCGCCCGGGGGTGAACCAAAAGAAAAGCCGGGCCCTCCCGAAGGAAGGCCCGGCCTGTGTGAGCATCAGTCAAACAAACTGACCGATCAGCCGGCGTTGCAGCACGGCTCGGCGCCGCAGGCAGGCTCGGCGCAGCAGCTCGTGCAGCTCTCGCCGCAACCCTTGCTACGACGGGCGCCGCGGACACGACCACGGCGACGCGACTCGCAGCAGCCCGAATCGGCACAGCAGGCCGGCTCGGCGGCACCGCAGGCGGGCTCAGCGGCACACGCGGCAGCGCCGCAGGCCGGTTCGGCAGCGCAGCCGGGCTCGGCGGCACAGCTGGAGCCGCAGTCACAGCTAGTGCGACCACGACGGCCTCGGCCGGCGGCCGAAGCGGAGTCGGCGAACACCAGGCCGACGAGCGCGAACACGAAAAACATCGAAACCATCGAGGAAAAACGCTTCATTGAGAAACTCCTAGAAAGGAACCGGACCGAATCAGCGTGTTGATTCAGTTTGCCGAGAACCGGACAACCGTCGCGGATCTCGAACTGGCGAGAACCGTAGCAGGTGGCGCGAAAATACGGGAAGTGGAAAAAATGTGCCGGTGAAAAACAACGGAAAATCGTTGCTTTTCGCTGTTTCGAGCCCGGGCCGAGGGCCCGCCGGCCACGTCCGCGGAGTGGAGGAGGGCATCGCCGCGGCGTTCGGTCAGAGGCGAAACGCTTCGGGCAACACGATCTCGTTATTCGCACGCAGGGCTGCTGCAGCCTCGCTCGAGAGGCTGGTGAGCCCATCGAGCCGCAAATGCCCCTTGTGCTTTGCAAGCGTCTGAGCCACCCCGTCGGAGAGTGTCGTTAGGCCCACGAGCCAGAGTTCACCCGTGTGCCCGGCGAACGTTTCCGCCTGCCTGTCGGAAAGCGTCGTCAGCCCGAAAAGAACGAGGCCGCCGTCATGCCCAGCCAACGCCTCGGTCGCTCGGTCCGAGAGGCTGGTCACGCCATTGAGCAAAAGCCGGCCTTTGTGCCGGGCCAGCGCCTCGGCTTCGTCGTCCGAAAGCGTCGTGACACCATTGAGCAGGAGCAGGCCCTCGTGCTGCGCCAAAGCCTCGGCAACCTCCGGGGAGAGCGTGGTCAGGCCGCCGAGATACAGTTCGCCCTTCTGCTGCGACAGCGCCTCAGCCGCTTTGACCGAGAGCGTCGTCAGGCCAGAGAGGACCAGCCTGCCCCTGTGCCTTCCGAAGGCCTTGGCCTGTTTGTCCGGGAGCGAAACCAGTCCTCGGAGCATCAGGTGGCCGTCGTGCTTCGCCAGCGACTCGGCCGCCTTGTTAGAGAGCTCGGCCAAGCCATTGAGCTCCAAATGGCCATCGTGCCTGGCCAAGGCCCGAGCCGCTGAGTCCGAAAGTGTGGTCAGTCCGTTGAGTTTCAGTTCGCCATAATGCGTCGCCAAGGCCGTGGCCGCCTCGTCCGAGAGCGTTGTCAGGCCGTTGAGCTCCAGCCTGGGCTCCTGAACTGCCAGCACCTTCGCCTGAGCAGCGGTCAGTGTCGTGAGGCCGCGGAACTCGACAGGCGCCGGAGATTCCTTGTGGCAGCCACAGACCAGCACCAGCGTCGCCACAGGAATGCAACGCACGACGAAATCAGAACGCACGGCGACAACTCCTTTCGCGACCCCCAGATGGTACGACCTCTTCATCGCAGCTGCCATGAGGGACGTCGCCCAGCAGGCGTCGTGCCCATGAAAAAACGCCCGGACATCGCCACCGGCCGACAACCCGCTTTTCACTCGAAGATCGGGAAAAACGTGTTGAAGGCGGCCTCGCAGAAGACACCGGGGTCGTTGAACCGTCGGCCCCGGTCGAGGGCCCCGATCGCCTCCATCTGCCCGGAAGCGAGCGAAAAATCGCTGATTGCGAGATTCTCCCGCAGGCGATCCGGCCGCGACGTCTTCGGGATCACCCCAGTGCCTCGCTGAATCGCCCACCGTAGCACCACCTGCGCCGGCGTGCGGCCCCCGGCCCGCGCGATCTCCACGACAACCGGATCCGCGAGCACAGTCTCGGCCGGCGTCGCCATGCCAAGCGGCACGTAGGAGCCCGCTCCGAGCGGCGAGAAGGCCGTCACCGCGATCCCCTCCTCCCGGCAGAACTGCAGGAGCTTTTCCTGAGCGAGGTAGGGGTGCAATTCTACCTGCAGCACGGCGGGCCGGATCCGTGCAGAGACGAGCAGGTCGCGGAGCAGTGACACGCCGTAGTTGCACACGCCGATGTGCCGGACGAGACCCGCGTGAACAAGATCCTCCATCGCCTGCCAGGTGTCGGCCAACGGGACGCGGGCCGGCCGCATGACTGGCCGAGCAGCGGCGGGATCGAAGATCCAGCCCGGCGGGTAGCGGGTGTCGGGGGAAACGTATGCAAGCGCGATCGGGAAGTGGACGAGATAGAGATCCAGGTGATCGAGCCCGA
The DNA here is from genome assembly GCA_046092145.1 of Planctomycetia bacterium. Taxonomy (GTDB): domain Bacteria; phylum Planctomycetota; class Planctomycetia; order Pirellulales; family UBA1268; genus CACORA01. The sequence continues at coordinate 6,399 of JBJTDB010000030.1, read as the reverse complement.
GGTCGCGGAGCGTCCGCTCGCAGGCGGGCCGCACGTGCTCGGGCGAATGGAATGTGTTCCAGAGCTTGGAGGTCACCCAGAGGTCGCCGCGACGGCAGAGCCCGTCGCGAAGCACCCGAGCGATTCCTGCCCCCGCCTCCGACTCGTTGCCGTAGTCACAGGCAGAGTCGAGGTGGCGGTAGCCCGCACGCACAGCTTCGTGAACGAGTCCCGCGACGGCCGACTTTTCGATCTTCCACAGGCCGAGGCCGACCTCGGGCGGGGCAACACGGAATGTGGCGACGGTGGCAGGACTGGAGGCGGTCATCGGCCAGGATTTTGCGGTAGTGCGAACCTTGCCCCCGCCTTCAACCAGTGGGCAGCACAGGATTCGAACCTGTGACCTCTACGGTGTGAACGTAGCGCTCTAACCAACTGAGCTAGCTGCCCGGGAATCGCAGGAAGCGTACCGCGCCGACCGCCACTCGTCACGCATCGGCGATTTTTTCAGCGGACTCGCACCGATTCAGGACCGCTGGCCTCAGGCGCAACCACCGGCATCCCCGGGAGGATCGAACCGCGGTGATTCGGCATGGCTGGAATCGGCCCTGTCGGCATCACGTCCCGCAAGTCGCCGCGCTGATCGGCCGGCCGTCGCCCGGCCATCGATATGGGCAGACACGTCGAGTTCGCTGGAAAGGGAGGCCCACTGCCGACGGAACTCGGCGATGCTGGCCCCGACAGACCGCCCCACCTCGGGCAGCCGCTTGCCGTAGAGCATCACCGCAATGGCACCGATGAGGCACAGTTCGACGGGACTCAGACCGAACATCATCGTCACCTGATTCGTGGGCTTCGGCTGCTCGATCCGGAGGAGTCACGGGCCGCCACAAGGCCGGCAGACTTCAACGACCGCCTGGAGCGCGGTCCACGTCGGAAGCCGACGAGGCATGAGCATCTTCCTCGATGCCCTGCACGCCCCGCTTGAACTCGACGATTCCCTGCCCGAGCGATCGCATCACCTTCGGAAGACGCGATCCAAAGAGGAGAAGGATGACACCTCCGACGACGAGAAGCTCCACGGTGCCAAGGCCCATGATCGCGAAGGGGGCAAAGAAAGCGTGATGCACGGCACAAGACTCCATAGAAAAAGCAGGCGAGAGCGAACCCACTCAAGTCTAACGTTGGGCAATGGAGGGTCAAATTTGGCTCAGCTTCGGCTTCCGCGAGGCTCGCCCGGAAGGCGAGCCATCGCGGCTCGAGGCAAACTCGGCTTGCCTCGCAGCCGCGGATGCCTGCGGGGGACAGCGTTGGCCCCGCAGGCGCTCTATTTAGAAATTCGCGTCGCAGCCCGTATCGACGTCGCCCACCATGTGCAGGTGATCGTGATCGATGTAGACGACTTCCTGGCAGTCCTCATCGACGATCGTGTAGGGAACCGGCCAGCCGATCCGCTTCACTTCCTGGAAGTAGACGGTGCACTTGTAATGGGCATGGTGCAGTTGCGCGGGACCGACGAGCGGGTAGTGCCGCGGCGGATCGATGTAGTCGGAAACCTTGCACTTCGTCATCCGGACATGATTCCTCTGGATCTCGTAGAGGAAGGGCCAGTTGCCCTGGACGGGCCGGGCCTTTTCCAGGGCCCGCATCACCTCGTCGTCGCTCGGCTCGTCGAGAGCCTCACAGGGGCCGCCGGCCTGGAGCGGACCCAAGACCGGAGCCCGCTCATACCGCTCGTAGTTCCAAAAATGATCCTCCCGGCTCTTTTGCATGTAGACCGGCACCGGGATCGGAATCGCCAAAGGGCCGAGGTTCGGACCCTGCGACGCGAGCCAAAAGCACCCCGACTGCGACAGGGATGCCGCCACGAGCAGGACCATCACGACGAACCGTGCAGAAGCCGACATGCCGATCTCCTCGCCGTCCTGGGGAACACTGCACGGGCAGTCGATGCGACCGACCGTGACGGTTGTATCGGCAATGCCGCCCCGAGAACTTGCAGGTTTTTCCGATCGCGGAAACTGGGGCGGCACGGCGAGCCTGAGGAAATCGGTCCCATCCAAAAGAAAACCCACTCCCCGCGACGGCGAGGGAGTGGGTTTGTGTTTCGTCTTCTCCTCGAGCCGACCGCTTTCAGCGGTGATGGCTGTGGACGTGCCGCTCGTCGAAGTCGAGGAACCACCAGCCATCGTCCCACTCGAGCGAAACCCGGCGCCATCCGAGCGGCACCTGCGGGTATGGGTAGAAGGGACCGATATACGGCCAGGCCGTCGGCGAATATTGGGTCGGGTATTGGACGGCGGCGTAGTTGGAATTGGCCGCATAGCTCGGCCATGCATAGTTGGGCATGTTTGGGCCACCGCCGCGGACGGGCACAGGCGGCATGCCGACCCCGTTCGCCCCCATCGGCATCGGGCGGCCCATGCCAGCCCCACCGGCCATCCCGCCTTCGCTGACCTGCATCGATCCGGGCACCATCTGACCGTCGATGGGGCCGAAATCCTGATGGCCATCCGGGCCGGGCAGGCTCATCGCTTCCCCGTAAGCAGCCGTTCGGATCGCGTTTCGCGACGGTTGGCCGGCGTAGGAAGCCTTGGGAGCCATAGGCCGTGCGGCCATCCTGGCCTGCGGGAGGGGAGCATTCGGGCGGCCGGCTCGGCCGCCACGCGGTCCTGACGTCGGGTATGCGGCGCGGGCCATCGGGGCCTGGGCGTGCACGAGCTGAACATTCCCTGCGAGATTGACGGGATCCTGTTCCGCCGAAGCCTGAACGACACCGCCAGCCGCACCGGTAGCGACGGCCCGCTCGACACCGGAATCGGCCTTGCCCATGCCGACCGCCGCCAAAAGTGACTCCGGGATAGAAAACATGCCCGGCTTTTCCACTTCCGGAGACTCGATGGCAGGACCGGAAACAGCAAGGCCATTGACGACCCGCTCGACACCGGGCGCCATCTCGGCAAGCGCCACCGCCGCCTGCAGTTGCTCGGGGCTCGCCACCGTCCCGGAAAGCCAAACCGTGCCGTCCTTGGCCTTGACGCTCACCCGATAGCCGGCCAGTTTGCCTGAATCACGAAGCGCCGCGGCGACCTGTGCGGCGATGTCGGTGGACGATGTCGCCTGAGCCGCCACGGCCGGCGGCGATGCCTGGGATTCGGCCACGATGATCTGGTCCACGACCCGCTCCACGCCCGGAGTCGACTCGGCGAGCAGTCGGGCGGAACGCTGCTGGCTCTCGTCGTTCACCGTGCCGATCAGCCACACCGTGGGGCCGAGTGTCCGAATTTCGATGGATGTGGCACGCAGTTCAGCGGACTCCTGAATCCTCGCGGTGACGCGGCTGGCGAGGTCGTCCGCAAGCCCCGTCGCCGTGAGAAACAACGGCGCGGCGAACGCGAGCAGTCGCGGTACGGATCGGATCGAAGTCAACATGCCTGGCTCCTTGAAACGAGTCGGCAGCGGGCCCAAATGGCCTGCCACCTCGCCACCCATCCATTCGGCAGGCCGGAGCGCCGAAGGGGAGTTTTTTTCCGATTCTCCGGAAAGCGCGGGCATCCAGAGCCCGCCCCGGCAAATGGCGAACACTGGGCAAAGCACGCCCGGGCCACCGCGACCCGACCAGGCCGACTACCGCTCGGCCGCAGGCCGGAGGTCAACGACGGCGATCATCGTCATGATCGTGAGCGTGATCGCACACATCGCCCCCGAATCGGGCCCGTATTGGAGCGAAAAGCCGCAGAGAGTGCCGATGACGGCCAGCGCGACCATGCAGAGCCAGTGACCGGCACGCTCATGGCGAGTGCCCTCGGCGAGCCGTGCGACGCCGGCCGCCACGACTCCCAACACCTGCACCGCCCCCATCACACAAAGCACCGGACTCACAGAACGAACTTCCAACGGCATGCCTGATCCTTGTCAACGTACGAGCACGACGGGCCTTGGGCCGCGGACAATATCTCCCCGAATCACAACGGGCAAACCCATTCGCACCGGAAGATTCGTGATCTCGCCGCCGAACTTGCTTACCAGGCCGCCTATTTCCCCCCGATCATCGATTCGAGCTTCCGCTCGAGGTCGGTGATCGCGAGGCTTCGGTCGACCACGTTGCCCTGGGCATCGAGGAGAAGCATCGTGGGAAGCGTGAGCACGCCCAACTCTTCCGCAAGACGACCGTCCAACCCGCCCGGCTCATGCAGCTGCGGCCACGGAATCTGCTTCTGGGCCAGATAGGCCGCGAGCTGCTGCTTGTCGGAGTCGAGCGTGACCCCGACGACCTGGAATTTCTTGGGGCCGTACTTCGCGTAGAGCTCACGAATCTGCGCGATATCGACCTTGCACGGCTCGCACCATGTGGCCCAGTAGTGGACGAGCACCGGAGTGCCCCGCATCTTTTCAACGGCCACGGGCTTGCCATCCAGGCCGGTCCCCGAGAGGGCCAGCGGCTTTCCCGTGATCTCAAGCCGCCGGGCGGCCCCGCGGGCCTTCCGCGCCGAGGCCGAATCCGGGAATTCCTTCGCGATCGACTCGTATCGACCGATCGCCTCCTTCTCGCGACCAGAAAACTCGTCGGCGATGCCCATCTGCAGCATGGCCTCGGCGGCGTCTGGTGCCGTGGGGTGCTTTTCGACGAACTGGCCCAGCTCCGTCAGCCATGCATTCTGAGCGGCATCGATGTCGGCCCCCGGCTGCTGCATGGCGGCCGCATAGCGGGCCGATGCCAAGCGGAACATGACGAACGCCGCGAGAGGCTCGTCCTCGACCACCGCACCGGCGAGTTTCTCGAGCATCCCGAGGCCCTCCGTCAGGCTGCCGTCCTGCACGCCGGCGGCGAGAGTCTCCGCGTACTGCCGAACCCAGAATGTCTTGTCGCCCGGATCGGCGGCGGCAACGACCTGCCCCAAGAGGTCTGCCTGCTCGGCGGCCAGCGCGTTCCTGGAGCCACCAGATGCGGCCCCGAGCTTGGCTTCGATGTCCCTCAGTTTCGTGAGCAGCGGCTTGAGACGCTGGTTCTCCTGGCCACCCGGAGCCGCCTGCAAACCGCCGGAAGACGGACTGAAGAACGACAGCGGCTCGGCAACCTCACCGGCAGCCCCCGGTTCCCGTGGCAGATCGACCGGACGCCAGACATCGCCAAACCGCACGAGCGTTCCGACATACACCTGATCACCGCTTCCCTTGGTGTCGATGAGAGCCACGACGTTCTCATACACCATCACATCTTTCGTCAGACCGGATGTCCCGGCCGGCACGACCCCGGGCCGGTTGGCGAGCATGTTGTTCCACTGCGTCTGCGGCCCAACCTGCTTCTGGCTGCGGGCAAGAGCGGCGAACGCACTCGCGGCGGCCGCGGAGCGGGCGGCAAGATCCTTCAACCGCTGACCTTCGAAGCCCGCCTCCTCCAGATCGGCGGCCGTGGGCAGGAGCCGCTTGAACCGGGCGGCATCCTGATTCCGCATGGCCTCCACGATTTCAGCCGTACACTCCTCGGGCGACAGCGACCGCCACGAATCGATGCTGCCGTTCTCGTCGGCGTCGATGCCCCAACGGCTGCCGGCCGCGTTGAGCCACCGGGCCTGATCGGCTTTCGCATTGTGATTGGCATCGACATCGCGATAGACCTCGATGCCGTCCTTGTAATAGCTCCAGCGATCGACCACGCGGTCGCCATTGGTGTCGGCAAAGCTGCGGAGAACCTCTTCCCGCGGGCCACGAACCACCCAGGCCGTCACGCCCCCTTCTTTCTCCATCTTGATCGTGGACTTTTTGGCCTCTTCGGCGGAAAGCTGGTCGTAGTCGATGCCCTGCTGGAACGGCTTGAGGCCGAGGGCGTACTCCACGGTCGGCTGGGCCGCCGATGCCGCGGCGAGGAAGGTGAGGCCGGCCGATACGGCCGAGACGACACCTGGCAGGACGGAAACAGAGCGTCGGTTCATGGCGGGCTCCTGGATCGGTGACAGCGGCACAACGTAGCCGGAACGGGTCGTGGCGCCAGCCCCATTTTTCAGGCCGTTTTTCAGAGCGGCACCAGGCCCACCCCTTTGAATTCGCCCCCTCGACATCTACACTCGACCGGGCACGAATCGCTGGCGCGCGTAGCTCAGTTGGTTAGAGCGCCACCCTGATAAGGTGGAGGTCCCAAGTTCGAATCTTGGCGCGCGCACTGCATCTAGGATGCGAACGTGGCATCTGGGATTCAGATCGGGGACGTAGCTCAATTGGGAGAGCACCGCCTTTGCAAGGCGGGGGTTGTGGGTTCGATCCCCATCGTCTCCAGTTTCAGGGCGTCGGGGCCATGCGCGGCTGCTGCCGTCCTGGCCTGAGCGACGCACGTTCCCCATCCCACCTCCACCTTATCAGGGTGGCGCTCTAACCAACTGAGCTACGCGCGCCAGCGATTCGTGCCCGGTCGAGTGTAGATGT
>JBJTDB010000029.1:0-16132 GCA_046092145.1 Planctomycetia bacterium | reverse complement strand
CCGTGCCACGATGTCGCCCACGGCTGTGAGCGACTCTTCAAAGGAGGCAGACTGGTCGGACTGCGACGGATGTTCCGGTTCCGGGGGCGTTGGCGTCATGGGTTTGGCTCACGGTCGGCAGGGTCGTTGGAAACTCGTTCGTTGCGGCTCCAGAGGCGGCCCGCGGCAAGCTGCGTGACGAGCCTGCCGCCGGGCTCGAGGCCAGCCGTCGATCGTAAGGCGACCGGGGCATCCTCCAGCCAGCTTACGGAATAGCCGCGGGCGAGAAGTTTGAGCGGGCTGTCGGCCTCCAGCCGCGCGGCGGCGGCTGTCAGTCGTTCCTTTGCCCGTTCCGAGGCAGCCCTCGCCAGGCGGTGCATTCGGAGGGTCTGGTCGGCCAGCATGGTGCGACGGTCGCGCACGATTCGTTCCGGATCGGCGAAGATTCGAGACCGCGCGAGCTGCGAGATTTTTTCCCGGGCCGTCTGGATGCGACGCAGCAGGGCGGCCTGCTGCCGTCGGGCGATCGACTCCAACTGTATCGCCAGCTGCGGCCCATCGGGTGAAACCTGCACGGCGGCATCGGTCGGCGTCAGGGCCCGCCGGTCGGCTGCGAGGTCGGCCAGCGACACGTCGATCTCGTGGCCCACGCCACAAACGACGGGAATCGGCGAGGCGGCCACGGCCCGCACGATCGGCTCCTCGTTGAAGGCCCACAAATCCTCGAGGCTGCCGCCTCCGCGGATCAAGGCGATCACATCGACCCGCGGCGTGATCTTCGCCGCGGTCGCCATCGCCTCGGCGAGTTCTTCGGCCGCTCCCGCACCCTGCACGCGTGAGGGGACGACGATCACCTCGCTCGACCGCCACCGCGACCGCAGCGCCTGGAGAAAATCGGCGATGGCGGCGCCGGTGGGGCTGGTCACGACGGCGATCCGACGCGGGAACGCCGGAATGGGCCTCTTCCTCGCCGCCGCGAAGAGCCCTTCTCGCTCGAGCGACTCGTGGAGTTTTCGCAGCCTCGCCTCGAGCGCCCCGGTGCCGATGGCATGGAGCCGATCGATCGTGAGCTGGTAGGTGCCGCGTGGTGGGTAGACATCGAGTCTTCCGTGGCAGATCACCTGGAGGCCGTCGGCCGGCTCGATGGCCAGCGACTGCCTGGCGGCCCGCCAGATCACGCCCCGCATGACGGCGGCATCGTCCTTGAGCGAAAGGTAGACATGCCCGGACGATGCGCGGACGAGGTTTGAGATCTCGCCGGCCACCCAGACGTCGGAGAACCGGCTCTCGAGATGCTCCTTGACGTGAAGGGTCACCTCCGACACGCTCATGACTTCCTGCGGCGGAGTCTGTCGGTCGTCCGGCGGCGGATCGCTCCAGGCATCGCTCATGAGATCCATGGGAAGTCAGTGTAGCAGGTGTTGGTCATGGCCAATCGCGAGGGTGACAGACCGGAAGCCGGTACGGCGCCACCGAAGGGGGCGCTTCTGGTCGTGTTTCTTACCGTCTTTATCGACCTGCTCGGCTTCGGCATCGTCCTGCCGGTGATGCCGCGGCAGGCGGAGCCCTATCTCACGGCGCTCGGCCTGCCGCCGGCCGGCATCGGAGCGATGATCGGCGTCCTCTTTTCCGTCTTCTCGCTGATGCAATTCGTCTTCAGCCCGATCTGGGGTCGGCTTTCCGACCGCATCGGCCGTCGCCCGCTTCTGATCCTCAGCCTCCTCGGGTCGGTCGTCTTCTACGCGCTCTACGGGTTTGCCGTGACCTTTCCCGAGGAGCAGGCCCTGACGGCGGTCGGACTGATGCTGCTGTCGCGAATCGGCGCCGGCATCGCCGGGGCGAGCGTCGGCACGGCGGCGGCCGTGATCGCCGACTGCACCCCTCCGGAGCGTCGCGCCCGTGGCATGGCGCTCATCGGCATCGCGTTCGGCGCGGGGTTCACGCTCGGGCCGCTCATCGCCTACTTCGGGCTGGCACTGTTCCGTCGGCAGCCATGGGGTGTCGGGGCGTTGGCATCCGTCCTCTCGCTCGTCGCACTGCTGATCGCGATCTTCATCTTCCGCGAGACCCGCCGCCCTGGCAGCCGATCGGCGAAGGAATTCCCGAGCATGATGCGGACGGCGGCGGTGCTCGGCATGCCGGCCGTCGGGGCGCTGGTGCTCACCTATTTCCTCGCGATCTTTGCCTTTGCCAACTTCGAGGCCACCCTCGCCCGGCTCACGAAGCAGTCGTTCGGCATGACCGACGACGGCAATTTTCTCGTCTTCGCCTTCATCGGCGTGGTGCTGGTGATCGCCGGCGGGCTCTATCGTCCGCTGGCAAAGCGGGTGCCGGAGGGACGGCTGCTCGAGTCGGGCGTGGCGATGATGATCCTCGGCCTCGGGGGGCTCGGGCTGGTGGCGGCGATGGTCCATCGGCACGGGCCGGGCGGATCGCCGTCATTCCTCGAAACAATGTTCTTCGTCGTCGCCTCGGTGGCGGTCGTCGGATTCGCCTTCGTCAATCCGTCGGTGTCGGCGCTGATTTCGCGGAGTGCCGATCCCGAGCGGCAGGGAGAGGTGCTGGGCGTAAACCAGTCGTTTGCGTCGCTCGGCAGGATTCTCGGACCCTTTCTCGGATCGGTGCTCTTTTCGCTCCATGCCTCCGGCACGCTCCCGTTCGTCGCCGCCGTCGTGGTGCTGCTGGCCGTCGCCGCCCTGCTCCCGCGGGCTACGCGGGTCAGCGGATCAGGCCATACCGCTCGAGCTGGCGGTGGAGAAGCGTCCGGCTGATGCCCAGTTCGGCGGCGGCCCCCGGCACGCTGCCGCCGGCCCTGCGGAGGGCCTCGACCACGAGCATCCGTTGCCACTGGTCGAGCTTGAGCATCGGAATCTCGGCTACGAACGACTCGATGCGAGTTCGCTCCTGGGGCGAGTCGCCGGCCGGCCCATCGTTCCGGGCGATGCCGAGTTGCGCCACGGCGGCCTCGTCGAGCGTGATCGTGCCCGCGCCGGAGTCGAGGCCGTTGTCATGGTCATCGCTGACGTCGAGATCGACCGTCTGCAGTGACGCGAGATCCCCTGTCGCGGCCGGCGGCTCGTCTCGCATCGGAGGGCTCGACGGCTCGGCATGGCCTGCGCAGGCGGCGGCGGCCAGGCTCGCCAGCGCCACGAGAAAATCGAAGTCTGCAGTCCGAAGCGCCCCCTTGGCGGCCATGGCCGCGAGGGCGGCATGCACGCGGCCCCCTTCCACGATCGGAACGCATGCGATCTCGTGTTCCTCAGCGTCCGGGCCGGTCGTCGCATCGGCGATCCAGACCGCATTGCCTTCGACCGCCACCAGCCGCCGCGTCGAGTCACCGAGCAGACGGGTGAGAGGGCTGCCTGGAGGAACGACACACAGCGGCTCGAGCCGTTCCGCCGCATGCACCTTGAACCAGCCCACTCCCTTGGTGCCGCAGTGCTGGGCGGCCAGTTCGAGCGTCGTGCCGATCACCTCCCGCACGGAACGCGACGTGAGCAGGCGGATGCTCGCCTGATAGAGGAGCATGGGCCGTCGGGCATCGTCGGTCGAACCGGCCGAGGCGCGGCGGAGCACGCTGCCTTCGAGCTGTGCGACGGGGCCGCAGCGGACGAACCGTCCCGCATCAACCGGCGGCTCGGTCGTCGTCGCCGCAAACTGCCGGAAGACGAGTTCGGACGTGCCGATCCTGACCGTGGCTCCATCGCTCAGCGGTGCCGAGGTGATCTGTTTGCCATCGAGCCAGGTGCCGTTGCGGCTGCCGAGATCCCGCAGAACCCACCGACGGGTCGATGCATCGAATCGCACGGCAGCATGGGCCCGGCTCGCCAGCCGGTCGGCGACCACGATGCCCGCATCGGCGGCGCGGCCGAGCGTGGTGTCCGCGTTGATCCGCAGTGCGAATGTCGGTCCCTGCCGTCCGGCGATCCGCAGCATCAGCGCGGCGGAAGGCGGGCGGTCCGGGGACCCATCTGTCACGGAGAGATGATCGGTCGACACGGCTGAGGCGGGAGGGCGAATGCGGGTGTTTCGAAACGAGGGCGATGTCGAACCACTGCTCCGAACATCCATTACTATAAGATGCTTTCCAGGAATCCGCGAACGGGCGGTGGCCTGTCCACGGAGCGATGCCCACGGAGCGATGCCATGGTGACCCCCTCTCGAATCCCCGAGATGACGATGTCCCCCGGTGAAGCCGGGCCATTTGGGGAATCGGACGGGGTGGGGCTCCTGGTCGTGGGCCATGGCACCGCCGATCCGGTGGGGGCCCAGGAGACCCGGGCCATGGCCCAGGCGGTTGCCGGGCTGCTCCCGGGCAGGCAGGTGGAGCTTGGGTTCCTCGAGGTGATCGGTCCGACGATCGACGATGCGGTGCAGGCTCTCGCCGACCGCGGCTGTCGGCGGGTGGTGGTGGCGCCGCTCCTGCTCTTTACGGCCGGCCATGCCGTTCGTGACGTGCCGGAGGCGGTGCTCGCGGCCGTCGATCGCCGAGGGATGACCGCGGTTCAGTCGGCGGCCCTTGGCTGCCATCCCGCCGTCGTCGAGCTCGCGCGAGCGAGGCGACGGGAATCGCTCGCAGGTCTCGTCGCGATTCCCATGAACGACACCGTGCTCGTGATGGTGGGGCGTGGGTCGAGCGTTCCCGATGCAGTGGATCAGTTTCGCGAGTTCGCGGAGGCCACGCTGGCTGATGGCGGAATGGCGGGCGCGCGGCTGGAGATCGGGTTCGTGGCGGCCGCCAGGCCGACGCTCGCGGAGTCGCTCGAGGCGGCAGCCGCCGGCCATCCGCGGCGGGTGGTCGTGCAGCCGCACATCCTCTTTCAAGGCCATGTCGAGGATCAGGTGACGGCGGCCGTCTTGCGGTGCCGCATCGCGTATCCCGAGATCGAATGGATCCAAGTGTCCCGGCTCGGGGCGGACCGACAGGTCGGCCGGGCGATCGTCGATCGGGCGATCGATGCCACTGCCGGAACCGGCCGCCATGGTGCCCTGTTTTCCGCCGCAAAGAATCTCTCGCCAGAAGCGGGCTGAATCGGCACAATGGGATGGTGCGGGAGACGATGAGCCGAAGGGACCGTCGGCCGTACACAGTCGTCGAACCCATCGGAGCATGTACGCGATGCAGAGCAGTATGAGCCACGTCGCCGGCCACCGTGCCGGCGGTCCAGTCCGACTGGTTTCAGCCTTCGTGGTCGCCGCAGCGATGCTCGTCATGCTGCCGGGGCGTGCCGAGCAGCCGCCCGCCATCGTGCCGGCTGCTCCGGCCGGCGCCCCGAAGCCGGGACCGAACGACCGGCAGATCACACTGGCCGTGCGAAGCTATCTCGAGCGGGAGCACTTTCTGCGTCACCCGATCGACGATGCCATCGCCCGTCGGTGGTTCGACGTGTTCCTCGAGTCGCTCGACCCGATGAAGGTCTATTTCCTGCAGTCCGACATCGACGGATTCTCCCAGAAGCGGGATCTCCTCGACGACTTCGTCAAACGGGGCGACGTCTCGTTCGCCTACGAGGTGTTCGAGCGTTTTCTCCAAAGGGTCGATTCGCGGATGCCGCTCATCGAGCGGCTCGTCGCGACCCCGCAGGACTTCACGAAACAGGAATCAATCGTCATCGACCGCAAGCAGACGTCGTGGGCGGCGAGCGAGGCTGAAGCCGAAGATATCTGGCGGAAGCGGATCAAATACGACCTGCTCGTGCAGAAGATGGAGAAAACCTCCGACCAGGAGGCGAAGGACAGGCTCCTCCGCCGCTACGGCAGTTTCGCCAAGCGGATGCACCAGATGACCTCCGATGAGCTTTTGGAGATGTATCTGTCGTCGCTGACGAGCAGTCTCGATCCGCACACGAGCTTCATGTCGCCCGGCACGCTCGAGAACTTCGAGATCGGCATGCGTCTGCAGCTCGACGGCATCGGGGCGTCGCTCAAGGGCGAGGATGGCTACACCACCGTCGCGGAGCTCGTCCCCGGCGGGGCTGCCGACAAAGACGGCCGACTCAAGAAAAAGGACCGCATCGTCGGCGTGGGGCAGGGTGCCGACGGGGATCTCGTCGATGTCGTCGATACGAACCTCAACGAGGTCGTGAAGCTGATCCGCGGCAAGCGGGGGACGGTGGTGCGGCTCAAGGTGATTCCGGTCGGCGAGACCGCTCCCAAGGTCTACGACATCGTCCGCGCCAAGATCGAACTCAAGGATTCGGAGGCCCGTGGCGAGGTGATCGAGCAGGGCCGAAAGGCCGACGGCACCCCCTACAAACTCGGCGTCATCAATCTCCCGAGTTTCTACATGGACATGGCCGGAGCCCGTCAGGGGCAGGCCGATTACAAGAGCAGCACGCGGGACTGCCAGCGAATCCTGGAGGAGTTCAAACAGAAGGGGGTCGATTGCGTCGTGCTCGATCTTCGGAACAACGGTGGCGGATCGCTCCCCGAATCGATCTCGCTGACGGGCCTCTTCATCGACACCGGACCGGTGGTGCAGATCAAGGATGCCGACAAGCGGGTGCAGCAGTACGACGACGAGGATCCGGGCGTCACCTGGGATGGGCCGCTCGTCGTGCTGATCAACAAGTTCAGCGCCAGTGCCAGCGAAATCGTGGCCGGTGCCATCCAGGATTACCGTCGTGGCCTCGTCATCGGTGATACCTCGACGCATGGAAAGGGGACCGTCCAGACCCTGCTCGATCTGGGGCGGCAGCTGTTCCAGAGGCTCCCCAACGCCCCGTCGCTCGGAGCGATCAAGATCACGATGCAGCAGTTCTACCGCCCCAGTGGCGCCAGCACGCAGATGGAGGGGGTCAAGAGCGACGTCGAGCTTCCGAGCATCACCTCCCACCTGCCGGTCGGGGAGTCGGATCTCGATCATGCCATCGTTTTCGACAAGGTCCCGAAGGCTGATTTCAACGGGACCGGCCGCGTGAACGACGACATGCTCGCCGCGATCCGCGAGCGTTCGAAGGCCCGCGTGGCGTCCAACAAGGATTTCGTGAAGGTTGACCGCGAGATCGCCCAGTACAAGAAGCGACGGGAGGAGAAGACGATCTCGCTCGTGGAATCGGAGTTCGCCCGGCAGTGGAACGAGGGCAAGGCGGCCGATGACGAGGAGAAGAAGCAGGAAGAGGCCGAGGCCCGGCGGCCGGTCGTGAACCGCGACTACTACTTCGACGAGGCAATGGACGTCACGATCGACTACCTCAAGGCGCTCGCGGGGGGCACTGCCGGCCTCGCCCGCGCCGATCAGTCCGTCGAGGCACAGCGGGCCAGAGCCGTTCCGGCAATTCCGTAGTTCGATCTACTTGTGTCGTACAAGGTCGGCGATTGCCGCTAGCGCGTCGGGGTGCCCGAGCCTGATCGGGATGTCGCGAAACAGCAATCCCGGATCGACCCGCTTGTTGCCGCCGCGCGATCGAGCTGCCGTCGAATCCCAGGTCGGAGCCGGGCTCGACGAGGCTTCGGCCAGTCGGGCATACCAGTCCCGCCTTCGAAGCGGCGTGCCGTCGGAAACGACATAGAGGGGCTTGGGGGCGGCCGCCTCGGCGATCGCGCAGACGACCGCGGCGGCGTCGTCCACATGGATCAGATTGAGCCAGCTGTCGGGATCGGCGGCGATCGGCCGGCCGGCCTTCACATCCTCCAGCCGTGGCAGGCGGTCTGGGCCATACAGGCCGGCGAATCGCAGGGCCGTGCTGCGACCGGGGGCGCGGCCGTGGAGGATCGACTCGGCCTCGAGCAGGACTCGCCCCGCGTCGCGGACGGGCTCCGGCGGTGTCGTTTCGGTGACGATCTCGCCGCCGTCGGTCCCCCACACGCCCGTCGAACTGGAGAGGATGATCCGCGGGCGGCCGGGGAGGGCGTCGATCAGCCGGGCGAGGCCATCGACATGCACCTCCCGGAAGGACGTGCCGGCCGAGCGATCGAAGCCGACGGCCCAGAACACCGTGGCCACGTCGGGGAGGTCGCGGCAGGTCTCCGGCCGCGTGACATCGGCGATGATCGGCTCGATGCCGCGGGCCGCGAGGTCGGTCGCTCGGGAGGGGCTGCGGGTGATCGCATGCACCCGGCATCCCGCCGCCAGCCAGCGTTCGGCGACCCGCGTGCCAAGATAGCCGCAGCCGACGACGAGCCGCGCAGGAGCGTCGGAACGGGGCGTTGGGAGGGGGATCGCCATCAGTCGTCGAGAGCCTCACGCCGGTCGTCGGATCTGCCCGCCGCCTGGGATTCCAGCCACGAGCAGAGCACGACGTGGGCGGCGACGGCGTCGAATCGCTCCTTCTTTCGGCCACGGGTGAGGCCGACTCCGGCGAGCAGGCCGGTGGCCTCGCGCGAGGAATACCGCTCGTCATGAAAGACGACGGGCAGGCCGGTCGTCTCGCCGAGCCATCGGCCAAATCGCTCCGCCTCGACCGACATTTTGCTGTCGGAACCGTCGGCATGGTACGGCACGCCCACGACGAAGCCGACGATCGCCTCGTCGGCCACGAGTCGCCGGAAGAAGCGGGCGTCGGCCTCCTTGTCGCCGATGGTCTGGTGAACGCACAACGGGCTGGCGAGGATCCGTTCCGCATCGCAGATGGCGACGCCGATCCGCCGCCGGCCGTAGTCGATTCCGGCGACGCGTCCCGGTGGAAGCGATGGCGCTGCCGTGGTCATGGCGACTCCACCGCGGGGAGGGCCCGGAAGTCACCGGTCGTGTTCAGAGATGCTCGGACCATCCGCGTTTTTCGATTTCGGCGACGACCTTCCGCACCGACTCCTCGTGGGCCCGGCTCGCCACGAGCGTCGCGTCGGGCGTGTGCACCACAAGCATATCCTCGAGGCCGAGCGTGACGACCAGATGGCTGTCGTCGGTATGCACGATCGTCCCGGTCGAATCGATCATGAGATGGCGGCCGACGACGGTGTTGCCCGCCGCATCGGCCCCCCGCTGCCGGGCCACGGCCGACCAGCCTCCGAGATCATCCCACGAGAACGGGGCCTCGATCACGGCCACGTCGGTCGCCTTCTCGAGAACGGCGTAATCGATCGAGATCCCCTTGATGGCGGCGAATTCGCGGGCGAAGACCTCGTCCTGCGAGGGCGTTCCCCAGGCGGCGACGATCGTCTTCAAATGGGCGAGGCAGTCGGGCTGGTGCGCGGCGAGGGCATCGAGGATCGTTCGCGCCTTCCAGACGAAGATGCCGGCATTCCAGAGGTAGGTGCCGGCCGCAAGATACTCCCTCGCCACGCTCGCCGGAGGTTTTTCCCGAAAACTCGCGACCCGGTGGACGGCCGCGACGACCGGCGCGCCGGCGGGCAGGGGGAGCGGTTCGCCGGCTTGGATGTAGCCGAAGCTCTCGGCCGGATAGGTCGGCTTGATGCCGAATGTCACGAGCCTCCCCGGGGCCGATGCGACGAGGTCGGCCGCCAGTGCGATCGCATCGCGGAACTTCTCCGCCGGCCGGATCACGTGATCCGACGGCATCACCGCCATCGTGGCGTCGGGATCGTGTCGCGACACGAGCAGCGCCGCCAGGCCGATGCACGGGGCGGTGTCTCGCTTGCAGGGTTCGCCCACGATTCCCTCCGCCGGAATCCGCGGCGTTTGGCGTCGGGCGGCATCGAGCAGTCGGGCGGATGTCACCACCATCATCCGCTCCGGCGGCACGAGCCCCTCGAGCCGGGCGACCGTGTCTTCCAGCAGCGTCGAGTCGCCGGCCAGCGGCAGAAACTGCTTGGGGAGGCCGGCCCTGCTGGCGGGCCAGAAACGGGTGCCGGATCCACCGGCCATCACGATCGCGTGCAGCACTGTAAGGTTCCTTTCTCGAGGGGCGTTGAAACTGAGGCTGGTTTCGCGGCCTAGCGGCCACCAACGACCTGGGGAGTGGTGATGATGAAGCCGGCCGGGAAAAGCCCCGCCACGTCGGAAGCATCGATGATCCGGTCGGCCGCGAGTTCGACGGCGACACCATCGGCCACGCCGACACCCGCCGCCGCCAGCAGGCGACGGGCCTGCCTCACCATCGCGGCGGCGACCTGGAAGGCCGTGTCGGTGGCGGCGCCCTCGGCGTTTTTGAGCGGCGCGAAGCCTTCCCCTGGATCGACCTCGACGAGTGTCACGTGGTCGGCAAGGGGCATGATGTCGAAGATGAACCGTTCGAACTTGAAGGCGTTGGGGGACCGGGCCGCGACCCGCGCGCCGGCGGAGTCGATGAACGGCACCGCCTTGTGGGCCATGTGCAGCGGGATCGCGTCGCGCCGGCCGGCACACCGCGTGAGAAATTCCGTCGTGAAGGCATGTACGGCGATGCTGCCGGCGTGGAATCGCAGCCGGCCATCGGGGAGCCTCGCCGCCGCGAGCCCTTCAGGCAGATCGCTGTATTCCACGATCCGCGCGACCCCGCCGGTGGACACGACCACGCCGACCCGTTCCGTCGGATCGGTCTTCGGAACCACCTGGGGGGTGAACTCCGACCGCGTCAGCAGGTGGTAGCCCAGAAACTCCGCATCGAGCGGCAGGGCGAGCGGATTATCGACCTGGAAGGAGACGATCTGCTCGATGCCGCGGGTCGCGAACCAGTCGAGCCCGCCGGACTCGGCGAGTGCCGTGAGCATTCCGCCGTGGCCGTCGGGAGCCGTCGCGAGGTGGCCCGGGGCGTCGAGGAGGAGATCGCCCGAGGTGTCGTCGAGGGCCGGAAGGTCGTGCTGGCGGAAGATGAGGATGTCGTCCGCGGAGAGGCCACACCAGTCGTGACGCAAGAGAAACTCGCGGGTGGCTGCGTCGGTCGCGGAACTGGTCATGATGGCCAGTGGCACCGGCCTGCCGTACCGACGGCGAACCGCCGCCACCTTGCCGAGCAGGATCTCGAAGAGGCTGGCACCCGACACCGGGCCGATCGCGTGGATGCCCTTGGGGCCGTCGAAGCCCAGTCGCGAGCCCTGGCCTCCCGCCACGAGGATCGCTCCGACGCTGCCGGCGGCCAGCGACGCGGCGCCGCATGCCCGGGCTTCGTCAGGGGCGATGGGGTTGGCCCCATCGCGGAGCCGAAGGCACGGCGGCGTGATGGCGTCGTCGAGTCGATGATCCGCAGCCGCGCGTGGCTCGCCGTTTCGTCGATCCAGAATGCGCCGCCGCAGCTGATCCACGAGATCCCAGTCGATCGACCGCAGCTGTTCGAGCAAGCCGGCGCGGGCGGTCGCGTCGAGCGTGCCCCACCAGGCCACCACATGCTCCTGACCGGCGGCCGTCAGATGGCGGGCAATGTCGGCGGGAATGCCGGGGGGCATGGTCGCAGCCGTCATCCGCGCACCCACGACCAGAAGAGCAGGCACAAGAGCGGGAAGCCGATGAAGATCACGCCGTAGGTGAAGACCGTCGTCCAGAGATGTTCGGGCCAGCGGGCCATGGAAGGCGAGGCTCAGGGCGTCGGGGGAGCCGCCGGCGACGGCGGCGATGATGCGAAAAGGTCGATCGGAATCTCGAAGGCTTCGTCGGCAGGCTCATCGAGCCGGCATTCGACGCGGATGCCCCAGGGCAGAATGTCGGCCGCGACGACGATCGCCTCCACCTCATCATAGGCGGTGCTCACGTCGGCCGTCGGCGTCGTGGCGAACGGCGGGCAGAAGCCGACATGCCCCGATGCCGATCGCACGCCGGCCGGAACCGCGAGAAAGAGCCGCCCACGGACGCACTCCGTGCCGTCGGCCCTGAGGAATCGCTCGAGGTGCTGCACCAGACGTCCGTCCTCACCGGTGAGAAGACGATCGGGCATGACCGGAGTGACGGCCGACGCCGGGGCAATGGCCGGCGACGGGGCGATGGCTGGCGGTGCCGGGGCCGCCGCGATCTCAGGAGCCACCACGCGGACAGGCCGCCTGCGTTGCCGGCGGATCCAGGGCTCGGCAAGCACGCCGCCTGCAAAGGCAAGTGACGTGACGGCCATGACGGCGCCGACGCGGTCGCCCTGTGGGAGTGGGAGCGCCGTGGCTGCGACTGCCAGCACCAGGCCCACGCGGGATGCGAACCGCCGCCGGGTCGATGCGGCCCTCGCCGCGAGGTCACCGACGACGACCAGAAGCCCACCGACGATGCAGATCAGCGCGAGCGCCGATGAGCCGGGGTTCGCCGTCACTCCGCCGGCGAACCGACGCAGCACGAGCACCAATCCGCAGGCCATCGCCAGCCAGCCGGCCCCCGCCGATGCCACGGCCAGGATCGCCCGCTCGAGCGCAAGGCCATCGAGGCCGCGTCGGCCCGGAGCGAGCCCGGCATGGTGGAAGGCGGCCGACACGGGAACGGAAAGGCTCCTGCCGCGGTTCAGCCCACCGCCACGGCGCCGTTGGCCGCCTTGGCGAGTTCCTTCGCCCGCGATGTCTTCTCCCACGAGAACTCGTCGCGGCCGAAATGGCCTCCTGCGGCGGTCCGACGGAAGATCGGCCGTCGCAGATCGAGCGCGTCGATGATGCCGCGGGGCGTGAGCGGAAAGAATTCCCGAGCCAGCTCGCACAGCCGCTCGTCGGAAATCTTTCCGGTCCCCTCGGTATCGACCCGCACGCTCACAGGGTCGCTGACACCGATGGCATAGGCCAATTGCACCTCGCAGCGGTCCGCCAGCCCGGAGGCGACGATGTTCTTCGCGACGTGGCGGGCCATGTAGGCGGCGCTGCGATCGACCTTCGTCGGATCCTTGCCCGAGAAGGCGCCGCCACCGTGCCGTCCCCATCCGCCGTAGGTATCGACGATGATCTTCCTGCCGGTGAGGCCGCAGTCGCCGTGCGGGCCGCCCACGACGAACCGGCCGGTCGGGTTGATGTGGTAGGTGATGTTCGACGTATCGAGGCCTTTCGGCAGTTCCGGCTGCACGATCTGACGGATCACGTAGTCGCGGATCTCGTCGTTGGAGACGTGCGGCGCATGCTGCGTGGAGACGACGACCGTATCGACGCGGACGGGGCGATGCCCCTCGAATTCGATCGTCACCTGGCTCTTGGAGTCGGGCCGCAGCCAATCGACATGGCCTTTCTTCCTCGCCTCGGTCAGCCGGTTGAGGATCCGGTGCGAGAGGGCGATCGGGAGCGGCATCAGTTCGGGGGTGTCGTTGCAGGCATAGCCGAACATGAGCCCCTGGTCGCCGGCGCCGATGTCCTTGCCCTTCGCCTCGTCCTCGTTGACGCCCATCGCGATGTCGCCCGACTGCTTGCCCACGGCCACGAGGACGGAGCAAGTGTCGGCCGCGATGCCCATCTCATCGTCGGTGTAGCCGACGTCGCGGATCACGTCGCGGACCACCTGCTGGTAGTCGATCGTGCCCCGCGAGGTGATCTCACCCGCCACGACGGCAAGCCCCGTCGTCACCATCGTCTCGCAGGCGACGCGGCTGCGAGGGTCCTGCGCCAGGTAGGCATCGAGCACGCCGTCGGAGATCTGATCGGCGAGTTTGTCCGGATGGCCCATGCTGACCGACTCACTGGTGAAGAGAAATTTGCCTCGTGCCACGGAAAAGCCTCGCGCGTGAAAAGGAAGACGAAGGGTGTCAGGAGGCGGGAGCGAACCCGCCCGAATACGGTGGGCGGATTATCCGGGAACCGCCCAAAAACGGCAACTCATGGCACCGGTGGCCCGAGCCGTTGGAGGATCAACCTCGCCGTGGCGGCCTTGGCACCACGCTGCGAGGCGACGAGCGCGGCGGCGCGGCGGCCGCGGTCGGCGGTGAAGGACCGGTCGTCGAGGCAGCGGCGGACGAAGCCGGTCAA
This sequence comes from Planctomycetia bacterium, assembly GCA_046092145.1. Lineage (GTDB taxonomy): Bacteria > Planctomycetota > Planctomycetia > Pirellulales > UBA1268 > CACORA01. The sequence goes on along the minus strand of JBJTDB010000029.1, from coordinate 2,425 downwards.
TTCCGCACCCGAGTGAATCTGCTCGGCCGCACCGGCTTCGAGCAGGAGCCGGACCTCGTCCTTGAAGTTGCGCGTGTGTGGGCCGAAGGCGACCGCGGCGGCGTAGGCGGCCGGCTCGATCATGTTCTGGCCGCCCCGCTTCCCGTCGAGGCTGCCTCCGACGAAGGCGATCGCGGCCGTGCCCCACCACCAGCCGAGTTCACCGGTCGTATCGACCAGCAGGATCCGCGCGTGGGGATCGGGGCCCTCCGCATCGAGTCGGCTTCGCCGCTGCCACGCAAGCCCGGTCGCCTCGATCAGCGACGCGATGTCATCCGCCCGCTCGACGTGCCTCGGCACGATCAAGAGCCGAAGCCGAGGATGGGCGTCGGCCAGATCGCAGAACGCCTCGAGGGCCAGCCGTTCCTCCGGAGCCTGGGTGCTCCCGGCGACGAAGACGGTTGCGTCATCGGGGATGCCTGCCAGCCGCGCCAGTCGGAGCACGTTGGCATCCGACCGATCCCCCCGCACGCCGTCGAATTTCATCGAGCCGGCCGTGACGACCGTCGGCGCGGCAAGCGCGGAGAAGCGGTCGGCATCGTCCTGCGATCGCGCGCTCACGAGGCTCGTGCGGCCGAGCATCCGCCGCACGAGCGGGGCGATCCGTCGGTAGCCGCGAAAGCTCCGCTCGCTCATGCGGGCGTTGACGATGACGATCGGGATGCCCAGGGCATCGGCAGCGGCCAGGAGGTTGGGCCACAGTTCCAGTTCCCCGAGGACGAGCATGTCGGGCCGCACCACGTCGAACACGCGGCGGACTGCCCAGGTGAAATCAAGAGGGCAGGGAAACGTGCGGTCCTCGCCGAATCGCCGTGCTGCGACGTCGAGGCCCGTCGTCGTGGAACTCGAGATCACGCACTCGATGGAGCGGCCCGCGGCCGATGCCTGCGAGCAAATCTCGTCTGCCAGCCCCGCGAGCAGTTGCACCTCCCCCACGCTCACCCCGTGCATCCAGATCCGCCGGGCATCGGACCGAGGCATCGCGGCGATGCCGCCGGTGAACCGCGCCCAGGGCGATGCAACCGGCCGTCCGCCGGAGCATCGTCGCCATGCCACCCATGGGAGGGCGAGGGCGGCAAGAACGAGGTAGAGGGCGTTCAGCAGCACCTAGGCCTCCCGGCTGCCGTTCGTGGCGGGCCGTTATCCTGCCGCGACGCTGCTCGACTTGCCGCAGCAGTTTTTGAACTTCTTTCCGCTGCCGCAGGGGCACGGGTCGTTGCGGCCGACCTTCTGGCCGAAGTTGCGGATCGGCTCGATCGCCGCGTCGGATGCCGGCTGATCGGCCGACGGCTGATCAGCGGATGCGGGGAGCGTCGCGGTCGGCGCCTGCTCGTGAATGGCAGCCGTCTCCTTGAAGGCGCTCCGCATCTCATCGCTCTCGACCTGCTCGATCCGGTAGACGATGTCCACCACCCGCTCGTCGATGCCCCGCCACATGAGATCGAACGTCCGCATTCCCTCCCGCTTGTACTCGACCTTCGGATCGACCTGCGCGTAGCCGCGAAGCCCCACGCTCGACCGCAGGTGGTCCATCGCCAGGAGATGATCCTTCCAGGCGTTGTCGAGGATCTGCAGCACCACGGCCCGCTCCATCCGCGGCATCGCATCGCCATACTGTGCGTCGCGACGGGCGTAGACCTCCCGGGCCGTGCGGCGCACCGCCGCCTTGAAGGCTTCCACGTCGTGGCCGTCGTCGGACCCTGCCGACGCGGGCCCCTGCTCGAGCGGCTGTCCAAACCGCCATTCCGTCCAGCCGCGGGCGCTTGCGATGCCGAAATCGGGGGCCAGAAACCGGCGTCCCTCGTCGAGGTCCATCTTCTGGATCGCCTCGCGGGCCCGTTCCTGCAGAAACTCGGCGACACCGCTGCGGCCCACCCGCTTCAGATCCCGCTCGGTCACCGAAAGCTTCCACCGCGCGTTGGCGAACGAGGCCAGGGCCGACCAGTTCCACTCGGTCTCGTCTTCGCCCTCCGGCAGATTCTCCTCGACGGCGTCGAAAATTTGCGCTTCCGATTGGCGGGTCGCCTCGTCGATCGCAAGCCGCTCCGCCTCCTCCGGCGACATGCCGCGGAAATCCTTCCCCTCGAGTTCGCACGAGAGCTGGCCCGCCGCCCAGAGGGCGTAGGTCTGCGGGCCGTAGTCGCGGTCGAGGACCGTGCCGATGTTTTCGTGGATCTGCCGATCGACCATCTCCATGATCAGGTCGCGGCAGGGGTGGCCGTCGAGGATCCGCTGCCGGAAGCCGTAGACCCGCTTCCGCTGCTCGTCCATCACCTCGTCGTATTCGAGGAGATTTTTCCGGACCTCGAAGTTCCGCTCCTCGACCTTCTTCTGGGCCGCCTCGACGCGGCGGGTGACCATCCGGCTCTCGATCGCCTCGCCATCC